>NZ_JBFRYB010000002.1 GCF_040892595.1 Zhongshania sp. R06B22 | reverse complement strand
AGTAGTTTTTTAAACTTTCTCACCACCTCAACCGCGTTAAATACTTGCTGCCTCCACCTCGGTGAAGTCCGCGTTTGCGGTTGAGGAGGCGCATTATAGAGATACTAGGAGGGGAGTCAACTGCTTTCTACAAAGTATTTTTAAGCCTTTGAAATCGTTGAGAAAACAGCACAATAATAACAATAGCATATAGTGCGGCATCAAAGTAACTAGACCTCACCTGCCACGCTATGTGGAGCCATGCGAGGAACAGCGCGGGATAGACCAACATATGCAGCCGCCCCCAGTTTTTCCGCAGCGCCCTGACCGCCCGATTATTAGACGTTATGGCCAGCGGAAGCATAAACAACCAAGCCGCAAAACCGACAATAATATACCTCCGCTCAGCCAACTCCTCTTGGACAATAGTCCAATCCCAAGCGAACAGATAGGTTGTGACAATAAGTAAATGGAAGCTGACATAGAAGTAAGTATACAAACCCAACATGCGCCGAAAGCGCAGAGCCCAGCCCCAGGCTAGCCACGCCCGCAGAGGACTGATTGCCATAGTAAGAATAAAGAAGCGAATCCCCCACTCGCCACTTAGCTGGATAAGCGCTTTAACGGGGTCGGCACCTAGGCTTTGGCTAAGGGCCGCATACACTATATAAGCTAAGGGAAGCAGGCAAAGGACAAAAACTAAGGCCTTAGCAGTACTCCACTGCTTTGATGTCAGCGCAGGCATTAGTAGAAGCGACGCAAATTCATGCCTTTATATAAGCCGGCGACCTGCTCACCATAGCCATTAAACATTTCGGTTTTGATCCGGTTAGGCCGCAATAAGCTACTTGGCAGGCGACGCTCATAAGCTTGGCTCCAGCGGGGATGACTGACCTCTGGATTCACATTGGCATAGAAGCCGTACTCTCTAGGGGCAATACCCTGCCAACTGGTTTTGGGCTTAACCGAAGTAAACCGCATTTTGACAATAGACTTGATACTTTTAAAACCATACTTCCAAGGCACAACCAAACGAATCGGCGCGCCATTTTGGTTAGGTAGGGTTTTGCCATACATCCCCACACTCATAAATGCCAAGGGGTTCATGGCCTCGTCCATTCGCAAGCCCTCGGTATAAGGCCAGTCTATTGTACTGAAGGCAGACCGCTGGCCCTTCATCTCGCGCGGACGACGCAGGGTCGTGAATTCAACGTATTTAGCATCGAAAGTGGGTTCAAACATTTTTATGAAGTCGGCCAGCGAAAAACCCACCCACGGAATCACCATCGACCAAGCCTCTACACAGCGCAAGCGATAGATGCGCTCCTCAAGAGTCATTAACTTCATAATATCTTCAAGGGGATACTTGCCCGGCTTGGCAACATGCCCCTCTACCTCCACAGACCAAGGGTCGACGGTCAGAGCATGAGCATAGCGAGCCGGATCGGTTTTATCGGTGCCGAATTCATAGAAGTTGTTATAACTACTAGCGTCAGAAAAACTAGCGGCTTTTTCATCGGTATAAAAAGGATTATCCGCTGCTTGAATCGCAGGGCTAAAATCTAGGGCTTTACGCAGATCATCACTCGCCGCAAAACCTGCTGCGGGCAATCCCAAACCTAAGACCGCCGCACCCGCGCCAAGCCCCTGCATAAACTGACGGCGCTTGAGGTAAACGCTCTCTGGAGTGATTTCACTGCTGGGGATATCTGAGGGTGAACGAATAAGCATAAGGTGGTTCCCATAAAAGTATGTTCAACTTCTATTTAGATGAACCACGCTCAGCATTGTTACAAAACGCCGCTCATTTAAATCGACGGTATACTGCCTGTACGGGGCCAGACAGGGCATAGATCATAGCTGCCGCCAACAGGACCCGCGCAGGATCTACAGATACCAAGCCAAAGATAAAGACAACGGCAATCATCACCACAAAGGGCACCCTACCGCGGAAATCGATGCCTTTAAAGCTGCTGTATGGCACATTAAGGATCATCAGCAAGCCACACAGGGCCATCAACAGCCCGGCAAACACTTCCAACTCAAAATGAACGCCCTGCTCCACCCAACCCTCTTCAGCGCAAACCCACACCAAACCCGCCATGACCGCTGCCGCAGCGGGACTCGCCAGACCGGTAAAGTAGTTTTTATCTGCGGTTTCTATTTGGGTATTAAAGCGCGCCAAACGCAGCGCAGCGCAGGCGACGTATATAAAGGAGACCGCCCAGCCAAATTTACCCAGATCAACCAAAGCCCAGCTAAACACCACCAGCGCCGGCGCCACGCCAAACGAGACCATATCGGCCAAGCTATCGTATTCGGCACCAAATTTACTCTGCGCGTTCATCAGCCTAGCGACACGACCGTCTAAACCATCAAAAATCATAGCTGCGAAGATGGCGATGGCTGCATTCTCGAAATTGCCATGCATACCGGAGATAATCGCAAAGAAGCCAGAGAACAGGGCTGCAGTGGTAAACAGGTTCGGCAAAAGGTATATCCCGCGCTTGCGCACGGTCTTGCCATCAACAGACACTTCTTCTTCATGGTCATCGATCAGCAATAAGGCTTCTTTCTCAAAGCTTAATTTCGATTTCTCGCTGTCCGGTTGTTCTGTCATAAGGTGTTCAACCTGTTAATACGTTGCAAAGTGACGACATCATAAATTAATTTTGGGAGCTGTACGATGACTTGGCGCAATCCCAAAACGCTTTGACCAAGGGATTTGATAATCGTTGCTGTAACACTACCATACCCACCTCCATACTGGGCAAAGCCGGCTCCACCGGAATCACCCGCACCCGTTCGCGTAAAAAACTAGTTGCCAACACCAATTCCGGCACCACGCCAATGCCAAGACCAAGCGCAACAGTACTAACAATGGCTTCATGGCCGCTCACTTGAGCATAGACACTCGGTCTAATTTGCTGCTGACGAAACCACTGCTCTATTAAGGTTCTGGCCACACCCCGCTCAGGTAAAATAAAGGGCAAAGTCGACAGCACTGCCGGCGTTAAAATTTCATCTCCAGCCGCAATTTGCTCATTTACCGCGCAGGGAATATTCGGTACCAGCAAGCGCAGCGGAGAGCGCGTTAACTCCTGATACTGCAGCCGCGATGACAGCTGCTTGGGCTTTGCGGTAATACCAACATCTTCTCCGCCCTCAACAATACGCTCTATGGCATCAGCCTGGTCACCTGTATGCAATTTCAATTCTATCGCAGGGTATCGCTGCCTAAACACCTCAAGAATATTACTAAGCACGCTATAAGAGGCGGTGACCGAGCAATACACCCCCAATTCCCCTTGCAGCGCCTCACCCTGAATATGCAAACGCTGCAATACCGACTGCCAGTTAACGACAGCTTGCTCTGCATAACGCAAAAACTCGCGCCCAGCAGCAGTTAGCTGCACCCGCCGGTTGTCGCGTTCGAATAAGGCCACCCCCGCCTGATCCTCCAAACGCATAATAGATCGGCTGACGGCTGAAGCGCTTAAATGCATCGCATCGCCGGTACGACCAAAATGCAAAGACTGAGCAAGATGAATAAATGTCTCTAGCTCTTTAATATTCATAGCAGCGCCTTCTCTCAAAGCAGTGTCAGGACGGAAGCAAGTTATCGTTATTGCGCCGAAATACGCAACACTACATCAACTATATATCATTTTACGCAACATAAAAGCAGTGCTAAAGTGGCCGCCATTGTGGAAAAGTGAAATATCACCCTCCCGCAAACCCGTTTTTTTATTAGTCTTTCAGGAGAGCCCCCATGGGTCAGAATTACTTCAATAGCTTGCCGCTGCGTCTTCAGCTGCAAGAACTCGGCAAATGCCGCTTTATGGATCGCAGCGAATTTGCTGACGGCTGCGAATACTTGAAAGGCAAAAAGATTGTCATTATCGGCTGTGGCTCCCAGGGCCTCAACCAGGGCTTGAACCTGCGTGACTCTGGTTTGGACGTTTCCTACACACTGCGCGCAGAGGCGATTGCCGACAAACGCCAGAGCTGGAAAAACGCGACAGAGAACGGTTTTGCGGTTGGTACTTACGAAGAACTTATCCCCACCGCTGACGTGGTTATGAACCTAACCCCAGACAAGCAGCACACCCCTGTTGTTAACGCGGTTATGCCTTTAATGAAGGAAGGCGCCTGCCTAGATTACGCTCACGGCTTCAACCTTGTTGAAGAAGGCATGCAAATTCGTAAAGACATCACTGTTGTGATGATGTGCCCGAAGTGCCCGGGCACTGAAGTACGCGAAGAATACAAACGTGGCTTTGGGGTACCTACCTTGATCGCCGTTCATCGCGAAAACGATCTCAAAGGCGAGGGCATGGCTATTGCCAAGGCGCTGGCGTCTGGAACTGGCGGCGACCGCGCTGGTGTTCTGGAATCTTCACCAATCGCTGAAGTTAAGTCTGACCTGATGGGTGAACAAACCATCCTTTGCGGCATGCTGCAAACTGGCGCCATCCTGTGCTTCGACAAAATGGTTGAGCAAGGCATTGAAGCTGGCTACGCTTCGAAGCTGATTCAATACGGCTGGGAAACTGTCACTGAAGGCCTAAAGTATGGCGGCATTACCAATATGATGGACCGCCTGAGCAACCCTGCCAAAATCAAAGCGTTTGACTTGGCAGAAGAGCTAAAAGACATCATGCGCTCTTTATATGAAAAGCATCAGGACGACATCATCAGTGGCCACTTCTCCAAGACCATGATGGAAGACTGGGCTAATGACGACAAAAACCTTCACGGCTGGCGCGCAGCAACTGCCGAGACTGCATTTGAAAAGACCCCAGCAGGCGATGTTGAAATTAGTGAGCAGGAATACTACGACCACGGCATTTTGCTAGTGGCCATGTGTAAAGCCGGCGTAGAACTGGCGTTTGAATGCATGGTTGCAGCCGGCATGGAGCCAGAGTCTGCCTACTACGAGTCACTCCATGAAACACCGCTGATCGCCAACACTATTGCACGTCGTAAACTGTATGAAATGAACGTTGTTATTTCAGACACTGCAGAGTACGGCTGCTACCTGTTCGATCACGCCTGTCGTCCACTGCTCACCGATTTCATGAGCAAAGTCTCTACCGACATTATCGGCAAAGGCTTAAACACAAAAGACTTGGGCGTAGACAACCAAGAGCTGATTACCGTTAATGCCGCAATCCGCAACCACCCTGTTGAAGTGGTTGGTCGCAGATTGCGCGGCTACATGACTGCAATGAAGAAAATCGTTTAATCGGTATTTAACATCGCGAATGCTCTATTAAAGGCGGCGCCCATTGGGCGCCGCCTTTTTTTATAAAACCCTTCCTCCACAAACCAAAAAAACACACACTCTGCATTCAAGGCGAACCGTCCATTGTGGTGACATTTACCACATTAAGACTTTCACTATGCAGCACTGATGCGTAACATTCTCGCTCCTGAATTTCAGGTTTCACGCTAAACGCCGTGCAACTCACTCAATACACCGAGCCATACCAATACCCTATGTCTAATATTTTTATCGCCGGCCAACGCTGGATTAGCAACCCCGAACCCGACCTTGGCCTGGGCATTATTCTTGAAGCCGAACACCGCCGCGTGGTTATCGCATTTCCGGCTGCGGAAGAAGAGCGGACTTATGCTGCCGCTGCCGCGCCCTTATCACGGGTTTTGTTTCAAGTGGGCGATGATATAGATGTGCCGGGCCAAGGCCCCCTTATTGTTACCGAGCAGCAGGAGCATGGAGGCTGCATCGTCTATTTTGCCAGAGACGAAAATGGCGACGTACACCCCGTACCCGAGCAAGTTCTGAGCGCCAACATCAAGCTCAGCAACGCTAAAGAACGCTTGCTAGCCGGTCAAGTCGAACACTACCGCCGCTTTGCATTGCGGGCAGCCACCCTAGAACAACAAAACACCAGCCAGGCCGCCAGTACCCGCGGCCTACTGGGACCTCGGGTGCAATTACTACCCCACCAAATGTATATCGCCGCCGAGGTCGCAAGCAGGGCCGCTCCAAGGGTTTTACTGGCAGACGAAGTTGGCTTGGGTAAAACCATTGAAGCCGGTCTCATCATTCATCAGTTGTTATTGCTGGAGCGGGCTAAAAGAATCCTGATTGTGGTACCAGACAGCCTGGTTCACCAATGGCTAGTGGAAATGCTGCGGCGTTTTAATCTTAAGTTCAGTATTTTTAACGAAGCTCGCTGCCAACAAATAGACGAATATGAAGACGACCCAAGCAGCATCTTCTTTGACGAAGAAGAGTCTAAGCAGAAAGAAGAGAATCCCTTTGAAGATGCCCAGCTCGTTATTTGTCCGCTTAGCTGGATAAGCACCCATACCCGCCGCCAACAACAACTCTGTGATGCCGGCTGGGACATGCTGGTGGTTGACGAAGCTCATCACCTCCAATGGCATGAAGACGACGACTCCTCAGTAGAATACAAACTAGTTGAACGACTGAGCGCGGAGATCGCCTCAGTACTCTTGCTAACAGCCACCCCGGAAAATGCGGGAATCGATGGGCATTTTGCACGCCTTCGCCTGCTAGATCCGGCTCGCTATCCAGACCTTGCGGCCTTTCTTGAAGAACAGGGGCACTACGAAGAAATCAGCGAACTGATACAAGGTTTAGCTGATACCCCAGAAGCTGCGCTAAACGACGCCGACTTCTGTCAGCGCCTGGAAGCCCTATTAGGCAACAGCCAAGTATCTTCGCTTCAAAACCAGGCGAGCACTGAGCAGCTCGACAAAACCATACGCGACCTTCTCGATCGCTTCGGCACCGGCCGTATGCTGTTCCGCAATACTCGCGCGTCGGTCGGCGGCTTCCCCAAGCGTGTTCTACACGAACACCCACTCAGCGTCCCGCCGGGATATGAGCAGGCCTGCACCACGGCAACCATTGAAGAATCGCTTCATCCAGAACAGCTACTTGGTGTTATGTGGCTAAAAACAGACCCACGCGTCGCTTGGGTAGAGAAATTTTTACTGCAAAACCCCGACGAGAAAGTCTTATTAATTGCAGCCGACTCCAGCGCTGCTAGAGACCTTGAATTACACCTGCGTTTACGTCGCGGGATCGCCAGTGCGGTATTCCACGAAGAACTCAGCTTAATTGAGCGCGACCGCGCCGCCGCCTACTTTGCAGACCCTGAAGATGGCGCCCAGCTTCTGATTTGTTCAGAAATTGGCAGCGAAGGCCGCAATTTCCAGTTCGCACAACATCTCATTTTGCTTGATCTACCGTTAAACCCCGACTTGCTAGAGCAGCGAATTGGCCGCCTAGATCGTATCGGTCAGCTCGGCGATGTTAATTTACATGTGCCCTACTACGCTGACAGCGCTCAAGAAAAATTACTCCTCTGGTATCGCGACGCCGTCAATATTTTCAGCCAACCCTGCACTGTCGGCAATGCGCTAAATCTTGAATTCGGTGACGAGCTCCATGCTGCACTAGCAAATACCGACAATGCCGCTATTAAGGGCTTAATTGCGCGCGCCTCGGCTAAAGCTGTTGAACTACAAGAGCATCTGCGCAAAGGCCGCAACCGCCTACTGGAATTAAACTCCTGTCAACCACAGCGCGCCGCCGAGCTAATTACCGCACTAGAAGCCGAGCAACGCAGCGACACTTTAGCTGAATACCTTGAAATGCTGGCAGAGCAATTCGGGCTCGATCATGAAGACCACAGCGACAACGCCGTGATTCTGCGTCCCGGCGACCACATGATCACCGAAGCATTTCCACACCTGCCAGACGACGGCATCACTGGTACATTTGATAGAGAACGTGCGCTCAGCAGAGAAGACATGGCGTATTTCAGCTGGGAACATCCACTGGTCATCAGTGCCATGGACATGGTCATGTCCAGTGATTTCGGCAGCGCATGTATATGCACTATTGCGGTCAAAGCACTCAAGCCCGGCACACTTTTGCTTGAAGGGTTCTTTAGCCCCGCGCTGCAAGCCCCTGCTTGGCTACAACTGCGACGCTACTTACCGGCGCAAAGCTTCCGTCTTGTCGTCGACCAACAAAACCGCGATCTATCTAAGGCCGTTGCTCACAGCAAATTGAATCAACTGGCGCAAGGCGTGAAGAAAACCTTAATGCCCGTTCTACTGCGCGAGGTGCGCAGCACCATTACCGCAATGATCCCGCATATAGAAAGTCTTGCCGAAGATGCCTGCAAAGATTGGAGAAAGGAAGCCACCGAAGCATTCCAAGCCGAACGCAGCAGCGAGCGTGAGCGCCTACACGCATTAATGAGCCGCAACCCACACGTAGCACCACAAGAGCTAGAGATCTTTGATCAAGAAACCACAATAGGTATGACAGCACTGCAATCCTTGCAACTTAATATGTCAGCATTGCGCCTGGCCATTGTTAGCCAGTAAACGACCGGAGCAAACCATGTACCTATTCTCAGTTAACGCGACGGCCAAAAAAACCCAAGGTGAATTCACCGAGGGCGAACAAGCACCGTTCATTGTCTATGTGGATTTTAAAGATATGTTCGGCGCCGAGAAACTCGCCCAGCTTTTTGTGATGGCTGAAGGCTTTCGCGACGTCACCATTATAAAACGTAAGCTCATCGACAATACCCAGATTCCAAGTAATCCCGCGCTGGCAAAAGATCCACAGATTATTGAAGCGCTGGCAAAAGGCTATTGCGTGCAAGCGTTCAGCGCGCACTAAGCGCGGACTGAAATAGCAGGAAAGCCCACCTAGGCAGCCATGCTAGAAACTCTCTACTCAGAAAACATCTATGCCCACAAATAAAAAAGGCGCCCGAAGGCGCCTTATCGTCTGCATTATGGCGCTTACAGACTCAGTATTTTTTCACCCCGAGCAATACCCGACACACCACTGCGAACCACTTCCATAATCGCGGCTTCGCCAACGGCTTCAAGGAAGGAATCGAGCTTGTCCGCCGCGCCAGTCACCTGAATGGTATAAACGCTGGGACCAACATCAACAATCTGACCACGGAAAATATCGGTGCAGCGCTTAATCTCAGCTCGTTGCGCGCCAGTAGCTCGCACTTTCACCAACATCAATTCACGCTCAATATGTGAACCTTCCGACAAATCCACCAGCTTCACCACGTCGATTAAGCGGTTAAGATGCTTAGTAATTTGCTCTATTTTGTGATCATTACCGGTCGTTGTCAGCGTTAAACGCGACAAGGTAGGGTCTTCTGTTGGCGCAACATTCAAGGTCTCAATATTGTAGCCGCGCTGTGAAAATAGGCCCACCAATCTAGACAATGCACCGGGCTCATTTTCCATCAATACCGAAATAATATGTCGCATCAGGTACGCTCCGTCTTGCTCAACCACATATCACGCATCGATCCGTTTGGCGCTATGTGCATAGGATATACATGCTCGTGCGGATCAACATGGATATCCATGAATACCAAATCATTTTTACGGGCAAAGGCCTCTTTCATCGCCTCTTCCAAATCACTCAACTGGGTCACTTTAATACCAACATGGCCATAAGCCTCGGTTAGTTTGACAAAGTCAGGTAGTGAATTCGCGTAAACACTTTCTGAATACCGGCCTTCATACTGCATGTCCTGCCATTGTTTAACCATGCCAAGATAGCCGTTATACAAGCTGATAATTTTAACCGGAATTTTGTACTGGGCGCAGGTAGACAACTCCTGAATATTCATTTGAATACTACCTTCGCCGGTAACACAGGCCACGTCAGCATCCGGGAATGCCAATTTAGCTCCCATCGCCGCAGGTAAACCAAAGCCCATCGTGCCAAGGCCGCCAGAGTTTAACCAGCGACGCGGCTCATCAAACTTATAATACTGGGCCGCAAACATCTGATGCTGGCCAACATCTGAGCTGACATACGCTTTGCCATGAGTCACCTTGCACAGCGTTTCAATAACCTGCTGCGGCTTAATATAGGGCGACGTAATATCGTAGCGGGGTCTTACCCACAAGCCGTGGGTTTCACGCCATTCGTCAATCTGACTCCACCAGTGTTTCAGGGAATTCGCGTCTGGAAGACTGGAGTCGACCGCACGCATTTCACGAAGAACTGCAATTAGATCAGTCAGCACCGAATCAACCGGACCAACAATAGGCACATCCGCAGTGATGGTTTTAGAGATCGCAGCGGGATCGATATCAATATGTACGATTTTTGCGCCGGGACAGAATTTGCCCGTGGTGTTAGTCACACGATCGTCAAAGCGCGCGCCAATCGCCAGAATCACATCACTGTGGTGCATGGCATTATTGGCTTCGTAAAAGCCGTGCATACCCAACATACCCAAGAACTGACGATCACTAGCAGGAAACGCTCCCAGCCCCATCAGAGTGTGAGTGACAGGGAAATTAAGCTCCCGCGCCAATACCCGCAACTGCTCAGAGGCATTACCTAGAATTACACCACCACCGGCATAAATAATCGGCCGCTTGGCGCCGAGCAACATACTAGCCGCTTTCTTAATCTGCCCAGAGTGACCGCGAGTCGCCGGCGTATAAGAGCGCAGCTTCACTTTTTTAGGATAGTTGTACTCGAATTTGTCATGCGGATTCGTAAGATCTTTCGGCAAATCGATAACAACTGGGCCGGGACGACCACTGGTCGCAATATAGAAAGCCTTCTTAATGATCTCCGGAATATCCTGGGTCCTAGTCACCTGAAAACTGTGCTTAACAATAGGCCGTGAAATACCCATCATATCGGTTTCTTGGAAGGCATCTTCACCGATCAGGTGACTCATAACCTGACCCGCCAAGACCACCATCGGGATAGAATCCATATACGCCGTCGCAATGCCAGTAATCGCATTGGTCGCACCGGGACCAGATGTCACTAAGACCACACCAGGTTTGCCCGTCGCACGTGCGTAGCCATCTGCAGCATGGGTAGCTGCCTGCTCGTGACGCACTAAAATATGGGGTACTTTGCAGCTTTTAAACAAAGCATCGTAAATATGCAGTACTGCACCACCGGGATAGCCAAAGATGAATTCAACACCCTCGTCTTCCATGGCACGCGCGATCATTTCGCCGCCAGATAACAACTCCACTGAAATACCCTCGATTCAGTTTGAATACGCAAAAATCTTGTCACAGCACCGCCGAGACAAACGCTCAGCAAAAGATATGAAACAAGAACAAAGATGTCGAAACACATTACCACCGGATCGCAGCCAACACGGCTGAACTCCGGGCGAAACGCCATAATGCTGCAAGGCAGCGTTTATATGCATCGCGGGATAACGCGGTGCGGGCAATCTCGCAACACAGGTCATGTGTTTGCAGAGTGAATGGAACTACCGAAGGTAGCAGCGCGACACGATGAGCCGCACTCTGTACTTTGGCCGCAGGTAAGCGGCGGGGAAAACAGCCATTTGCTATCGTAAAGATAGACTGCGTATTTTTTAGCCTATGGCGTGCTATGTCAATACCAAACCAGAACTTAATTCAGGATAATTGCCCGCAAGCGCACTCTATCCCGCCATATTAGGGTCGTATTGCTGTCGTTTTTCCACACTGAGAATAATCTGCCATAATCTAAGTCACTCACCTAAAGTACGGTCATTTTCAACCATGAAAAATACTGCTCTAACAATTGCACTTTGCTCCGGCCTCCTGGTTTGCAGCTTCGGAGTCAACGCAGATAAAACAGGTTACTACCGCTGGTCCGACAAGGACGGTAAGCAGCACTTCTCACAGCAGCCACCCCAAGGCCGACCCTACGAATTCGTGAAAACTGGCAGCGGTGCGACAATGAGCAGTGGTGGTGATGACTCTTCCGTCGAGGTCCCGTATTCCAGTAACGAAGCAGACAGCAATAACAATGAAGCGCCACCTGAGAAAATGGAAATTCTTCCTCCGAAAGACCCCGCACTGTGTGAAAAAGCAAAAGCGAATATGGATTCACTTCGAGCTAACGGGGCCAGAATTCGCATTACCAACGCCGACGGCACTAGCCGTATGCTAAACACAGAAGAAATCAAACAGCAGGAAAACCGAGCCCTAGAGGTAATTAAAATTAACTGCAATTAAAGTCGTTGAGCAGCCATATATAGCCCACTAGCAGCTAGCGACAAACCCGCAGCAGGAAAGACCCAGCGCTGATAATGGGCTTGCGCGCTCCAGCGATATAGCAGGGGGAGCACGATAAACACCAGTAGCAACTGGGCGAGTTCAATGCCGACATTGAAACTCCCCAACGCCAGTAACTTCAAGGAACTGGCCGCTAGCAGATCCGACAATACACCGGCAAAACCAAAGCCGTGAATTAGTCCCACCCCCATTGCCAAGCCCCGCTGAAAACGATAATCAACGTCCATCAAAGCCAACACGGCAGCCAAACTAATTGATAACGCAATGGCAATTTCCACGGGTTGTGAAGGCAGACTAAACCAGCCCAAGCTCGCAGCAACCAAAGTAAAACTATGGGCCAAGGTAAACATGGTGACGACCAAAGCCACATCGGTGAATACCTTGCGCAACGGCAGGTGAACACCGTGCTTTCTTAGCCGCGTTGCCGGCAATAGTAAAGCCAATAAAAACAGCATGTGATCATAGCCCAACAACAAATGGACCGCGCCCTGCCAAAGGAATACTTCGGCAGTTTCTAGCGCAGACACCCGCTCACCTAATTTCGCCGTGTTGCTAGATGGCGATAGCACACCAAGTTGTTTCTCACCGCTTATATCGCTCACCAACAATGCGCGGTGCAACGGATCCACATCAAATAACAAAGAATAGCTGAGCTGAACCTCCGGTTGCGCCAAGCAGGTGGAGCGAATCAACCAAACCCCATAGGGTCCATCGCTATGTTCGCTAAGGCCAGCTAACTTAATGACTAAGGGACAGGAATCACCGTCACTGCTAATTGAAATTCGCCGAGCCAACAACTGTGAAAATGCGCTCTCGGCAGCGCGAAGCTCGCCCCACTGAAGCTGTGAATCACCATTCAAATCCAATGACTGAATTCGCTGCATATCCTGCAGGGCGACGTCGAAACGGATTTGCTCTGCGGTGATATACATAAAACTATCACTTGCCTTATGGGCCAACACAGAGCGAGGAAAAGCCGTCGACAAGCCCACTAGCAATACAAGCAGCATGATACGAGACATCATTGAGCTGCCCTGCCTTTAAGTACTTCACGCGCGCGTTTTAGAATAAGCGCATCGGGCCATTCACGTTGATGCGCCCAGTTGTCTTCCGCCATTTCTAAAGCGACTTCCGGATTCTTTTCAATATCAAGTAAGAATTGCGCATAGGCGCGCTTATGCAAAATTTCTCCACGCCAGAGGGCTTCATCAAAGCGCTCCCGCAACATTTTCGCCAGCCTAGTGCCGCCACCTAAATAGGTTTGAGCAATAGCACGGGACACCGCCAGCGCATCAATCGACAAATAGTCTTCGGTGAGCGCTATTACCTGCTGGTAACTATCCTGTGCAAGAAGGGATTCAGCGAGGCGAGCGCGGGTATAAAGATCGTCGCGATTCAGTTGTAAGGTAAGTTGCCACAGAGCGACAGCGTCATCACGACCAGCACGCTCGGCAATATCCGCCAAGGTGCCGCTCGCCCAAATCAGGGCGCGACGATCACTTAAGACCCCAAACTCGGCCATTGCCTGCTTAAGATCGCGGTAGGCGGTTTGCGGTTCCACTAAGGCCTGAAGCTGTTGCTTACAACTGGCCGCGTAAAGATTATTCTGGAAATTCTTGAGTGCGGAGCACGAAAGCTCAGCGGCGGGGTAATCACCACTTACAAAGTTAATCGTAAACCGCATCATCAGCGATTCTAGGGAATCGCCGTCTAAATCTGAAATCCTATTCAAGTCCGCCACTGCTTCGTCAAATAGATGAAGACTTTGCTTGAGTGACGCTCGGAAAAAATAAAATCTTACATCGCGATCATTAGCTGGAATTAAGGCGAGCTCGCGCTCCGCATCCCCTAAATAACGCGGATTAGCAGTATTCCTAAAGGATTTTAGGGCCTGCTCCACGGTATCTAGATGCTCTTGAGGTGTTCTTGCGCTTGAAGGTAGCAATGCCGGAGATGCAGTAAGCCGAAACACGACTGTCGCATCATCACTAGGCTGAAAGATATCCGGCCCGTCTATAGACGCCGCCGACAAGTGACCACTAAGCAAGGCACAATTAGCAATGAGTAGTACGCGAAAAAAAATAGCGCGGCGATGAAACCATCGCTGCGCTAGATTTTGGGTCTGTAAAAGACCCAACAAATTACAGACTATTGACATCGATCGGGTCAAAACTATCCGCAATATTTTTGTCATTCACTGACACCGGCTCGGCATTTTTATCTTGCAAAAGTACCGCCGTGATCAGCTGACTGCCACTTAACTCGGTATTGCCACCCGCCGCTTGGCCATCGCGCTTACTTTCGTTGTTACACGCCGCCAAGCCGAGACCTAAAATAAGAAACAGGCCGCATTTAATGGTGATATTCATAAACGCCTCCTTATCTATTGGTCGTTGCTACACCAGCGAAAGGTGTATTTAGGTATGGGAATACCGTCAGGTAATCACTTGTCACTGGCAAGGCGCCGTCGTTTACAACCGTACCGGAGTTAGCAACTACCGGCGAAGCACCACTTAAATCACAAGTTTGCAGACCATTGGCACCCAATAACGCACCCTCAGCAACAGTAAGGGCAATGTCTACCACATCATCTGTTACACGACGTCCATTCGGAAAACCTGCCAAATCACAGCCTAGAAAACCAAGATCGCTGTAGCCGCTCGCACCTGGAACCACAGTTCCGATTGCCGTGTTTAAGCGAAGCATTTCACCAGGCGTGGTCAAATTAGCCGGAGCGGTAAACTTAAAGTTAGCAGGTGTATCATTGGGGCCAGTCGTTACACCAGTTACAAAGGCCGCTAGCAAATCAGTACGACCGCCTTCTGGCATTGGCGCAGGCACACCGAACAATACTTCAACAATAGTTGGCAGCGTGGGGAACAAGACGTATGTAGCAAAGTTTGCAACGTCGTCTTTTGGCTCACTTGCATTAAATTTGTCTTTATCGGTGATACCAATAACGACTTCATTAACTAGCGGGCTACCCAAACGAGAGACCTGTGTCCAAGCACCCAGCTCTACTGACGGCCCTTTACCTGACGCATTATCCGTTGGGCCAGCCGGTGCTGGATTAAGAACGCGACCCTGACGTTTACTCGCCGTTGTCCACGCGCCAATCACTGTGTCGTCACCGCTAGTTAAACAACTTGCTGGCACTTCTAAGGCCAAGGACGTCACGTTTTTGTCATCGATGGTATTGCTACGCGAATCCCGCGCACCAAGAGGATTGAGGTTTACTTGGTCAAAGATCTCGCCCAAATTCACCACGAAACCTTCGCGGCGCTGGCCCACAAACAAACGACCCGGGGTAGCGCAACCCGGCACGGCCACTTCGTATATAAACTGGTTGGCATAGGCGTTGTAATCGGGAATCGTCAAGGCACCGATGTTATCCACAGGCTTGGTAAATGTAGTGCTACTGCCGCCTGATTCAGTCACTGCGCTACTGCTACCGGTGCGGCGATCACCACTTACCACGTTAACGGTATACGTTTCGACCACATTAAGCAGTCCAGTTTGACCGCCCACTACATTCGCAGGCCCAAAAGCCGCTAGGGGCACTTGAACATCACTGCCAGCGCCGGTATCAATACCGCCGTCGCGAATTAGGCCAGATGCATTCGCTTGGCCGTAGGCGTTATTAAATTCAAATTGAAAGGTTAAATCTTCTACTGCATCGCCATCGTTATCGATATGGATTTCATAGAGAGCAGTGGGATCCATCGTAAAATAATTAGGACCACCGTAAGAATCTTGCAGAGGCTGGTAGTTAGCAATCAAAGTAACAAAATCGCCGCGACCATCTTCATAGCTGCGGAACATATAAAAATCGGTACCATCAACCTTGGGCGAACCGGCAATGAACGGTGCCTCTCGGTGACTTGATGCGACTGCAAATTGACCTATAACACTTGCGCTGAGTAGTGACAGCGCAAGCGCCTGCCCCCGTGTAGATAATTTCATAGTGATACCTCGGTTATTACTTATTGACTGCACTGTACGCAGCCAAAACTAATACCGATCACTAAATAAAATTATCTACACGCCAAACATCAAGCGATTACTTTCACTATTACTGCAACCGTGGCGTGGTGAACACAATGTTTTCACCGTCAACCGTGGCCGTAATAATCTGTCCAGGACTGAACTCACCCTTCAGTAATCGTTGCGCGAGCGGGTTCTCAAAACGCTGTTGAATGGCGCGTTTCAAGGGTCTTGCGCCATACACCGGATCAAAGCCAACATCGGCCAAGCGGCTCATCGCTTCATCACTCACTTCTAAGCGCAATTCTCTTTCGGCGAGACGTTGATTAAGTATTCCTATTTGAATACTCGCAATAGCCTGAACTTGATTTCTGTCCAAGGGCTCGAACACAACCAGCTCGTCGATGCGGTTAATAAACTCAGGTCGAAAATGTCCAGAAACCACGTTCAAAACGGCCTCCCGCATTTTGTCGTATCCGCTAGCGGCCAGTGTCATCTCTTGAATCACATCTGAGCCCAAGTTCGACGTCATGACAATTACAGTATTGCGAAAATCTACTGTTCTACCCTGACCATCGGTAAGACGACCATCGTCTAAAACCTGCAATAAAATATTAAACACATCAGGATGCGCCTTCTCTACCTCATCCAACAAAAGCAAAGAATATGGACGACGGCGTACCGCCTCGGTTAAGTATCCGCCCTCTTCATAGCCAACATACCCCGGAGGCGCACCGATAAGTCTGGCGACAGAATGTTTCTCCATAAATTCCGACATATCGATACGTACCATCGAGTCTTCGCTATCATAAAGAAACATCGACAAGGCTTTACAGAGCTCTGTCTTACCTACCCCAGTTGGCCCCAAAAACAAGAACGATCCGTTTGGTCTATTGGGGTCACTCAAACCCGCTCGAGAGCGCCTTACCGCATTCGATACTGCGTCAACGGCCTCACTTTGACCAATCACTCGGCGGTGCAGCTCATCTTCCATACGCAATAACTTATCGCGTTCGCCTTCCAACATTTTACTAATGGGGATACCGGTCCAGCGCGATACCACTTCAGCAACTTCTGCTTCAGTTACCTTATTGCGGAGCAGCTGCATTTCGCCATGATCTACCGCATCGGCATCGAGGAGTTTTTTCTCTAATCCCGGAATAACCCCGTACTGCAATTCTGACATGCGCGTCAGATCACCGGCGCGGCGGGCGTTATCCATATCTAATTTGGCTTTCTCAAGATCCACCTTAACTTGTGCAGAACCTTGCAACGCCGCTTTTTCACCTTTCCAAATTTCTTCTAAATCTGAAAATTCTTTACCAACTTTATCAATATCCAAATTTAATTTATCTAACTGTTTACGCGCCGCGTCATCATCCTCTTTCTTTACCGCCTCACGCTGTATCTTTAATTGAATTAAGCGTCGCTCAAGCTTATCCATGACCTCGGGCTTAGAATCAATTTCCATACGAATACGGCTTGCCGCTTCATCAATCAAATCGATGGCTTTATCAGGCAACTGACGATCGGTAATATAACGCTGCGACAGTTTAGTCGCCGCGATAATAGCCGCGTCGGTAATATCAACACTGTGGTGGACTTCATAACGCTCTTTTAGACCACGCAGAATCGCAATGGTATCTTCTTCAGATGGCTCCTCGACTAACACCTTCTGAAAGCGGCGCTCTAGGGCCGAGTCTTTTTCAATAGACTGGCGATATTCATTCAAGGTTGTCGCGCCAACGCAATGCAATTCGCCCCGCGCCAGCGCAGGCTTCAACATATTGCCGGCGTCCATCGCACCCTCGGCCTTACCTGCACCAACCATGGTATGTAATTCGTCGATAAATAAAATTACCCGGCCTTCTTCTTTACCCAGCTCATTCAATACCGACTTTAAGCGCTCTTCAAAATCCCCGCGAAATTTAGCGCCCGCTAATAGAGCCGCCAAATCCAGGGAAAGGACACGCTTACCCTTTAAGCCTTCGGGTACTTCACCATTAATTATTCGCTGCGCTAAACCCTCAACAATCGCGGTTTTACCAACTCCCGGCTCACCAATTAGAACCGGATTGTTTTTTGTTCTGCGCTGCAGGACTTGGATAGTGCGTCGAATCTCGTCATCGCGACCTATGACCGGATCTAGCTTGCCCGATGCAGCTCGTTCGGTTAGGTCGACAGTATATTTATCAAGTGCTTGCCGCGACTCCTCTGCTGAGGCGTCATTGACAGGCTGGCCACCGCGAACTTTATCGATGGCCGCCAGTAAGGCAGGTTTGGCGACACCGTTGTCAGTGATCAACTTTGCGGCTTCACCGCCAACTTCGAGCATGGCCAGTAAAATTAATTCGCTGGAGATATAGCTGTCTTGGCGCTGCTGCGAAATCTTATCGCTTATATTAAAAATCTTGGCCAAGGCTTGAGATACGTGGACATCGCCACCAGCACCTTGCACCGTTGGCAAACGACTCAACTCAGTCGCCACCGCCTGCTCTAATGCCGGAATATTAGCGCCAGCCTGAGTCAACAAGGGTCTCGTGCTGCCGCCTTGCTGTTTTAACAATGCAGACAACAAATGGACGGCTTCGATATATTGATGATCCTTACCTAGCGCTAAGGATTGCGCATCGGCAAGTGCAGTTTGTAAAGAATTAGTAAAACGATCAGCACGCATATCGGGCTCCCCCAAAAGATCACGAATAGACAAAGTAATACTTCGCCTTCCCTAAACCATAAATGGGGGGCTAACTGAACGATTTCAAGCAGAATAGCTAAGGAGATACCGCTATAAATAATTAGCGGCGATAAATAAGACTGACCTGACGACCGGTTTGGCCATCGCGCCGAAAGGAATAAAAACGATCGGCATCAGCATAGGTACACAGATCTCCTCCACCGACCCAGGCCACGCCTAGGTTTTGCAGCTGACATTGGGCGAGTGCATTAATATCAGCATAAAAATGTCCTGCCTTATAGGCAGAGGGTCTAAATGCATTCTCAATTTGAGCCTTAGACACGCCGCTAAATTCTTTTAAGAAAGCCCGATACACTTCTGGACCAACCTCAAAATGCGCTTGTGATATAGCGGGGCCTATCCACGCCATCAATTCCTGTGGGGGACAATTAAAAGCGGTCACGGTATTGACCAAGACACCGGCGCACAAGCCTCGCCAACCCGCATGAGCCGCAGCAACCTCGCCACCGTCTATGCGACAAAACAGGACGGGGATACAATCGGCGGTTAACACTGCACACCCTAGCCCCTTGGCTCGGGTAATGCTGGCATCCGCGCAAACTGGCGCCGCTCGGACGTCTGAGACCTCACAAACCTCAATGCCATGCACTTGCTGCAGCCACACAATGGCATCCAAATTATCGCAGGCCGCGAGTAGGGCCGCTCGGTTCTTGGCAACGTTTAAAAGTGAGTCATCGACATGATCGCCGAGATTAAAGTGGGAGTATGCCCCAACACTAGCACCCGCATAGCCCGCCAAACCTTTTCGGGTAGTCGACAATGCCAGCACATTTGCAGGTGCAGGCCAATTAGGGGCTATAAGATAATCACTCGCTATCATTCTGTGGGCTCCAGTCTCACTCGATACCACTGCGCAAAAATAATCTAGCGAACATCTTCCGTGGACAGAACCGCCAACAAAGCCTTCATATCATCAGGAAGGGGCACCTCCCAAGACATGGTATCGCCGGTGATAGGGTGTTCCAGCTCCAATTTACGGGCATGGAGTGCCTGACGGTCAAAGCCCCGCAGAGTATTAATCAGCAATTCAGTCGCGCCTTTAGGCAAACGCGGACGCCCGGCATATAGCGGATCACCCAATAAGGGGTATTTTATGTATGCCATATGCACCCTAATTTGGTGGGTGCGGCCAGTTTCTAAGAAACAGCGAATATGGGTGTGATTAAGAAAGCGGCGCGTTACCCGATAATGGGTCACGGCATCTTTGCCGCCAATTTGCGATACCGCCATCTTAGTGCGCTGGCGGGGATGACGCCCCATAGGCTCATCCACCGTGCCGCCGCCTGTCATGGTGCCAAAGACCACGGCGTCGTATTCCCTGTGTACTTCCCGCGACTGCAATTGCGCAACCAAGCTGGTATGAGCTTCCACGGTTTTAGCGGCAATCATCAAACCAGTGGTATCCCGGTCGAGACGATGGACAATACCCGCTCGCGGCACTTTATCGATCTCAGGGTAGTGATTGAGCAGCGCGTTTAGCAAAGTACCATCAGGATTACCTGCACCGGGATGGACAACCAGCCCCGCTGGCTTGTTAATCACGATGACGTAATCGTCTTCGTAGACAATATCCAAATCGATGGGCTCAGCCACCGAGCGCACTTCAACCTGTAATTCTGCCTTTAAACACAGTGTTTCGCCGTCCACAACCTTGTCGCGGGTACGCCTAAGTTCACCGCTAACAGTGAGTTCGCCGCTTTTTATCCAGGTTTGTAGCCTAGAACGGGAGTACTCTGGGAACAACTGCGCCGCCACCTGGTCGAAACGACCGCCATTGTGGGCTTCGGGGACGATTTCCTGTCGATCAATAATCTCGGTCATATGTGATTCTTTATACCATCTGCGCGCTGTGTTTAAATAGCAGGCCCTCGCTTGGCAAGGGGTCGTTAGGATATTCCGCTATTTGGAAAAATTACATGAAAGCTGTCGTTAAGGTCTTTACACTACTATTTATTACCGTTTTGGTCGCCGGCTGTGCTGGCAAACCAGACCGCCCAGATTTATCTGAACGGGAAATATACGAAACCGCGCAAGGCTACCTGAAAAGCAAGAACTTTGCATTGGCTGTTGATAATTTGCAGCTACTGGAAAGCCGCTACCCATTTGGCCCTTACGCTGAACAAGCGCAATTAGAAATCGTTTACGCTCACTATCGCCGCGGCGATAATGACGCTGCTGTTGCCGCTGCAGATCGCTTTATCCGTCTACATCCGCGGCATGAAAAAGTCGACTACGCCTATTATATGCGCGGTCTCGCAAACTATACCGATGGCGAAGGCTTCTTGGAGCGCTTTATTCCCACCGATATGACCCAGCGTGACCCCGGCTCGACTATTCAGTCGTTTGACGACTTCCGCCAGTTGCTGCAACGCTTCCCTGACAGCGAATACGCTGACGACGCCAAAGCGCGGATGATTCAGTTGCGCAACCGCTTGGCTCGTTACGAAATCAATGTCGCTAATTACTACTTTAAGCGCAAAGCCTATTTGGCAGCGGCTAATCGTGGTCGCTACGTAATTGAAAACTTGCCACAAACTCCGGCAACACCCGACGCACTGGCGGTTATGGTTCAGGCATATTTGCTATTGGGCATGGAAGATTTAGCCGAACAGTCGCTAACGGTATTGCGTAAAAACTTCCCGGACCATCCTTCACTGGATAAAAAGGGCAACTTTATCAGCCAGGTCGGGGTTGATCAGGAAGGCTCGGTGATAAATAAGGCGACTCTCGGTTTATTTGACCGATACGACCCACCCAAATTTGATAACCGCGAACAGGAGTAATACTCCGGTCGAATGGCATTGAATTAAAAAAGGCAGCTTAGGCTGCCTTTTTTGTGTCCACTACCTATCTAACACAAGCTAGAAGCCGCGACTATGCAGTCGCGGCAATGTATTCCTGCAATTTTGCATCGGCCTCATCGCCGAATAAAATCTCGCAGGCTTCTTTCAAGCCCGGTGCATTGATAATGTCATCACGACGCACCACCAGAGAAATCTTAGATCGGCGACGTAAAAAATCCTCCAGCTTAGTAATCATTTCCCTTCGCGCCGCATGCTCTATCTCGCAGCGCAGATACTCCGCATTCTCAATCAGTAACTCAGCGCTAGTGGGATCCTCGCGAATCATCTCTAACATCTCTAGGGCGCTGCGACCATAACGCCGCCACAAACGCTGCGTTAAGGGCTCTGAAGACGATGCATCCGTCAAATCATCAAGCCCCATTAACATGGCTTGATGCATGAACTCTTCTTTCACACTATTGCTAGGCTCGCCGTACCAACGTTTAGCAGGAAACGGCACAGCGACACCCATTTTAGCAACGATGTCCGACACTTCGTCGCCCACATTCAAGCAGTCGGTGAGCTTACCCCCAAAAATGCTTAAATGCTGATCGTCGCTATTGGTATCTATTGCATGCTTACGCGACAGCTTAACCCAGTCAGCCACACCCTCGCGTCCCTTTAACGCCAGCGGCCGCACACCACAGCGCTCGGCAATCACATCGTCGGGGGTCAAGGGCCGCTCAAGCTTCAATACGGCATTCACATTATCGAGTACGAACTGACGATCTGCTGCGGTCACCTCAACCTCGGGACTACTCTCCTGAGTGTCGGTGGTGCCAATACAGGTCTTTGGCCCCATGGGAATCACAAAGAACAAACGCCCGTCACTGGCAAAAAAAGTGAGAATGCGGTGGGTTTCAGATATCCGATCAACAATTAAATGAATTCCCTTAGAAAATAAATGCCGGTGCTCGGTGTCTTGACCTGTAAGGTCATTATGAGCATCAACATAGGGGCCGCAGGCATTAATCAATACCCGACTGCGCACCTCGAATGTCTCGCCGCTCAGTTTATCCTGCAACTGGGTATGCCACAGCCCGCCACGGCGTTCAGAGCCCATAGACTCTACATAATTGGCGGCGATACAACCGTAATTCAAACTGCTGCGAATAAAATTAAACACAAAACGGGCATCGTTATCGTAAAGATAGCAGTCGGAGTATTCAAAGCCACCGGCTGCCAAGGCAGTATCAATAACGCCATCACGTTTACTCAATCCAGCTGGGCTCAGATATTTGGGAGCACGTGTGGCAAAGCGACCAATAATCCAGTAAAGAATGGTGCCAAGGTAGACAATAAACGGCGGAAAACGAAAGCCTTTTTGGATGGTGGTCAAAAACCGAATTTCTTTTACCGTTGAGGGATAGCTGCGCATCAAGTGATTGCGGCTGCGGCAGAGTTTGTCGACCAAAAAGTATTCATGATTTTCTAAATACTTAATGCCGCCCCAGGCTAAATTAGATGAATTGGAGCTGGTTGAGCCGGCAAAATCACCGCGATCAACTAAAGCGACCTTCACACCTTTGGCTGCCAAGGACGCCGCTGACACCGCTCCATTTATGCCGCCACCTAAAATCAATACGTCGAAATAACCATCGCGCAGTTTGCTGACATTGTTTGCCCGTAATTCCATTGCGATCCCGATTTTCTTTCAGAGGTAATTAAAGAGTGCGTACTTAGCGGTTATAAAAACCACCACAGATTAGAGCTACGAAGCAAAAAACTCGCCGGATTAGCATAAACCATTTGAATTCACGGCATTGGCAAACGCGGCAGCCAGGCTTGCCGCGACCAACAAGAAAATCTTAGTCACCGATGACCCATTTTTGAGTAATCGGATAGCGGCGGTCACGCCCGAAGCCGCGCTCGGTGATACGTGTTCCTATAGGCGACTGGCGACGTTTGTATTCGTTTAAATCAACCAAGCGTAAAATACGATACACCATCTCGCGATCAAAGCCCGCCTCGATAATGGTTTCGGCGCTCTCGTCGTCCTCTATATAGCGCTCCAGTACCTGATCCAAAATATCGTAGGGTGGCAGACTATCCTGATCCTCTTGCCCAGGCGCCAACTCAGCCGATGGCGGCCTATCAATAACCCGCTGCGGAATCACTGGCGACACGGTATTGCGATATCTTGCTAACTCAAACACCCGCATTTTTGCAACGTCTTTTAGGACGTCAAAGCCACCGGCCATATCACCGTATAAGGTCGAGTAACCCACCGCCACTTCACTCTTATTGCCGGTAGTGAGCACCAAATAGCCTTTCTTGTTTGATATCGCCATCAACAATACGCCGCGGCAGCGAGCTTGCAGGTTTTCTTCAGTTTTGTCCGCGGACATACCCGCGAACTCATCGGCTAAGGCAAGCATAAAGCTATCGTACAAGGCTTCAATCGAGATCACCTTGTAGCTCACACCCTGCACCTTGGCTTGGGCTTGGGCATCTTCCATACTCATTGACGCGGTATAGCGGAACGGCATCATCACGGCTTCAACCCGGTCAGCGCCCAAAGCATCTACGGCTATCGCCAAGGTCAACGCCGAATCGATACCACCCGACAAGCCCAAGACTACACCGTTAAAACCATTTTTATTGACGTAGTCCCGCACTCCCAGCACGAGGGTCTCGTATATATCTTCCAGCACCGGTCGCAGATCACTGACCTCGCCGTCATCAAACCGCAAACGGCGACCATCCCAGCGAGCATTCACGCAATTAATGTATTCAACGTAAGCGGGACTGCGCGCAATTAATTCCCCTTCCTCAGACACCACCATTGAAGCGCCATCGAATACCAGCTCATCTTGGCCACCGACCAGATTGCAGTACACCACTGGCATGCCACCCTGCCAAGCGCGCTGCGCCAACAAGGCTTCACGCTCGATCTGCTTACCAGCATGGAAGGGCGAAGCGCTGAGATTCAACATTAACTTAGCCCCCTCTGCTTTGGCGCCGGCCGTTGGTGCATCTTCCCAAACATCTTCACAAATACTGATCGCCGTGGGGACACCAAAAATATCCATCACCAGGGTATCGCGGCCCTCCTTGAAATAGCGCTTCTCATCAAAAACACGGTAATTAGGCAGGCATTGCTTATGGTATTCATTAACCAGCTTGCCACCGAAAAACACACCCGCCGCATTATACAAATAGCCATCCATCGATCGCGGATAACCCAGCACTACATAACATTTCGGCGCATGGCTGGCGATACGCTGCAGCGCGCGCTCAACGCGGTGCGCCAGGCTGGAGCGCAGCAATAAGTCTTCAGGCGGATACCCTGTAATCACTAATTCTGGAAACAAAATTAACTGGGGGTCGTGACGCGATACCGCCGTTTCAATGTTGGCGATAATCTTATTTGTATTACCCTCGATATCTCCGACGACGGGATTTATCTGAGCCATTACGATACGCAGGGAGGTCATTAATACAATTCCATAAATAAAAACGAGGCCGCGCCCGGTCGTCGCCAGGCAAGCACATGAATACAGAGATCTATTCTAGCAAATAAGCGAGAGTGCATCCCCCACTATGGGCGTATAAACTACGCTTTAGCTAACATCAGGGCACAATATGTTTTTTGCGCAAGATTTCCTCCAGCAACGGGCCATAATGCGGGTGTACAGCGCGTATCGGCTTGTTCTAGCAAGCATGATACTGATTGCCTTGCTATTTGGACCAGCAAATTCCACTTTGGGAACTATTGCACCAAAATGGTTTGCCATCGCCGTCATCGGCTACACCCTCTTCGCCATTGCGGCCCTGCTAATCCATACCTTATTTAGCACCAAATATAGCCAAACCCAGCTATTCTTCGAGTTTTTTGTCGACGTCGGCGTCATCATGCTAATGAGCTATTGCTCTGGCAGCGCCGACTCTGGCCTGCCGCTATTACTCATTGTTACCATCAGCGCCGCCAGTATTACTATGCCCGGACAGCTAAGCTTAGCCATTGCCGCACTGGCAACCATATCTGCAATCAGCGAAGTCGCCGCCCACACTTTGAGCGAACGGGTATCTGCGCAACGATTTATTGTTGCAGGCATGACCGGCACCACCTATTTTGCGGCCGCTATAGCCATCCGCTATTTAAGCGCGCGCATCGTTAAAGCCCAACAATTGGCCGAACACCGCCGTACCGACATAGAGCAGTTGTCGCGAATCAATCAGCGGATTGTGCAGCGCATGCAGACCGGAATAGTCGTGATGAGTAAAACCGGGCAAATAAAACTCATCAATGCAGCCGCCACAGAGTTACTCGATATCCCCACCCCCGTCACAGACAGCAACCATTATGTGCCTCCTGCGCTCATAGACATGGCCCGCAATCATAAGAACACGACAAAAGTTATCAATATTGGCGCGGGGCATTTAGACATCCATGTCAACATGAGCATTCTTGAAAAAAATAGTGATAGCCACCGCTTACTCTACCTGGAAGACATCAGTAAAATTAACCAGCGAGCACAAAACCTAAAATTGGCTTCTCTAGGCCGCTTTACCGCCAGCATTGCTCATGAGATCCGCAACCCACTGAGCGCCATAAGCCACGCCGCGCAACTACTAGCAGAAAGCCCTGATTTGAACGAAGTCGACCAGCGCTTTGCCGCCATTATTCAAAACCACGCGCTACGTATGAACGACATTATAAAAAATATTCTAGAATTATCGCGCGGTAGAAGCCCAGAGCCGCTGCGCTTTGCACTAAGCTCATGGCTAAAACAATTTCTAGATGACTGGCAGCCATCGAATCATAAACCGCTGGATATTAACGTGGACAGCGCTCTAAAGGATGACGACGTCAATGTCGATCGCAGCCAGTTAGTGCAAATTATTTCTAATATTGCGGAGAATGGCGCGCGTCATGGTGCCGAAAATAGTGATAAAGCCATTCTTACTTTTCGCTGCATAAAGAATGCCAGCTCCGGGGCAGTAAGTCTTGATATCATCGACAACGGGCCAGGTATCAAGCCCGAAGATGAAGACAAAATATTTGAACCTTTTTTCACAACACAAAAACAGGGCAACGGCTTGGGGCTTTATTTGTGTAGGGAACTGTGCCTAGCCAACCAAATACACATTTATTATCGCCGCACTGAGCGCGGGGAGAGCTGCTTCAGACTACAATTTTCCCACCCTGATCGCGGCACTATCGCTGACTAAAAAAGAATCTAAAAAGAGTCTAAACAAATGCAACAAACCGTGTTAATTATCGATGACGAGCCGGATATTCGCGAACTTCTCGACATCACCATTAGCCGAATGGGCTTGAAAACTATTGCTGTTGGCAACGTTCACGATGCCATGCAGGCACTGCAGTCAGACCCCGCAATTAACTTATGCCTAACCGACATAAAATTACCTGATGGCTCTGGTTTAGAAATAGTCCGCCATATCCAACAGTCATCCCCCTCTACCGCGGTCGCGGTGCTAACTGCCTACGGCAGCACCGAGGTGGCGGTCGACGCATTAAAGGCTGGGGCTTTCGACTTCATCAACAAACCAGTTTCAGTAGAGCAACTCCGCAACCTTGTTAAAAGCGCATTAAAACTTGGCCGCCGCGACACCCAGTTTGATGGCAGCAGCAATACTAGACTTCTCGGCGAAACCCCGTGCATCGTCACACTGCGCGAGCAGATCATCAAATTATCACGCAGCCAGGCGCCAATTTATATCAGCGGTGAATCCGGCAGTGGTAAAGAGGTCGTTGCTCGGCTCATTCATGCTAATGGCCCACGCAGCGATGCCCCTTTCGTCCCCGTAAATTGCGGTGCAATTCCCAGCGAGCTCGTAGAAAGTGAGTTTTTTGGCCATGCCAAAGGCAGCTTTACCGGTGCCTATGACCACAAAGAAGGTCTGTTTGAAGCAGCAAATGGCGGCACGCTATTTTTAGATGAAGTGGCCGATCTACCCTTGAATATGCAGGTGAAATTATTACGCGCCATACAAGAAAAAGCGGTTCGGCGAATTGGCTCCAACCAAGAAATACCCGTCGACGTTCGCATCCTCAGCGCTACCCATAGAGACTTAAGCAAAGCCGTTGCGGCAGAACATTTTCGCAGTGACTTGTTCTATCGAATCAACGTTATTGAAGTACAAGTGCCAAGCTTACGAGATCGCCGGACAGACATTCCTCTACTAGCGAAATTCATGTTAGACAAAATCGGCAGAGAGTGGGGTTTGACACCTCCGGTCATGAGCGATGAAGCACTGCAAACCCTGTGCGACTATCGCTTCCCCGGCAATGTGCGCGAACTAGAAAATATTATTGAGCGCGCTGCCACGCTCTGCGAGAACAGCATCATAAAGCCAGATGACTTGTCTCTACCCTCAGCACCTGCAACTACTGAGGGCGCTAACACGTCAGCAAAAATAGCAAGCGAGATATCGCATATGGAGGCCGCCAAGGGCGATATGGAGAGCTATCTTGCAAATATAGAAATGCAGATTATTTCCGATGCAATGGAAGCTAACCGCTGGAATAAAACGGAGTCAGCAAAAATGCTTGGGGTGACGTTTAGGCAGTTCCGCTACAAGCTCAAAAAACATCAGCTAGACAATTAAAACCGGCGGCTACAAGCCGCCGCTTTTCCATTGCATGAAGCTATTTATAAAAATAATACATGCGCTTGCGACCACTAGTAATTGGCTTACCTTCACTGGGCTTAAAGATAGAATCGCCATCCCCACCCAATAGGAAGTAGCGAATCTCCCCATTCAATAAAACCAGTCCTGAAATTGCGGTTGGCGGTAAGCCACCACCAGCAAACTCTGACCTCACGGTTTCACCAGTAAGCACATCAACCTGATAAGCAAAGGCACGTCCAAGACCATTGCTACAGGTACCCGGCGTTGGCGTATCTGGTTTATTAGTGGCGAAATAAACCGTACCCGTTTCAGTCAGTGGAGCGTTTACCCCTTTTTCACCCGCAGAATAATTCAAGTAATAACCTAAATACGGTGAGGTACTGCCGTCGAATACATAGGTTGTACTATTAGTCGAATCACAAGTCACGCTTGTACCACTGACATTACTATTGTCGATGCAGGTTAATGTAGTTTGATCCAATAAATCGGACTCCACCACGGCTGTAAAGCCTGCCGCCGACGCCCCCTCATTTGGGTCAATTAACATATAGAAGCGATTTTGGACATTCTGCGCAGTCCCGGCCGTAGCAGCCGCGGTATAGAGTGGATGCTCGCGATCTCCGGTCGAAGCCACCACTAGGTCAAAGCCATCGGTGGGCACAACATCAGGTGGATAAAGCATTTTTCTGGCGTTATTTCCTGTGCCGCCTAGCGCCGCAAACTTGGTAAGAATGATTTCTGTAGCCGGAGTGGTGGTAACTGGACTGACGTAAATATTTGTTGAGTCTTGAGGATCAAGATCAACCCGCCATATATTTGCGCCAACATCGGCCGCGTAAAGACGGTCTGTATAACCGTCTCCGTCTCTATCCAACAGTGTTAAATCTGCAGGAAAAGCATTGCTCAACGCGCCGTTACTAACACATGTTCCGGTAACACCCTCTGTTCCCAAAGTGCTAAAACTCCCGGCGGGAACAGAAGCACAGCTATTTAATGCCGCCCAAATAATTTTACCTGTAATGCCATCAAGGATCACGATACCACGACCCATCGTGTCGGCCGCAACGACAGGGTCGGCATCTTGTTCTGGTGAATTACCAGCGCCAAAGATCAATACCGGTCTAGCCCGCCCACCGATTTTGGTGACTTTTGGCTGCGACCAGGTATAACCCAACTCTGGCAGCTGCGTAGTAGTGAATCGCCACATAACCACCGGGTCCATTGGATCAGTCACGTTCATAGCGTATAGCAGGCGGCCACCACGACGCGCTGACATATAAAGATAGACATCTCCCGAGGTCGCACCTGAGCTACGGCTATCCTGAAAGAACGTAGTCGTGCCATCAAAGAAATAATCACGGTATTCAGCATCAGATGCCGCAGGCGTGTTTGGGAAACGAATCGCAGGGTCGTCGTTAAATTGACGTGGAAGCTGGTCAACAAACTCAGGCGCCACAAAGCTCCACAATTCCCCGCCCGCCCTCACAGAAACTGTATTGCCACTATTGCTTATGGCGGCACTGCGATTGCCATTAATTGCTCGGAAAAGACCATCATTAGAGCCGTAGTAAACAACAACCCCTCGGCTACCATAATTTACTACCGCTGGACGCGAATGCAAAACATCGCCATGAATAGAGCCACGCACATTTAAAGCACAGCTTCCATCAGAGCATGGTCCAGGCATTTGCTCATTTGCAGCATTATCTTCACCACGGACCCAATTAATAATACTAGCGGTATTTAATGAGTCTGTAGAAGCGGTACATTGAACGTTAGCCAAAGCACTGGCATAGACATATGCTCCACCGCCAATGCTAACTGTATAGTTATTAGCATCCACATTACGGAAGTTGCTAGTTGAAACCGACGCACCGGTGATTAACGAAGCGTTCAAAACCGTCGCAGCACTGTTGGTGCCATTGAGAGTACACGACTGCAAAGCCTGAGCAGCATTGAGACCATGCGCTATTTGCCCCACATTGATCCGGCTGGTCAAGCGGGTCACCGTCGCATTTGTAAATGTGGTGGTACCCGCGCTAACAGAGTTACCCGTCTTGATAACAAATTGGCTTGCAGAAGCGGACTCTAATACGCAAGGAGACGAGTTGGTGCATTTTGAACTGCCGACAATCCCTGCGCCTAACACCACCCGATCTTCGCTGGTGGAAAAATCAAACGTCGGCGACCCGACAGCGTAGCTATAGGTACACCGACGATTACCGCCGTTGCCACTGCACACTGATGTCCCAGATATCTGCGCCTGCTTACCCGCTGTAATGGTCGACGTTGCGCTACTTGATGTGGCAGAAATTATTGCATCTAGGGCACTAACCAAATCACTATTACTTGTTTTAAATTCAGTTAAGGCCGCATTGGCAACACAACCAGAGCTGGGGCAGGTATAAACACGACGCGCACTCTGGTCCGCCAGATAATCCACCCGCAGCATTTGTGCGGCGCCGCCCTTCTGAACCAGATCTCCATCAGGCGCATCAAAGGTAAAGCCATCGCCCTCTGGACTATTTTTCCAAAAACCATCAATAGGCCATTGCGCCTGCCCTACCGGCGAATTAGTAGTCCAAAAGCTTTGCGCACTGTCAACTAAGCCGCCGGTAACCGGGTTAACTACCGACTGAGAGTCAACAGTGGGGTTAAGAGCATCCGTCAGCACAATACCGCCGTTTATATCTACACCAAACTGAAACTGCTTAACATTACCCAACCAGCGCGGGCCGCCAGTAGGGTTAGGGCGGAACATGGCGATATAAATCTGGTTTTCAAACGTGCCCTGGGTGTTTGCACTCACTGGCAAAGTCGCAGAAGAGAAGACGCTATTAACATCAAGCACTTCATTAAAAATCTCGCGGAAAATTTGCGCCAAATCTGCATGACTTGTCGCCGTTACCTGGTAAGCCTTACCGCCACCAACTCTGGCAATTTCACCAAGAAATGCTAACTCCTCTGCGACTTGTGATTGAACACTAGGATCATAAACGGCGATAGAATAAGTCGTAACATTGCGATCAGACTGGGCGCTGTCGTCAACGTCCACCTTGTTCATAAAGTATGTCCATTCATCCGCCCAAAAATCATTGGCCGGATTTTTATTAAAGCCAGTCACATTCCTAATTGTTGCGTAATTATTATATTCGGCCGACCCATTAGCATAACCAAATGCTGAATTCAGTTGATTAAATAGCACTCCACTTGGATTGTTATTACCATCTTTTACACTGGCATTAGCTGCAGTGGCATTGCCAATATAAACCATAACAGCATCGCGGCATGAACCGCCTGGCACGGCCAAAGAACTATAATTCACACCGGAGCACGATGCCGATGCGCCAAGACCATTTAATACAGCCCAGCTCTCGGACACCATATCCCCCATTTCCGAGGCATTGGCAGTAACTCGTCCATCAATCGCCTTCAATTTAGTAACAAAGGCATCAATACCCGCGGAGGTCAGTAAAGTCGGTGGAATAATCAAATACCCGCAGCCATTGTTACCATTGCCAAGACTGGTGCCGTTCGGGAAAGACGTGTCGAGGTTATTCTTATTGAATACCATTAAGCCGACTTTTAGAGCACCTAGGTTATCAATATCAGCTTTCAGAGATAGCACCGCATTCACCATGGCGCACTGCTCCATACCACCGACCGTTGTCGCACCGAGCGCCGGTATACCCGCGTTATCACTGTACACACAGCCATGCACAGCGTTGGCGTTTACATTACCGCTGGTATGCCAGGCAAGCAGCACCGTCTGAGCTTCTGAGGACGGCGTATTACCCACAAAGAGATCAATATCCTCAGCAACAACCAGCCCACCTGATAAAAACAGTAACGCAGCGGCGGAGACCAGAGTTCTCATGGTGTGATTAAAAGTTTTCATAGCGGCCTCGCAAAATTAAATTCAACAAACGTCTAGCCTTAAAGACATGTGGTACCTAATGCAGCGCGGACATATACGCCCTGATGCATTTCTAAATTAACGCCCGTCACTGTATCGACTACATTAGCCTGAACATCCCAGGTCATTTTCACGCAACCCGAATTTGTGACGGAGGCAACGCCCTCGTTATCCCTAAAAATATTATCGTCAACATCCTGAGCGGTGCGAATACAGTCTTTGTCCTTGGGATAACTTAGCTCCGAGCGCAGTATCGGCGCGATGCGCAGGCAATTCGGCGGCGGCACAACGCCCACCATATCAACCACCCCATTACCGTCAAAATCACTTTCGATATTTGAGTTGGCGGTAGGCAGTGGCAAAGAGAAGTTAGCGGGATTCGATATATAAGTTTCCAGCGCATTCCTAGCGGCCAACTTGGCCTCTAAGCGGTACTGCTGGTTGCCGGCAATTTTGAAATTAACATTACTGCTGGTCAGCATGCTGGCAACAATAACGCTAAAGATGCCCAACATAATCAGTACAATGATCAAAACCACACCGCCCTGTTTATTTCCCAAGTTAGAATTCATTACTCTCTCACTCCGCCAACATTCGGTAAGGTAATAACAGTCGAATAAACTTGTCGCCTCACATTATCGCTGTAGGGACCTAGAACCTCGCGGCCAATATTGTAGGTTTTACTATTGCTAATGTTGTTACTGGAACGACTACCTCGTACCAGTATTTTAATTTGCATTGAGACCACATTTTGCCAATTTAGAGTATCGCTACTTTCCCATGTATACGCTGCGCCAGCAGGACAGCCAGCAGGTTTGGTATTAACAGTGGGATTGGCAACATAGCAATCTGGACCGCTATCGCCGTCAAGGTCTAGACCATACTGGTAATGAATATCCTCCACCCCTTCAACCAAGGTCTTAATGTCACCACTTCCATTTAAAAATTCATAAGCCTTGAGACTGGCAATACCATCACCGGAGCCTGTGCAGTCATTACATGGCGAAATGAAATAGGCTCGCAGCGTGTAGGGCCACGCTTCAGCCAAGGTCGACGCTAAGGGGGTGCAGCCGTTTTCTCGAAGATCCAGATCGCTTCTATCGGTGCTGATTTTGAAAGCAAGTGAATCTAAAGTGCAGCCAGACATCTGCAAATAAGGCGTCGTATTACTTGCCGGAATATTGGCTGCGGTGACCGCAACCGAGTTTGGGTCTACATGACGAACGATCAGAATTTCTGACTTATCCCGCACTTGGGCGCTGAAACAGCTAGGAATCGTCAAACCGGGAGCCGAGCTGGCACTGTCGTAGGGAAAGCCATTAACGGCCACAGGCATGACTACCGGCGTGAGAATACCGCTAAATCCTAAGTTGGCGACCGTCGTTTCGCAAGGATTCGGCTCGGTGTAAGTAACCGCCCCCAAACCGGGATGATAATTACCGTAAAATCCGCCCAGAGCAAGGTCTTCATTAAACACCTGCAAGGCGTAGCGACCATTTTCTATTTGATCCGAGGTGTTGGCCAACTCTGTGCGAGTGGTGCTAACGGAAGCGACAAGGCTGATAATACCCAGTAACATAAATGCGCCCAAGCCGAGCGCGATCAATAGCTCTACCAAGGACAAGCCGCGTTGATGAGTCCTAATATCTAATTTGCATTTCATCAAGACAAATCTCCAATACGGATAATCGCGCTGATAATACGTCTAAGCTTTTCGTCACCGTAAAGATCCTTGCCACACGTATTACTGGCCGGGGCGGTCACCGTGTCGTTCAGTCCTTGCCACGCCACAGTAATACGGTAGGTTTGATCCGTCGCACTAATTTGCTGCACACAGCCCCTAGCTCCCAGCATTGCACCTACATTGGTATTGCCGATTTGTTCTGAGGCGCCCTGCAATAAATTATTCCATTCGCTAAGATCCGCATCGGCAATCGTTTGCTGGGAAGTATCACCTAGCGAGCACGATGTCAGGGAGGTCACCTGATACCCCAAAACTGACCCGCTACCACCATAGGAATAACAGCCGGCCACAGCCCTATTGGCATTTATCCGATCAACCATATCCTGCAATAAATTCAAGGCCTGCAAACGCTGGTAGGACTCAGCCTCCTGCTGCACTGTTCTAACCATCAGACCTGCGGCTCCCATCAAGCCAACAAGCAACACAACTAGCGCAACTAAAATCTCAATCAAGGTAAAGCCGTTGTGCCTAGAGCGGGTAATTCTGGTCATTAGCAAGCCCCATCATCAGTAATGGTGCTGCCACTCAATGACAGGCGCACACATTTCGCTGCACTCGCATCTGCCGCACTCGCCAAACTAAAAGTGACCGCACTGTCGATACGTCCATTACTTCGAAAGATAAAACTGTTCGCACTGCCAGTAATAGATAATCCAGAAATTGCATCCTGCGCGCGCAATGTTGTCGCGCCGGCAGCCACAGTCCAACCTTCAACCCAACTGCTGCCCACTCTAGCCACGGTAATATCGGTATTGCGCTTCACTGCTTCACTTCGCGCTAACTGAAACGAAGTTGTCAAATCACTTGCTACACTACGTAAGCGCTGGGTGCGGACAAAATCAGTAAATGAAGGTACCGCCACTCCCGCGAGTATCGAGACAATACCCAAGGTCACCATCAATTCAAGCAGTGTATAACCGCGCTGTTGGCCTAATTCCAGCATCGTGTCGCCCCCGCTGCATAGCCTTGCTGGCCCTGACTATTTAAGGTTAGAGTGCCACAGTCATCATCGCCGGCTTGATTCGATTTCGGCGCCGCGGAAACCGTATAACTCGGTGGCGTGGCCGCATTATCTGCCACTGTCGTCACCGTATAGTTCTGCTCTACCTGAGAAGGCACTGTAGCGCCCAAATCTAGCATGCTGGTTGCGTAGCTCCGCTCATCAAGAAAATTGCGTTCCTGTAAATTTGCAACTTCCTGCAGGTAGCTAGCAGCTGCCGAACGATTAGCGCGGACAACGTAATCACGATAGGAAGGCAAGGCAACCAAGGTAAGAATGGAAATGATGGCAACCGTGATCATTACTTCAATCAGGGTAAAGCCTCGGTGACGGGCTAAGGATAAAAGCATGTGTAAAGCGTCCAATTAAAATGACTCGCTTTACACTTTAGGAAAGAATTAGATCAATGTCAGCTGGGGGCCGACGATCGGTAGACTCAAGGCGACCAGCGGTAGGAACAAACTCAAGTGGACCTTAACTAGCGGCGCCAGCAGTCGCTTATGGTTTTTGAAGAGCCCGCCGGTTTATCCGTTATAGCAAGGGATCCCGTCTCATCCAGAGTAAAATCTCCGCAGCTATCGTTTGCCATTAATCCCGCTCGACTGGCCCTGAGCGTGAATGCATTGGCGGAAGCAGAGCTAGACGCTATATTGTAATAAGCCGCGCCATTTTCTGGCACTTTAGTCAAAAATACCGACGGCAAAGTCGAGCCTGCCGCGGTGGTTGTGTAGCGCCCATTTGCCGAGTAATACCGCTCTAACGCTTGAGCAGCCGATAGCAACGCACCGCTCGCTTCAGTACGCCGCGACTTAGCCACTTGTTCCTGGTAAGAGGGATAGGCGACAGACGCCAAAATACCGATGATCACCACAGTAATCATAAGCTCTATTAAACTGAAGCCTCGCTTAGAATGTATCACTGCAGCTGTCTCCATGACTGCCGACCAGAAGCCTCGCTTCCTCCGCCCGTCTCTGTAATCACGCCAATCGTACCACTGGTACCCGACGTGTATTTGTATTCGAGTTCGCCCGCGCCAATGATACCTGGCGTTTTAATCATCTCCGGGCTTCCGATACCACTTGCAGGATAATAGTCTCCTTCAAATAGTGCTAAATCCAACAAATCAACTTTACCATCGCCATTGATATCCAATACTGGATCGCCAATGCGACCACCCGTCTCAGCATCTAACTCCATCAAAAAACTACTACCACCAAAACCGCAGACACTTTCCGAGGGAATAATAGTGGCGAAGATAATTCTGCCGTTGCGAAGCACAGGTTGCGAAACGACCCGCTCACCGGTACGCGCTTTCGACGGCGGATACAAAGGTAAATGCCAGCCATAGGTCGGCGGAGAACCAGCACTATTGTTAGTTACAATGCGAATTTGATTTGTAGAGACTGACCCATTTTTGGTTGTAGCCGCCCCTTGAAATTCTATCGATTGCGAAAGCAATTTATCCCTTCCAGTAAAGCTTGCACCATTATCACGGATACCGTAAAAATCTTGAACTGGCGGTGTTGCTGGCAATACTGCGTCGCTGTTCTCGAAATATTTACCAGTACCGAAGTAAACCATATACCCACCTTGAGGGTGAGCACCTACCGTCGGACGAGAGGTAATCGGCTGAGGGTTACCGTCTAAATCAACAACGGTATAAAGAGGTGTTGCGACCCCCGCCGTCTTGAAAGCAACATCCCACTGGTTATTATTTGTTCCCCTTAAATCAAACTTCCAAAGATTGCCCTTCAAATCACCTGCGTAGACAAAATCAGTGACCCGGTCATTATTGACGTCGACGGGGACTGGCGTTGCCAAGCCATTATCGGTGCCACTTACCCCAGTATTAATTGCCTTCAGCAATGCGCCGGTTCCCAAATCGACAACGAAGAGTTTGACGGTATCACCAGAGTTATAGCCATTGCCAAAGATCGCGACCCACTTACCTCCTGCCGCAACGCGCGCGATGGCGGGCTGACTCATAGCAACGCCTAATTTATCAGTGGCAGTAGTTGGTGTCGCAAACTCCCAAAGAAAGTTAGATGCACCCAATGCGTCAGGATTTGTAACATCAATCGCAAAAACAGATCGACCACCGGCCGCAGTCGAGCCAACTAAAATGGACTTCCAAGCGCCACTCAAATAGGCATCTAATACTCGCGGTGATCCATCGACGATATAGGAGTGCTCGTACTCAGGCGCTGTCAGTTCAGCTAACTTCGGATACGCAGAAACAGGAATATAAGCAAATTTCTCAACACCCGTGGAGGCATTAAAGCCATGCAACATGCCATCATTCGCGCCAACATAAATCATCGAGGTACGTGCGGCCTTAGCCGAAAGAAAACTTGCGTAACTTGAGCCTTCAAGTCCCGGTAATTTGTTGTAGCCAAAGTTCTCATTCTGACCAACAAAAAAGGGATCTGAATTAATAATATCGCCCAAAATAGTTGAACGCCCTCGGAACTTATTACCCTCAAGACTCTTGTCACCTCGCAGCCAAGCGAGGCGCGCCTTACCATCAGCAATCGATTCACCAGCGATAAGCTCATTCTGTTGACTTGTCGCCAATTGACTCCAGTTCGCATCAGTGAAAGCAATTGCCTTATTTGTGAATCCTTGTTGATCACCCACACCCGTTATAATATTTCTTGATGCTGGCGCTGGGATTCCACCTTTATTGGTATCCCAAACAGCATTATTAAGGCTACCGTCGCCATTTAAAGAATAGGCGATAATTCGACCCGACCACTCTAAACTATTAAAACTCGCTTGATAAACTAATGTTCCGGAATCCAGTCTGGTGGAGTTCGCGGCGACCGATGACGCCGAAGATTTACTTTCATTAGCAATCGTTTGTAAAATCGCGCCAAGCTTGTTCGCAAATACTTCTGGCTCTGATGCGCTAAAAAACCCGCCCCGGGTATTCACAGCCGCATGCAGTAAATCATCAATTTTATGAACTTCATTTGATGTTGGTTTAGGCCAGGAGATGGTATCGCCGGATGAAATCGCCGCAAATGCTGCATCTGGGTCAACTGTACCAAAAACGCCAAGACCCACACCAAAAGTGGTCATATGCTGCCAGAATGCCGGCGAGGTTTTAGATACCGCAACCACATTGGGCATATCTGTACGAAGATCATTTTTCCAATAATACATAGCCGCATCGGCTAGCGTACTCGATTCTCCATCGGTAAATGGCGACACCTTTTTATAGCTAAAACTAGCACCAGTAGGCCCAGTTTGCGTAGGTCCATCAGTACCATCATTATTATTATTTGGCCCGCCACTGGTAGCAGAGCCAGACCAGTAGCCGTCGGTCATTAATACCGTATAGTTTCTTCGGCACTCCAACTGATCCGAGCTATCATCAGTACCAGGATCGGCGCCCCAAGGCCCCTTATTATCCTTTCGTGAAAAATACTTACCCGCATAATCCACTGCTAAGCGTAATGGAGTTCCCGCATTTGGGATTTCACGTTCATATAGCGATTTGTAAAAATTAGTTCGTGCTTCGCCGTCAAAAGCGCGCACACCGTTAACAATCACTTTGGTCTTTTCACCATCTATGGTGGTTTCGTCTTGGTTAATACTGCCAAAACCAACACGTATGCCTACACCCTGTTCAGCGAAGGCATAGCCGCTGCCGCCGCGGGCGGTTAAAATGCGTGAACGATAATAGGTATACCAGTTTGCGAAATTCTGTATTTCCTGCGTATATGTACAAGAAACAGCCCCATCATCGGCCTCATCACAGTCATCACGATTTTCACGACCGTCACCGGTATATGTCTGGCCTGAACGAATCTCGACTTCTTTGAAGTTACTCCAAGACCAATCACTGCCCGCACCCTTGTACCAAAAATATTTAGCGGGCCAAAATGATTTATTGTTAGTGGTGAAACTACAATCGCCACCACTATCGCAGCTATACCATCTAACGCTATTGTAATTGCCATTATTAACCGTAAGGTTGCGGCAGAGTTTTGCATCAAAACTATTCGTAGTTCGATCTGGGTTATGCAGAGCGCACTTAGGATCAGCATCGGGATACAAGCTCCCATCGGCTTTGATCCAGGGTGCATAAGTCGAGTTTGGATTGTAGTAAACGGAATTTATTTGTGGCGATCGCGAACGTGCATTAAACCCTGAGTTTGCATCGACAGTGGGCACATAGTTGCTATAGTCATCACCTTTATAGACGCCATCTGCCCGAGGGAATATATATCGAGTGCTACTATAAATAATGCTATCTGGCATCAACTCAAACTGCATTGAACCGGAGTCATCCAAAATATACATGACATTGGGCTCAGCGGCCTGAGTTAAAAATAATGGATTTTGGGCAATATCATCATTCACTGGATCAACCGATGAGCAGTCTTTCTTCTCACCTTTAACCGTAAACTTAGCCTTACATTTTGTATTATCATTTTTGCTGTTATAGACAGTCAGCTTATTATCATTAAACGCATACTTTCTATTAGGACATTCTTTCTTTTTATCGACATCGACACTAACTATTTCAGTAATTTTACTTAAATCTGAAAAGGTGTACGTCTGATTAGCATTTTTCTTACCGATAGACTTATTAGTCACCTGCTCGATAATACAGCTATCTGCGGCATAGGCAGATGACATATTCAGTAAGCTCGGAAAGATTATTGCCATAGAAAAAAATAATAAACCGACACGCGTATTACGCTTCTTAGATATAGTCATAATTTTTCTCGACCTAATTTGTGCACACTTAATTGCTTCGCTTATATGTCGTACTTAGCACAACCATACTGCGGTTACTTGCCCCATAGCCCCTTGCGGTAACACGATAAAAAACTAAAGGCGCGATAGGTTTATCAGAGTCTAATATTTCATTTTCGCTTGCTACGCTGACTAGCTCTTCAATAAAGTATTCCGGCGGTTGTGCGGCGTAGGGAATCACATCTGCAGCCAGAACTTGCCAACCTGCTGAAGAATGCTTCGACCAATCTGGCTCAACGCAGGCGGTCGCAGTATCTGTAGGATCCGCACACAGGCGATACAAACCATTACTGCCATCAAATGGACCCACATTTATTTGTGACAAAGCAGCTTCTGCAACCCGCAATCCCGCCTCAGCCGCCTGAAACGCCAATTTGGTGTCTTTAGCATTACCCGCCATCCGCTCTTGCAAGGTCGAGGACTGCATAGACGCTGCAGCGATAATCGTTAGTATTAGCATAAACACAAGACTGACAATCAATACCGCGCCGCGTTGTCTAGCAGCACTATTTCTTTCCACGCCACACATCATGGCAATTTATTCCTAATAGCAAATACATTGGTAAATATTTGTCGAAAGCGGCCGTCCGTATTAGCGACAACATTCCCATTTAAATCAACAATTGCCTGTGCATTAGCGCCACCCGTCTTGCCAACAACATTCTCCTCGTTTGCCACCAGCTGCAAGGCGATCCGAACACTCAACACATCTTCCCAAGCCGTCACCGCAGCCCCGGTTTGGTAGGCATCCACGGCTCGATCAGCGTTAGTATCTACACCGTAGCTTATCTGCATATCCTCAACACCCTCGACCAACTCTACAGCGGCAGCGATCACACCACCGCTGCCAGCGATAAGACGTCGCATGTAGAGGGCGTTTATCGGCTGCCCTCCAGCCGTATCTCTTCCGGTATCGCGAACAAAGTAATCAACACTTTCAAAGGCAAACACTTCGGCGTCGGTTTGGTAGAGCTTACTTAGGTTGTTGCTTGAGTTAAGTCCCTGGCCCTGAGAGTGGGCTAAAGTCGCTGCAGCATTGCCGTTACTGCCTAGGTTATTCACAATCCGAAATACATCTGCGTTAAGGCAGTCACTAACCATGACGTAATCCCCGGTTTCAAGACCAAGGCTATTGTTTTCAATTTGTAAATTCGCATTGTTAGTCGCCATATTACCGGTGACATTAACACTACTTTCAGACGCTTTTTTAATATGCAAGACGTCACTACCGGGCACGGCTGATAAAACATTGCCAGCGGCGACGTTATCCTCCCCTACCAGCGCCGTTGCCATCCCAAAATCAACAGCGCTTGCCGGTAGAGCAATGACGTTAACACTAATATTGCCAATGGAACTGCAGCCCATATAGCCTGCCATTCGAATTTCTTCCCCCAGAAAGCGCATTGCGAAACGCGCATTTTCTTGAACTTGCGCTAATGAATCTTGAACTTTAGAGCTGGTACTTGTGGCGAGAAAAACTTGAATAACCGCTGTACTTAAAAATAAGCCCAGGGTGATGGAAATCATTAGTTCTACAAGACCAAACCCCCGCTGTGAGAACTTCATATATACCCCTTTCACAGCCTAGTCTGAAACACAAAGGTTTGAATATCGCCGGCGCTTACTTCGCGGGTCTTCGACAGTCGGCTCTCGTCCCACTGGATGGAAATAGTAAAATTGGCGTCATCTCGCTCAATGGAGGCATCACCAGCTGGAAGCCGTAGGGCAATTTCCTGCAGCCAGTCCTGCACGTCAATTTGGTAAATAGCCGTACCTGTTGGCACGTCATTACTCATAGCCAAATCATAACGTCCGGCCAAGGCATCTGCCCGATTTGCGCGCATACGGTCTGAGATATCATTAGCAAGAAAAACGGCAGTAGAGCGAGTATTTGAGGTTTGATTAAACTTTACTGCATTGAGCTGCATCGCCGCAGCGCCGAGCACACCGGTCGCCGTTATTAGTACGGCGACAAGGACCTCGATTAAGGTTACACCCCGCTGTCGATTTCTATTCACGAGCAACTCCTTTCGCTCACACTCACCTGACCAGTAAGGCTGATGCTAATATTTCGATCACGGGAGCAATATTCTGGCGATGTGCGATATGAAATCACTATCGCGGTGGCATCATTAAGAAAACCATCGCGGCTAAAAGCGATAGTATTTACGGCGGTACCACCGCGATCACCTGTAATCGCTGCGGTGCCGCTGACCGCGGCACTTTTTTGAATGGCTTCGCCATCGTCATAACTGCCATTGCCATCGGTATCCACCCAGCTCAACCAGCCGTTAGCCCAGTTGCCATCTACTGCGCTCAAACTCACGGGGGCAGCCCGCAACACGGCCTCTGAACGCGCAGCCACAAGGGATTTTATAAGCTTTTGAACCACCGCGCGATCACGAGACTCATCGATAAACTGGCTGAAGCTAGGCACAGCAACAACGGCTAATACTGAGGCGATCGAGACCGTCACTATCAACTCGATTAGGGTAAAGCCCTTATTTCCGCTGTTAAGCTGCATTAGGCGCATCCGTGTAAACTTGACATATTGTCGTATCGTTCTAGATTAGACTAGCTTAGTGCTAATTTAAACCTGATCAGCATGGAAGCTGATACATAAACAGGCAAATAATCCCAAGTTAAATCCAATGTGGAAAGGAGTCCATTGTGGAAAACCGAGGGTTTTCGTTGTTTGAGCTTATTGGTGTGCTTACCATTACCTCAATACTGATACTTAGTGCGGTACCCGCTTTCTACGCTCTGATTCAAGAACATCGCTTGCGCGCAGCCGGGCAGCAGCTTTTCGGCCTACTCACTAGCGCCAGAGCAACAGCAGTAATGCGACGCAAGCAAATCACTGTGTGGAATGAAGATGGCGACTGGTCTAGCGACGTCGCTCTATTTGAAGATAACAATAGCAACGGCGAAAGGGAACCAAGCGAAATTGTCTTAGCTCGCAATCCAGCTCAGAAGGATGTCACTATTAGCGGAAACCGCTGGGTGGCGGATTATGTCAAATTCGCCCCTGACGGCAGCGCGACAACGGCAAGCGGCGCATTTCAAGTTGGCACCATTACAGTCTGTAGGCCAGACCACAGCGACGCATACCAACTTATTATCAGTATTGGCGGGCGGGTAAGAATGATTAAATCAGAAATAGCGGCGTGCTGAAGGGCTTAAGAAACCTCAATCAAACGCAACTCTTTTGGCAGCGAGAAGGTAATATTTTCAGGACGACCATCCAGCTCTACAGGAGCGGATGCGCCAAGTTCGCAAAGCCGATCAATGACCGCCTTGACCAGGACTTCTGGTGCAGAGGCGCCGGCAGTGATGCCGATTTTGGGCTGACCCTCAAGCCATTCAGGACGGATATCTTCTTCACTATCAAGTAAATAAGCACGGCAGCCAATACGTTCGGCCAGCTCTCTCAGACGGTTGGAATTAGAGCTATTGGGTGAACCTACCACCAGCACCACATCCACCTGCTGTGCCAAGGTTTTTACGGCATCTTGGCGGTTTTGGGTGGCGTAACAAATATCGTCTTTACGCGGACCCTCAATGTTAGGGAATTTACTACGCAAAGCCTTAATGACCGCCGCCGTGTCATCCATAGACAAGGTGGTCTGGGTTACATAGGACAAATGGTCCGGGTCTTTTACTTGCAGTGCCAAGGCTTGCTCAACGTCTTCAACAAGGTAGATCCCGCCACCTAGGGATTCGTCATACTGCCCCATTGTGCCCTCAACTTCAGGGTGGCCCTTATGGCCGATCAATACACACTCATGACCCGCGCCACTGAAACTAACTACTTCCATATGCACTTTTGTCACCAGCGGGCAGGTGGCATCAAAGACTTTCAAACCGCGGCGATTGGCCTCGTTGCGAACCGCCTGCGACACGCCATGGGCGCTAAAAATAACTATTTTATCGTCTGGCACTTCGTCTAGCTCATCAACGAACATGGCTCCGCGTTGACGCAGATTCTCAACAACAAATTTATTGTGTACAACCTCGTGGCGCACATAAATAGGCGCGCCAAACACGTCTAAGGCACGGTTAACAATCTCGATGGCACGATCCACTCCAGCGCAAAATCCACGAGGATTTGCCATTTTAATTTGCATTTTATCGCCCGAGCTAGTCATTACGTCACCGTGTTCAGATTACTGTCTTTCGCCAATGAATATTACTTGGCATCAGCCTGCGCGCTGACACTTAAAATTTCAACACGGAAGCTCAGATTTCGACCAGCCAACGGATGGTTGAAATCTACCATCACATCTTCGTCGCCCACCTCACTTACCACACCCGGCACTTCGGCCCGGGCAGCATCGGCAAAGGAGATCACCAAACCTTCTTCCAAGACCATATCGGCACTAAACTGGCTGCGCGGAAAACGCTGAATATTGGCCGGATTGCGCTGACCAAAGCCGTCTTCTGGGGCTAGGGTAAAAGTCTCTTTCGCGCCAGCTGTTAAGCCTAGTAATTTGGCCTCTACACTGGGGAGCAGGCTGCCATCACCAAATACAAAAGTGGCAGGCTTACCACCAAAGGTCGAGTCCACCTCATCGCCATCAATGATACTAAGAGAGAAGTGCAAACTAATTTCGGTAGCCGGTGCTACGCTAACATTTGTCATGATCAACACATTTCCAGACAGCTATTTAGGCTGATTTTCCGATTCAGGGTTTACCACCATATCGAGTAACAATAGGCCCGCGCCCACGCTAATACCCGCATCGGCAATATTAAATGTTGGGAAATAGCTATCCCCCCAATGCACCGATATAAAATCGATAACATGCCCAAGGAACAGGCGATCCCACAAATTACCGAGCGCACCACCTAAGACCAACGCTAAGGCAAGGGACAACAACCATTGGTCGCGCCGCAAGCGCATTAGCCATACACAAATATACGCGCTCACCGCCAAAGCGATCACCGAAAAGAACCAGCGCTGCCAGCCGCCGGCGTCGCTCAAAAAACTAAACGCGGCTCCAGGATTGTAATGCAAGGTAATATTCAGCACCGGCAAAATCTCTACCGGGCTGGCGTAGTCCAGCATGGTGTTGGCGAAATATTTAGTGATTTGATCAAGTACGATCACCGTGGCTGCCACCAGTAGCCAAAAAAACCGGCTACGGCGCTGGGCAGCCATTTCGCTATCTACTCCAGCATCATGCATACAAACGTACTTCCCCGTCGCCGTCGACGTTATCTATGCAGCGAAAACACAGTTCAGGGTGATCTAGAGCCTGACCAACATCTTCGCGATGGTGCCAGCAGCGTGCGCACTTAGTCCCTTCGCTAGCCGCTACGCGAACCTGTAAGCCCTCGACATCAGTCTCTACCGCTTCGTTAACCGCTGATAAAGGCGCTAAACGAGCAGCTGAGGTAATCAATACAAATCGCAGCTCATCACCCAGGGCATGCAAGCTTGTCATTAGTGACTCATCGCAGAATAAAGTGACTTCTGCCGCAAGACTACCGCCTACAAAGCCTTCCTTCTTCGCGCCTTCCAGTACTTTATTTACAGCGGATTTAACATCTTGTACGGTATTCCAAAAATCATTATCCATGTCGCTATCAAGGGTCATTTTACTCAAACCAGTATACCACTCAGCGGCAAATACTGTGCCCGAATGCTCACCCGGCAAATGCTCCCACAACTCGTCTGCGGTAAAACTTAAGATGGGGGCAATCCAGCGCGTAAGGGCTTCGGCAATATGATACATCGCAGTCTGCGCAGAACGCCGCGGCAGGCTATTGGCTTTCGTGGTGTACTGGCGGTCTTTAATAATATCTAGATAAAAGCCACCCAGCTCCAATACGCAGAAGTTGTGCAGTTTTTGATAGACCAAGTGGAATTGATAGGCTTCATACGCCGCCACAATCTCTTCTTGCAATACCGCCGCACGATGCATAACCCAGCGATCCAGTGCCAGCATCTCTGATGGCTCTACAGCGTGCTCGGTGGGCTCAAAGCCGGCCATATTAGAAAGCAGGAAGCGTGCAGTATTGCGAATACGACGATATGAATCTGCGGTGCGCTTAAAGATTTCGTCCGATACCGTCATTTCATTGCGGTAATCGGTTGCCGCTACCCAAAGCCGCAAAATATCGGCTCCTAGGGTGTTCATAATTTTTTGCGGCGCAACCACATTTCCCACTGACTTGGACATTTTACGACCTTGCGCATCGACCGTGAAACCGTGGGTAAGCACCTCTTTATAGGGTGCTACTCCGGTAGTCGCCACCGACGTCAACATGGACGACTGAAACCAGCCGCGATGTTGATCCGAGCCTTCCAGATAAAGATCGGCGGGGAATTGCAAATTATCTCGCTGCGACAATACCGCGAAATGAGTCACCCCAGAGTCAAACCACACATCCAGTGTATCGCTCACTTTACTGTATTGCGCCGCCTCGTCACCGAGCAGCTCTGCCGCGTCTAAGTCGAACCACGCTTGTATACCGCCGACCTCAACCAGTTTGGCCACTTGCTCGATCAGCTCCGCCGTACGCGGATGCAATTCAGCCGTTTCATTGTGGGCAAATAGCGCAATGGGCGCGCCCCAGGTCCGCTGGCGAGAAATACACCAATCAGGTCGTTCCTGCATCATCGACTCGATGCGCGCACGCCCCCAACTCGGCGTCCAGGCTACGGTGTCGACAGCAGCCATCGCCATCTCGAGTAAGCCATTTTGCTTCATGCTGACAAACCACTGCGGGGTAGCACGGAAGATAATCGGGCTCTTATGACGCCAGCAGTGCGGATAGCTATGTTCAAAATGTACACAGTGCAGTAACCGACCACGCTCAGTTAAGGTCGCGATCACATTGTCGTTAGCCTTAAAGACATGCTGACGCTCAAATAACTCGGTGCCCTCTAAGAAGGTGCCGTTGGCCGCAACCGGGTTGTAAACCTCTAGACCGTATTGCTTGCCCACCACAAAGTCATCTTGACCGTGCGCTGGCGCAGTGTGTACCGCGCCAGTACCTGCGTCAGTAGTGACATGATCGCCGAGAATGACTGGGACCTGCCTGCTATAAAAGGGATGCTGCAACTGCAGATTTTCCAGTGCCGCGCCTTTGCAGCGCCCCACAACGGTAAAATCTTCGACACCGTAACGCGCCAAGGTCGATTCATGCAGGGCATCAGCTAATAGCAACACCATTTTGTCGCCGCTTTCGCCGGTAAAGCTCACCCAAAGATAATCTAGCTCCGCGTGCAAACACACCGCCATATTCGCGGGTAGGGTCCACGGCGTGGTAGTCCAGATCGCCAGATTCAATTCACCATCAATATCGGCAGCCAAACCGCTTTTTGCGATGGCTGCATCGCGATCAACAATCGCAAATGCCACGTCGATTGCCGGTGAGGTTTTATCTTTATATTCAACCTCAGCTTCTGCTAACGCCGAACCGCAATCCATGCACCAATGCACCGGCTTAAAGCCTTTGTGCATATGACCGTTTTCAACAATTTTACCTAGGGCGCGGATGATATTGGCTTCAAAATTGAAGTCCATGGTCAGATAGGGTCTATCCCAATCGCCAAATACGCCCAAGCGTTTGAAGTCCTCGCGCTGGCCATTCACTTGCTTATAGGCGTATTCGCGACATTTTTCACGAAAAGTAGCCGCGTCAACTTTATGGCCGGCTTTGCCCACTTTCTTCTCTACATTCAGCTCTATTGGCAGGCCGTGGCAATCCCAGCCCGGCACGTAGGGCGCGTCAAAACCACTTAAGGTTTTAGACTTAACGATCATATCTTTAAGAATTTTGTTTACCGCATGACCGATATGAATATCGCCGTTGGCATACGGTGGGCCATCGTGGAGAATAAATTTCTCACGGCCAGCGCGAGCTTCGCGAATTTGCTCGTACACTCCCTCTTCCTGCCAGCGTTTAAGCATACCGGGTTCGCGTTGCGACAAATTCGCCTTCATAGCGAAACTAGTCTCGGGTAAATTCAGGGTGTGCTTGTATTCACTCATATAGGTGTTCTGTATTTTCCAAAGGTCGATACGATGAGACCCTGTGCACGCTTGTGTCTTGCCCGTGCAAAGGCCCCACTATGAATTAAAAGCTTGGGCTAAAGATTAAAATAGCTTCGCGCCTGTTCTACATCTCGGGTGATTTGCGCTTTGAGTGCATCAAGCCCGTCGAATTTGTGCTCATTCCGCAGTTTCTTACGGAATACGACTTTAATATTGCGGCCGTAAATATTCTCTTCAAAGTTCAACAGATGAACTTCTAAAATCGCCTTTGACAAGTCACCCACCGTCGGCCGCACACCGACATTGGCGACACCCGGGCGCATAACGCTATCCGCGCCGTAGACTTCTACCGCAAAGACCCCCGACAAAGGCGAGCGCAGCCGGTGTAGCTCCATATTTGCCGTTGGTGTGCCAATGGTGCGACCTAACTGCTGACCGACAATAACGCGGCCAGAGATACTGTAGGGCCGCCCGAGTAAACGCTCGGCCAATTCAAAATCAGCGTCTGCCAAGACCTCACGGATACGGGTACTACTAACTCGTTCACCGGTCACTTCTAAGGTCGAGGTGTCCACAACGTCAAAGCCGTCTTTTTTACCAACCTTGCGCAACAAATCAAAATCACCACTGCGGTTACGTCCAAAACGCAAATCGTCGCCAACCACAATGTATTTAACACCCAAGCCGACCACAAATAACTTGTGAATAAACTCATGGGCGGTCATATCGCGAAAATCAGGTGTGAAACTGATCCTCATTACCCTATCAATCCCCAAGTCCCGCAGAGCAATAAACTTCTCGCGAAAACTCATTAAGCGCGCCGGGGCTTCATCGGGCGAGAAAAACTCTCTGGGCAAGGGTTCAAAAATAATCACCGTTGACGGTAAACCCATTTCTCGACCCTTGGCAATTAACTGGCGCAATACCGCCTGATGTCCCAAGTGAACACCGTCAAAAGCCCCTATCGTGGCTACACAGCCACGATGACGAGGACGAAAATGTTGAAATCCGCGGATTAACTCCATGGCTACCGTCTTATTGCTCAGCAAAGCGAGAGATTATAGCCCAGCGTAGGCCCGACTAAAACGCCAGTGTTCGTGACTCTTGCCGCTGCGAGCTAATATTGCTATGCCCGCAGGCTAAAAACCATGATTTGCAGTCTTAATGCGCGACCGGTCCTTTAAGGTCTCTGAGTCGTAAACCGCAACCAAACATCACTAAGGCGTATGCTCCACCACCCGCGACGCACAAGACCAATAGGTGCAAGGTGCGCTCCCATACACTCCAAGCCTCCCAGCCAGTGAACCACTGCAGGCCATAATATAAGCAGGCACTCATTGCCACCACGGCGCCCAGCAGCTGCAAACAATAGCGACCCCAGCCAAGTAAGGGGGTGAAACTCGCATTGCGACGTAAACCGCGATACAGCAAACCCGCATTGAGCCAAGCCGAAGCCGCTGTTGCCAATGCTAGGCCAGCATGGCCTACCTGCCAGTAGTGATGCAATGGAATCACGAAGGCGATATTCATCACCATATTCGCGACCATCGCGATAATACCAATACGCACCGGGGTTTTGGTGTCTTGGCGGGCATAGAAGCCCGGGGCTAGCACCTTAATTAACATAAATGGAATCAAGCCAAGGGTGTAGGCGCGCAGACTCAAAGCCGCCATCGACACGTCGCGCATTTGCAGCTCGCCGTACTGAAACAGAGTAATGAGAATGGGCTCGGCAAGCAGCATTAAGGCCACGGCAGCGGGCACTGCCATAAGCAATACACCGCGCAGACCCCAATCTAGTGTAGATGAAAACGCGACCTCATTGCCGCCAGCGCGCTGGCGAGACAAATTGGGTAACACCACGGTGGCGATAGCAATGGCAAACACCCCCAGCGGCAACTCTACTAAGCGGTCGGAATAGTAGAGCCACGAAATACTGCCGGTGGGTAGAAACGACGCCAATATAGTATCTAACAGTAAATTAATCTGACTTATTGAAACCCCGAATAAGGCGGGAATCATCAAGGTGACAATTTTCTGCACACCCTCGTTGTGCCAATCCCATCGCGGCCGCGGCAGCATTTGAATCCGCTGCAAAAACGGCAACTGAAATACTAGCTGCACCATGCCGGCCATCAACACACCCCAAGCCAAGGCCATTGCTGGCTCAGCAAAATACGAGGAAAAATACAGCGCCGACACAATTAAACAGACATTCAGTAATACCGGCGTGAATGCCGGCACCGCATAGCGACCAAAGGTATTTAAAATACCGCCGGCAAAACCAGTCATCGAAATAAGAAATAAATACGGAAAGGTAATCCGGATCATATCCGAGGTGAGCTGAAACTTGGCGGGATCATCACGAAAGCCGGGGGCAAACAGAGTGGCAACCAGCGGCGAGGCAATGACCGCCAAAGAGGTGACCAGCAATAACACCCCACCCAATGCACCGGCAGTGCGGTCAATCAGTAACTTAACAGACTCTATGCTGCCCTTTTCCTTGTACTCAGATAGCACCGGCACAAAGGCTTGAGAGAAGGCACCCTCAGCGAATAGACGCCGCAGAAAATTAGGGATTTTAAACGCGACAAAAAAACAGTCTGCGTTGCTGCTGGCGCCCAAAAAAATCGCAATAACAACGTCGCGAACCAGCCCCAAAACCCGCGACATCAGCGTCATCACACTGACTAACAAACTAGAACGCAATAAGCCCCTTTGCTTTACTGGTTTGGGCGCAGCCACGTCACTCACGCCTGCCACCGCCGACGCAAGTCTTCTCTATGCTCGCGCAGCCACTGCATAGCAATCAGGCTGTGAGCATTATTTATTTTTCCGGCCTCAAGCATGGTCATGGCATCAGCAAAAGAAAAAACTTGGGCATGAATATCTTCGCCCTCGGTGGCAAGTCCGAAATAACCGCCCGCTGCACTCAGATCTACTGAGCCACAAAACAAATAGAAATATTCATCGCTGCCGCCGGGTGAAGAATAATACTCAGCGATCGCCTCCATTTCGCCAATCTCGATATTGGCCTCTTCTTTTGCTTCCCGACGCGCCACTTCAGCAGGGCTTTCATCGGTATCAATAATGCCGGCGACTAACTCCAGTAACCAGGGGCGCTGGGCGCGGCTAAGTGCACCAATACGAAATTGCTCAACCAAAAGAATGCAGTCATTTACTGGGTCATAGGGCAGCAAACCCACTGCAGGGCCGCGCATAAATAGCTCGCGACTTAGCCATTTCCCCCAGCCACCGGCAAATAGACGGTGGCGCAAACGCAATTTGCGCACCTGAAAAAAACCGCGCCATGCTGCGCGGTCTTCTTCAACTTCTACATCTTTGGATTCAAAATCTGTCATTAAGAATAGCCGCTGTGCGAGGATAGAAACAAACTTAAAACCGTCTTTCGGTATACCAATTGACATCACGGGCGGCTTTGTCGACCTGATCGACAACGTCCAAGGTCAGCGCGAACAGCGCCATACGCACCAGCACACCATTATCGGCCTGACGGAATATAGCCAAATTGGGGTTGTCGTTTAGGTCGTTATCTAATTCATTTGCCTCGGTCCGAGAGTCGCGGGGCAGTGGATGCATAATGACCGTGTTTGGCTCGCAATAGCGAGTATAAATAGATTGATTCAGGCGGTAGCGACCACGATATAAATCTGCCTCGGCGGGACTGGTAAAGCGCTCTTCTTGAATCCGGGTTGAATACGCAATATCGACCTTTGAGATACTGCCTTCCATCACATCAGATTCTTGCACCGTGCTACCAGCCTCGCGTAGCTGCTCAATAATCGCTTCCGGCATCTTTAGTTCATCGGGAGAGATTAGCATCACGGTGACATTTTTATACAGGCAAAGTAATTTGCACAGTGAATGCACAGTACGGCCATGCTTCAGATCGCCAATCATGGCAATACGTAGACCATCAAGATCACTTCGGCCCTGATGCTGTAATTCTTTACGGATGGTATACAGGTCCAACAAGGCTTGGCTAGGGTGCTCATTTGCGCCATCACCACCATTCATCACCGGTACTCTGCTCGCCGCAGCAAACTCGGCCACCGAACCCGCCACCGGGTGGCGCATAACAATAACGTCGCTATAGCCGCTTAAGACCCGCGCGGTATCATAAAGTGACTCACCTTTGGAAATTGCAGACGTTTCAAACCCGGTGGTTTCACGCACTTCCCCGCCAAGCAGATTAAAGGCGCAACCAAAACTCACCCGCGTTCGCGTTGAGGGTTCAAAAAACATATTGCCGAGAATGGCACCGTCGAGCACTTTGGTGACGCGCTGCCGATGCGCGTAGGGCACCATGCGATCGGCAACCTCAAAGACGCGTTCAATGTCATCGCGATCAAACTGACTGATAGAGAGAATATGACTGCCGGAAAATTTCACTGCTGCCTCTCCGAAAAATTAAACCGCTGCCAACACATCAACAGTGTTCACACCCTCATCAAACTGCAGACTCGCCCAGCGCGCATAAAGCGGCGAACTCTGCAGAAGTTCGGCGTGACTGCCGGTATCCACCAACTTGCCATGATCCAAGACTGCAATAACATCAACATTCACTACCGTCGCTAGACGGTGGGCAATGACGATGGTGGTGCGGCCCTTCATAAGCAATTCCAAGGCTTGCTGAACTTGATACTCACTCTCGGCATCAAGCGCGCTTGTCGCCTCATCTAATAATAATAATCTTGGGTCTGCCAATATCGCTCTAGCAATAGCAATACGCTGACGCTGGCCACCGGAGAGCCGTATACCACCCTCGCCAACAAAACTGTCATAGCCACCTGATAGACGTTCAATAAACTCGTGGGCATACGCCGAGCGCGCCGCCGCTTCTATTTCAGCCGGACTGGCATTGGGTTTACCGTAGCGAATATTGTCAGCCACAGTGCCGGTAAACAACACCGGCTGCTGAGGGACCATGGCAATTTGGCTGCGCAGTTCATCAAGACTGAGTTCGCGAATATCAATACCATCAAAGCGAATCGCCCCGCCCTGTACATCGTAAAAGCGCAAAATTAAATCGACTAAGGTGGACTTACCCGCACCCGAACTTCCCACCAAGGCCACACTGCTACCCGGCGCAATATTCAAAGTTAAATTATCAATAGCGCGCTGCTCAGGGCGCGATGGATAACTAAAGTTCACGGCGTCAAACTGCAAATTACCCGGTGGCGCCGCCGGCAAACTGCGCGGATGCTCAGGAGAAGGCACTAAGTTTTCTGCCGCCAGCAATTCCAGTAGACGCTCAGTCGCGCCCGCTGCTCGTTGCAGATCGCCATATACTTCTGAAATAGCACCCACCGAGGCAGCCACCATCACCGCGTAAAAAATAAAGGCCGTCAATTCGCCGCCACTGATTTCACCAGCCAGCACATCGTGACCACCAACCCACAGCATTGCGGTTACGGCGCCCAACACCAAGGTAATAACAATAGTAGACAGCCATGCGCGCTGATTAATACGCACAATTGCAACGGTAAACGCCGACTCCACATGGCCATTAAAGGCGTCTTTATCGAGCTTTTGATGGTTAAAAGCCTGCACCATCTTTATATTTTTAACTGCCTCACCGACAAAGGTACCCACACCGGCGATACGATCTTGGCTGGTGCGCGACAGCGCGCGAACACGACGCCCAAAAACAATAATCGGCACAACCACCAGCGGCACGCTCAGCATGACTAAACCGGTTAGCTTTGGATTGGTGATGAACAATAGAATTAGACCACCAACAAACATCAGCATATTACGCAGCGCAATAGATACCGATGAGCCGATGACAGTTTGTAGCAAAGTGGTATCGGTGGTGATGCGAGACTGAATCTCTCCGCTGAGATTGGTTTCAAAATAACCGGGGTGAAGGTGAACAACATGCGCGAACACCGCCTTGCGCAAATCTGCACTAACGCGCTCGCCAATCCACGACACCAAATAAAAACGCGCAAAGGTACCGGCAGACAAAAGCAAAATCATGACCATAAACAAGAGCAGTGCTTGGTTTAAAGCCGCTTCTGAGGCATTGCTGGAAAAGCCCTGATCAACCAACATCCGCAAGCCTTGGCCGATAGACAGGGTAATTGCCGCAGTGCAAATCAAGGCTAGGCTAGCCCCCACCATTTGCCAGCGATAAGGCCGCAAGAACGTCATCATCGCCTTTAATACACCAACGTTAGTGCTTTTTTCGCGCTCCGAACCTGTATCCGTCATAAATCTCCCCTGCTTAGCCGCGCATTATCGCCTTTATCGCAAGTACAGGAAAGCGGCGTTTACAGGCATTTACTAGTCAGTAAAATTAATTCGGCGACTGAATGATCAAGGATTCTTTGTCACTGCGCCGCAATTTCTTTATGGCAGCTTCGCGTCGCGATGCCATCGAACGATTCTCTGCGGGCTCGCAATACACCATTGCCTCAGCTGGATCACCTCGAAAAAACCGAGCACCGCGCCCACCCTCGCCGCAATGCTCTCTAAAACGGCGCTCTGGATCTGTGGTGATGCCGGTATACAACTTACCGCTTCGACTGCGCACCAGATATACCCACCAAGCTGACGTCACAAACCCTCTTGCTCCAAGGCATCGGCGTAATCATTTAGCTCGCTTAATATCATCGCATCCGTGCTGGAGCTGCGCTCACCCGCGAGTTCAACCAAGCGCTGCCGAAATTCCGTAAAACCAAGCTGGCCTGGCTCGGGATCACGCAAACATTGACGACAAAAGTCGCGCCATTTTCCGCGCTCAGAATCAGACAAGCTCATGGGAAAATTACGCGCCCGATAGCGCCACAATAATTCCGGTAAGCGCGCATCGCTAAAGCGATAGCTATGCATGGCGAGAATGTCCGGCGTCGCACGGCGAACCTCATCCATCATTTTTTTATCGTCGCCGTTAAAGAAACCGCCGCCGTATAACATGACGTCAGGATCGTTGCTTTGCACAAACTCGCGCGCTCCAAAAATTTTCTGCAACTTCTCTACCACGCCGGATGCTTTATGAAGCTGAGCCCAATGACGGCGGCACTGCGCCATATCGATCTGCAAGCGCTGGCTCACCGCCTCATCGACTAATTTAGCAGTCGCAATAATTGGCGCGCGGTTAATATGAATTTCTTTCAGCGGAATACGTTCAGTACCCTCGGGCAAATCTGCGGTTGCACTAAATACCCGCGCGGCAATTTCCTCAGCGGACAATTCAAGCAGCGGACTAGGATCGACACTTAAGTCATAAACAATCACGCTGTTTTTATTATCGGGGTGCAGAGCCAAAGGCATCATCAGTGCAGAGCAAAACTTAGCTGCGGGCAGGCGCCCAGAGACATGCAATACCGGCACTTGAGTCACCACATCTAACATCGCGGCGACTGTGCGTTTGTCTCGCAGGCTCAGGGCGTAGTCAAACAATTTGGGCTGGCGCTGTTTTAATAACTTGGCCAGATCGATTGTTGCATACACATCCGACAGAGCATCGTGGGCAGATTCGTGACTCAGCCCATTGGCAATACACAGCTCTTCTAGCTTAAAACTGGGCGTGCCGTCTTCGCGCAGGGGCCATTCAATACCGTCAGGGCGCAGAGCGCGACACAGGCGAGCCACATCGATGAGGTCCCAGCGCGAGTTGCCGTTTTGCCACTCGCGGGCATAGGGGTCATAAAAGTTGCGGTATAAGGTGTAGCGCGTCACTTCGTCATCAAATCGGATGCTGTTGTAACCGACACCGCAGGTACCCGGCTGGGATAATTCTGCGTTTACGGTGGCAATAAATTCTGACTCAGACACCCCTTCTTGCAGCGCTTGCTGAGGGGTAATACCGGTAATCAAACAGGCCTCTGGGTGAGGGAGATAATCTGGGGTGGGCCGACTGTAAACCATTAATGGTTCGCCGATAATATTTAACTCAGCGTCGGTTCGCACACCAGCAAACTGCACCGGCCGGTCACGGGCGGGATTCGCGCCCCAAGTTTCGTAGTCGTGCCAATAAAAGGTTGAAGTGGCCAAGATGTCATCCAATCAAAGAAGCAGTGACGGTATTGCACATGGCTGAGGGGAAAAATGCAAACAATGTAATGATTTACTGTTAATCGAGGCGGGATAAATCAAAAAAACATCAGCAGAGCACGCCGAAGCGTGCCCTGCTTTAATGGACTAAGAAACCGTAATCGCCTGCTCTTCAATTTTAGCCTTCCAAATTTGGGGGCCAATTTTATGAACAGACTCACCGCGCACATCAACGGCGACAGTCACCGGCATATCTTCAATGGTGAATTCGTAAATCGCTTCCATTCCCAGCTCAGGAAAGCCCACCACTTCCGACTTTTTAATAGCCTGCGCCACCAAGTAGGCCGCCCCGCCCACAGCCATTAAGTAGGTTGCACCAAACTCTTTAATCGCATCGATAGCCACGTCGCCACGCTCAGACTTACCAATCATGCCCATCAAACCAGTTTCGGCCAGCATGGTGCGGGTAAATTTATCCATTCGTGTTGCCGTGGTCGGGCCAGCAGGGCCAACCACTTCGTCGCGCACCGGGTCAACCGGGCCAACGTAGTATATAAACCGGCCTTTCATATCTACAGGCAGCTTTTCACCACGGGCAAGCATGTCGACCATTTTCTTATGCGCGGCATCCCGACCCGTAAGCATTTTTCCGCTCAGCAAAATCGTATCACCGGGCTTCCAAGTATTCATTTCTTCTTGAGTAACGGTATCAAGATTAACCCGTTTTACATTCTCACCCGCTTCACGAGTCACTTCTGGCCACTCGTCCAATGAGGGCGGCGTGAGCGCCGCAGGGCCGCTGCCATCAAGGGTAAAGTGGGCGTGACGAGTTGCTGCGCAATTGGGGATCATGGCGACCGCTTTGTTAGCAGCATGGGTCGGGAAGTCTTTCACCTTCACATCCAGCACCGTGGTCAAACCACCTAGGCCCTGGGCGCCAATACCTAATTTGTTTACTTTCTCAAACAATTCCAGACGCAATTCTTCGGCGCGATTACTGGCACCGCGCTTTTGCAAATCGTGAATATCGATAGGGTCTAGCAAGGCTTCTTTGGCGATTATCATCGCCTTCTCTGCGGTGCCACCAATACCAATGCCCAGCATACCTGGCGGACACCAGCCAGCACCCATAGTCGGCACCATTTTTAGCACCCAATCCACTACCGAATCAGAGGGGTTTAACATGGCAAATTTGGATTTAGCCTCAGAGCCGCCACCCTTGGCAGCCACGTGCACCTCTACGGTGTCACCGGGGACAATCTCGTAGTGAATAACAGCGGGGGTATTGTCTTTGGTGTTGGCGCGAGCGCCGTCTGGATCTGCCAAAATTGACGCGCGAAGGACATTGTCAGGCAAATTGTAAGCACGGCGAACACCTTCATTCACCATGTCTGTTACGCCCATCGTGCCTTCCCACTGGACATTCATACCGACGGTGAGGAATACGGTCACAATACCGGTATCTTGGCAAATCGGACGTTTGCCCTCAGCGCACATACGCGAGTTGATCAGTATTTGTGCCATCGCATCTTTGGCGGCAGGGTTCTCCTCACGCTGATAGGCTTCATCCATGGCGCGAATAAAATCAACGGGGTGGTAATAAGAAATATATTGCAGCGCGTCGGCCACACTTTGAATAAGGTCATCTTGACGAATTACGGTCACGGGAAGACTCCTGATAAATGGTTGGCGACAGCGCCCAGAACGGCGGCAAAGTATACACCAGCAGGAGGGCGGTAGTGTAGAGCCTAGGGCCGCACCACCGCCTGCCCAAACAAATCAACGCGGTGTCGGGCTGCCCGCATGGTATTGCGTCATCGTTTGGCGCATAGATTCGATATCGCGATTTACTTGCTTACGGAAGGCATTCACCGAGTCTAACCAATCTTCATTTTGAGTAATGCGGCGCTCAACATCTTTGACCCGGGCATCCAAGCTACCGCCAGCGGCGACTTGTTTAGCCATAGTAAATAGCTCTTTACGATTCACTTCAGACTGAGCAATAACCCTGTCCAACTTACCTGACATTGAGGTAAAGGATTCGCGATCACTATTATAAGACGCTGCAATTTTACTTAGCTGCGCATCACTGCTCTTGAGTTTGCTCTCAAGTGCCGCAATTCGTTTGACCGCGGTATCCAGCTCAACCCGTTGCTTGTCTAGAGTGGCATCGTGCTGAGCTAATTCGTCTTTTTGCTTCTTCCAGACATTGTCCCAGAGCTTGCGAACCTCTTGGTCCAATTCCTTGAGCTTCACAGATGTGGTGACGGTACTTTCGCTAATGCTCTCATCTGCTGATGACAGACGCATTTCCAAGGCATCGATGCGGCCCTGACTCGCCAGTATCTGTGCCTGGCTTGCCGTTAACTGCTCGTATAAATAGTAGGACACGCCAGAGAGCAACAATACCAACACCGTCAGCATAAACATGACAAAACCACCGCCACCCTTGGGCGCACCCGCTTTCGGCGTCTTCGGCTGGGCGGGCTTTTTCATTGCCGCGCGCTGCACGATATCCTCATCATCAATCGAGAGTGAAATTTTTGGTTCCTGTCTGTCCGTGCTCACGGTTATCAACTCACTGTGTTTGAAAGAGGTAGAAGAAGAGGCATTATGACACTGGCATGCTGGGGGTTAAAGCACTCGCGGAAGGATTTGAGTCTTATTGGCTACCCAAGTTCATCGCCTTTGTTATACTTTAGCGGTTTTAGCGCTGCGCATTATGCTCAAGCTGCGCCAAGTGCGATATCGAGCAAACCGACAACAATAGAAATCCAACACAACAATACGCAAAACGAGGCTACTTTTAATGGATGCATTTATTTCACCAGACCTGCTACTCCGCTGGTTACACGTCCTATTCGGCATTACCTGGATCGGCTTACTGTACTACTTCAATTTTGTGCAAACCGAATACTTTAAAGAGGCTGAAGCCTCAGCTAAAGCCGACGCCGTAAAAAAACTAGCTCCTAGAGCGCTGTGGTGGTTCCGCTGGGGTGCAATGTTCACCTTTTTAACCGGCTTTGGTCTACTGCACTTCACTATGTCGCGCGGCGGTCTTAACGGCTACATCATTATTGGCGCTCTCATGGGCACCTTAATGTTCTTAAACGTGTGGCTGATTATTTGGCCAAACCAGAAAATCGTTTGCGGCATTGTGCCTGGCGATGCGGCAAAAGCGGCCCCGAAAGCCGGCTTGGCTTCACGTACCAACACATTATTCTCTGCCCCAATGCTAATCGGCATGCTCGGATCCTTTCACGGCACCGGCGCAGCAGGCGCAGCAGCATTAAGTAAAGCAGGACCGTCTATCAGCTTGGGTCTATGGATTTGTATCGGCTTGATAGCGCTACTTCAAATCAATGCAATGTTCGGCAAAACTGGTCCAATGACGACGGTTAAAGGCGTTGTACATTGCAGTGTCGCACTGACAGTAGTCATGGTGGCGCTGCTTCAATTCGTTTAAGCCTTATTAGCTCGTAAAAAAGGGAGCCTTTTGGCTCCCTTTTTTATTGAGTTTTCACTCAGGCTAGCTTACTTAAGCTTATCTAAAACTGATTCGTTCGCAATAACACCAAGGTACAGGCTTCCTCTACCGCAATACCGGCGCTCTCCAGCTTTGCTGCCATCTCCTCGGACTCAGTACCCGGATTAAAAATCACGCGGCGCGGCGCTAAAGCAATGAGCTGGTCGATGTCGTTTTTCAATAACTCTGCTCGAATATACAAGGTCACCGTATCAACCTTTTCGCAAACGGCGGCAATGCTAGCAATACATTTCACCCCACTGACTTCTCCGTGATAGGGGTTCACCGGCAAAACTCTGTGGCCATATTCACGCAGCAGCTGCACCGCTTTAAACGAGTATCGCCCCGGCTTTGGACTTGCCCCAAGCACCAATACTGTTTCAGTCATTAGTCCGTGTCTCCAATCAACTCCCGCACAAACAAAAACCGGGCGACGAGCGCCCGGTATTCTTAAACTATCAGCTGTAAATTATTTTGCAGCCTTACCCATCCAGCGACGCAGGGTCGAAGCCAATTCTTGCGCATTATAGGCTTCCGCATCATCGGGCATGGGGTCTTTACCCATTTTAATTTCTAAGGATGCCTGATAGTTCGTTCGCGTGGTCGACGACGCAATGCCACCACTAAAGCGCGACGGAGATTGCGAAACTACCGTTTGACAGCTAAGTAAACCACAGCGCTGATACACCGCCGTGCCGCCACCAAAGTCATTAATACCAGAGATACTGGTGCTGCTGCGGCTCTTGCTCTCGGTGTCACGATTCACCAAATGGAACCAATTGTAACCATTCTGCAAAGTAAGCTCTGCTGCACGCAACATGGCATAGTCATTTACCGTTTCTTTATCGGTACGGCTATTGCCAGTGAAAGTGACTCGATAGCGATCGCTACCCAATTCAGTTTCTGTATAACCGTATGCACCGCGCTCATCAGCCGGTTGATAGGTAGTTCCAGTGCTACTGCAGCCCGCAACAAGACCAGACAACAAAATGGCAAAAGCCCACTGTAAACGCATAAAATTCTCCTTAAATACTACAATTAATTGCGGCCGCGCCTATCTGCACTTACCGCCTGCCTTTTACTGTACGCACATACTACGCTCTTAGAGCTGAACTGAAACTTAACAAACCATCGTGTCGCGACAAATCATCGAAGATCGCCCCAATTCTTCTGCATTTCCAGATACATAAATGAGGCTGACCAGGCAATCATCACCAAGCCAATAAGCGATTCCAGACCACACAAAAAACGCAAATCACCCAGAGGCACAATGTCCCCAAAACCCAAGGACGTGTAAACCGTAAAGGAAAAATATGCACAATCCAGTAAGGTATTGGAAAAATTACCTGTTAGCTCGCCAAAACTGCCATTGGCATTGAGCAGGTAGTAGGCCACGGAAAAAATCCAGATCTCCACAGTGTGGGCGATTAAAACGCCCACCAAGGCAACCAAAACCCGGTGCCTTGGATTACCCAAGCGAGGTAATAATTTAGCCAGGGAGAATAGGGTTTCGTAGTGAATCAGCACAGCCGCCGAAATCACCCCCATATTAATCAAGCAAATGATTATAAACATATCGACTCAATATCCATTTCAGCTAGATGACAGCGTCATCTTTGCCTCAGCAACGCCACCCGCCGCTAATTGCAACTCATCCCCAAACGCCATACCGCGCTCAACACATATATAGCGGCAGTAATATTGGCCTACATCATCCATTTTAGCAGCCAACACCGCACCGGGATTCCAGATCACCACGGTATCGCAACCCCGGCCATCTATCTCGATGTTACGATTGCTATCGATAAGCGTCTGACTCGCTCCTACCGCCTCGTATACCCGGTCTATCTCCCGATCAAACACCAAGCTATCGCTTTGCACAAACCGAGACAAACCTTGGCAGTTATCTAGATACTCGCGGCCGTCGATGCCCTCTAGTTTAATTACTGAAGAATCGCTAACCGAAAAATAGCTATGGAAGGCGAAACTCAATGGCATTAGCTCTTGCCCCTCATTGCTAAGCCGTAAACTAAGGCGCAACTCCGTTCCAAGCTCAATAGTCAGCTCAGCGAGAAAGGCATAAGGGAATAGCGCTAAATCCTCACTATTGGGACGAAACACCAAGCGTAAACTAATCGTATCGTCCGGCGCTTGTTGAACATCGTCTAGGCTCCAAAGCTGGGTGCGAGCGAGACCGTGCTTTGGCAAGTCAGCTTGGCGGCGATTCACGCCAAACCACGGCAGGCAGACCGGAATACCGCCTCGAATGGCATCCCCAGGACGAAACCTAGACAGCGGACTCAACCACAACAACTCTTGCTTAGCCGCAGGACAAAACGCCAAAACCTGCGCGCCCTGCAAGGAAATAACCGCACGGCATTTTGCGCTAATACACTCCAACACCGGCAAGTCCGCGGACTCGGAATTCAGCGCCGAAAAGCCATCCGCCTCCGTAAAAATATCGCTAGCGGGTCGCAAGTGGATTTGAGCATTACGTAATTCAAGCATATCTATGCTTGCAGCGATGTCTGCAGTCACCAAAGATTTCTCCACTTTAATTCATGTTCACTCGCGCGGTTTTAATCGCGCTTCTGGCGTAGCACCAGCATATCGCTGGCGCCTTTCTGAAATTGGTAGGCAACGGGCTTTAACTCAGCAATATAATCCCGTTCATTAAAGTAGCGCAGCACCCCGGGGACATGCTGCGACACTCGGCCATCTAAACTTAATAAGGGGTATATCCGCACTTCTTTGGCAACCCGACACATTTCAACCAAGGCATCGATATGCTGGGCCGCGTCAATTTGCTCGCTGTATAAAAACAAGAGATGGGAACACAGGGCAAGATCAAATTCAGCATCAAAAAACGGCAGCTCCGGTAAGCTGGCATCAACATAGCGCCCGTCCTCGAGACCGTTGTCGAAGTCAGCCAGAAATCGGTTCATAGCCGACATCCGAACCGAACCGACATGGCCAGGGTCTTTGAAACTGCCCCAATAATAATGCTGGGTATTGCGGGCAAGCTCAGCAAGAATGCCAGGGTAAACCCGCTGAATACGACTGCGAATACCCTCAGCAGAAAACTGATAGATGGGATCGACCGACATAATGCGGCCACCATGCTGGGTCAGTTCCGCATTAAAACTGGCAGGGCCGTCGCCACAGCCCAGTATATGGCATTCTAAGTCTCGCTCTGACAGGGAAAACATACTGCAGTATTCGCCGTAAGATCGCCCCCATGGAACAATGGATGACAGTTCCAAAACTTCCTCTCAATAATGAATGCTAGCTCGTATCGGGCTGCTATTTAACACAGGCAACACCATAACCATCGCCGCCAAGCAAGTATAGTGATCGTCGCGGGGACAGCACAAACGGTTTGCACAATCCCGTCCCAATCAGCCGACACTGGTGCAACAGGTCTTCCCTCAACGAATATCGCTACTTAAACATCCTGCATCTATGCGAATTCCGCTCCGTCGATGAATGTGAACAATAGCGTCATTCCCAATAATACCCTGACGAGATACTTCTTAACTCATTGAAATTCACAAAAAACGCGATATGATCAGGGGAAAGGAATGTATGACAGAAATAGCGGGAATTAGTCTTCGTTTGAGCGAGTCTTGTGAATTATAAAGAAGCCAACTCATTGAAATTTTTTAACCTATACTACCCCCCAACTTTGACAAGGGGCTAAAATGATAGGGAGCGAGAGCCCTTATAATAAACTATTAGTTCTCTATAGGTACGCTGGGCATATGAACTCTCCGATTTTGTTACTAAGTGCGCCGTTCCGATCGGCTGCAAACCTAGATACAGCCCGCGCCACTGCGGCTGAACAAACTTTTTTACGCGACATTGAAGTTCTTTGTGCAAAGCTCGAGAAAGACCTGCCAAAATCAATCACCGTAAGTTCAAGTATAGATTCGAAATCACTAGCCGAATTGAAATATAGCTCGATTATGGAAGATAGTCTTCCTTCAAGCGCAAAGCCATTCCTTACCCTAAGTTTCGATACAGTAACTCTTGAAATTGGCAATAATGACGACATTCGCGTTTACGATTGCATAGTCGAATTTTATGACAATACAGTTGCGATTCTCAAAATGGCAGCAGACGTTGTTCATAATCGACCTACTGAAAGTAAGGTTCTGCCGAAAAATCTGGATGAACTAACAACATTATTGTGCGTTGACTTTCTTAACAAAAATGCAAGCGTCTTCGAAGAGGTAGACCGCGCAATCCAGTTGCTAATTCAAGCTGGAGAAGTTACCTGCTTCCTCGCAAAAGATTCGTTTAAGATATTCGAACATGAGGCAATAGAATTAACACCAGTGACACCCTTGTGGGTTACAAGAATTGCGATTATAGATAAAAATCGCGTTGACGTTGTTTCTTTAGAATCATGGATACAGAATAAAGTAAATGAAAAAAATGGCGTGAATTTCAGTGATGCGACTGCATATTTTTTTATCGGCAATAGTCTGGTGATTGGTGTGCTGCAAGAGGACGAAATTCATTCCCTCCGCTCAGCATTATCAACTGCTACATATTTTTACGTTCTTGCCGACCTGATCAATACGACATTGAGGAATATGGTTTCAAAATCTAGAGTTTCAGAAGAAGCTCAACGGGAAACCTACTACGCGAGCCACATGAGGATTGCCTCACATATAGACTTCATAGAAAGCCTGTTCAATGACGTATGGCTGGGTCTTCAGGGCCATCGAAAAATGGTCGCGACCGCGTTATTTTTTACATGGGAGTATGACTTACTTAAAAGCTCGCTTGCGGTTAAGCGCGAGTTACTAAACAAGGATATTTCGGCTGCGATTGAGCGGCGCCATATACGCAACGAAAAAATGGTTGAAATTTCTCTTGCTGCAATCGGTGGGGTTGCGGTTTTAGATTTTTGTATAAATCTATTTGCGTATTCTCGTGATCAGTCATTTTCTCCAGACGAAATTCCAGGATTCACAGATTGGCCTTCAATTTCCTCCATAGACCTATCCTTATACTCCATAGCTATTGCGATTGGTGCATTAGCGGTGGCTATCGCGAGAAAGGAAAGATAGTGCAGACTTTATTTGATTTATTGAACTACGCCGCCTCGTCTAAAGCACCACCTCTTTGGGCGACCGAGAATGATCGTGTACATCGCGATTTTCAGATTGCTAGTAAGTTTCAAAACACGCTGAATTTTAGAGTTTACGGCACAAACACGCTTACGGGCCATAGAGACGGGGAGGAAGGTTTCGGTACCGAAAACATTGATATTAATGCGGAGATATTGTCTACCCATGCGATTTCGTATGGTGAGAATTACTGTGCCTTTGAAGTAAAGTGCATATCTTACGCCAAACTTTATTCCCTCGCGGCTGGCTACACCGGGATAGACACCCGTTGTTATCGAGAGCTTCAGGAATTATGCGTTAGAACCGACTTTAATCCTCTCATTCCAAAGGGTTCATCTTATTCATGCGGTGATGTAATCCCTGCAGCACATTGGGCTCGTAATGTATTTGAGAGATTTAGAGATAAGAACATACCCACGCCGCAAGGTACAGCAATGGCGCTGATTAACGGAGCTTTTGTACATATTGGTCTTGCCGCAGCCTCGGTAAAAAATATTGAGATACCGTTTGCGATTTTTCTGGAGAATTCTATTGCACACGCTCAATTCTCTAATCGAGTTGGCGAGCTGTATTACTTTAGTAACGCGGAACGATCGTGGCCAGCTTCAGTTATGCAACATGTTCGAGCTAAGGTTGTTAAAAGGGGATTTTCTCATGAGAAACAAAGTTCAGTTTCTATAAGAGCTATACCACAGGAGTTAGAAGCCTTTTGTGTTGCTGCCGAAGACTATATGCGTGAGATTAATCTTCTAATTTTCAAACCCTCAGGAAATCCACTCTTCGTCGAAGGCGAACCTGCACCACTTTCACAGGCCAGCTTTTTTTGCCCAACCCTATCAATAAAAACCGGGGCGTTAATAGAAGCCATTCTGTTTTGTGCCTGGGCGGTGGTTCAGAGGGTTATTTTCATTTTGAGTGGTGACACGACCGTGCCAATTGATGGAGGCGATCAGGGTTCGCCTTTGGGGCTCATTCAAATTCCAAAGTTAATGATGGGAAAGCTTGAGGCAATGCGTTCAAAATATGGCTCTCGTTGCTACTCATCCGGGGGACAAACTTCGTATGGCATTGAAGACCTTTGGACGCACGGCGTCGGGCAGGTTGAGAATCTAATCGAGGTTCTAGGAGATTTTTCGGAAATTTCAATACTTGAAGCCTACGTGCTTGCAATGGCAGATAAAAAATTTGACATCTTTGCTGAGCCCAGCAAATTTATTAAGAAAGTAAAAGAATCGGCTGCTCCTGCTGACGCTGTTGCACTCTTGAGGGACGACCGCTTGCTAATGTTACTTGAAGAAAGTTTGGAGCAGTTCCCAACCAGACATCCAAAAGACTCCTGCAGGTGACACTTGACCGGCTGCCCATTTTTACTAGATATACGAGGAGTGACGAATGGCCAATTATCCCGAAGCGCTTGACCACATGCTCGCAGCATGGAATGAAGCTGACGCTGCCAAAGTTAGAAACCACCTAGATAAAGCACTAGATTCGAATGTGCGTTTTGTTGACCCCTCTATTGATGTCACTGGTATTGAAGGATTTGAGCATAATATTCACGACGTTAAGTCAAAGATTCCGGGCGCAGTGTATTCTCGAAGCAGTGGCGTGGATTCTCAGCATAATTTTCACCGCTACCATTGGGCTATTCATCAAGAAGGTCAGTTGCTGCTGTCTGGATTTGATGTAACGGAAACCGATGAGCAAGGTAAAGTACGGTGTGTTATAGGTTTTTTTGGTGAGGTTCCGAAAAACTAGCAGCTAAAACAATTGGCACACCGGTCACAGACAATGTCAACACAGGCAAACGCGACCTGTGAGTGAACTTGTGTGTTATCGCCCGATGCTTTCTTTGATTCAGTTTGAAGGACTTAGGCAGTTTTTTCGTAGAAAAGCACCTCTGCGGAATAGACAGAGATGCTTATTCTGGACGGGTAGTGGGAAGTTTAAACTACCCTTCCCAACGTTTGCTTTGGCCTTTGATCATTAGGCCGATTTACAGGTTTTGATTCCCCCTCCCTCTTTTACTGGGGAATAGGCAGCCCTGCACCACCACCGCTCAAATCAGGTGCGCCAAATGAAGCGGCAACATTGCCTTCAAAGTCGGGTTGGCCATCTGCCTTAACAGCAAACAGTGGCAGCCTAACACTGGCTGTCACATTCACTGCCGGTATAGTTATGTCACGGGAGAACGCCTCTAGGTACTGAGGATGATAGCCACTGAGCCACAAACCCAATTCATCACCGTCCACTAGCCGCTCGGCTATGCCCACCATATCGATATCGGTATGCTCACCCAAACCTCGTACCGGTGCTATCTGATCGTCTAGCAAGCGCCACTCACCACCAGCGCTGCGGATCGCCAAACCGGCAAACAAGATACTGTCACAGCCCGTTCGCAAGGTAGGAATACTGCCCAGCGCACATACCGCGTCGTTAATCTGCTGGGGTGTTGTCACCGTAATGTCCAGCTGGGGAATGCCCGCAACAATGACGCCATTGGTATCGTTCACACTCAGCAGAGGGACAATATTAACGTCCTGCCCCTGCCCCAGTGCCGACGGTAAATGGGCGACTTGAGCGGCAACACCATTAAAGATATTGCTTGCCGACACATCATTGAATTCAGTAAACGTCACCGCCGTTGTGTCATTAACAGAACGCCGCGCCTTAAATTGTGATACTGGAATCATCACCGCATCATCATCCGCGAGTGATGTACAAATTGCGTTTTCGCCACTGAGATAAGCAGCGGCCGGCAAACCGCGGAGCTTTTCATCTAGCCAGGCAATCGTCGCATCGCGCTGATTTATATCGCCACAGGCAAACTTACCGCCTGGCGCTTGAAAATAAAGTGGGTCTGGGCTTTCAGGAACAAAGCCGGAAATAATATGCCCGCTTTCATGGGTCAGCATACGAACTTCGTGGCCTGTTGCCGCCGCTCGCTCGCTTAAGCACTGAAAATTCCACCATGCCTCATTAAAATTAAACAAGGTGTCGCGGATACCTTGGGTAAGTAAAATATCTACACCGGGCTGGCCAGTGTATGTATTGCTACCGGGAACCTCGTTAAACTCACTACTGATATTATTATTCAATGGGCTCGCGGCGACGCTGTAGGGCATGGTCGCCTGACCATTCAGCCCGCACCAATAACGCGGGCTGTGATAGGTAAACCAATCCAGCGCATCACGGGGAAACTCGTTAGTCGCCACGCCGCGCGCCAAGGTTTCCAGCACAAAGGGATCAAGACCTCGCGCCAGCGGCGATTCCTGATTCTCCAAGCCTGGCTGAACACTACCTGCCGTTCCTCCAGCAACCAACAATAGCGACCACGCAGATTTAACAACGTCACCCTGATTAAGGCTATAGGGGAGATTGTGCCAAGTTATATCGGGAACCATCGCATCTAGGCGCTGCTTTTCATCAACGCCGTGAATCAGCATTTGATAGCCACCGCCATAGCTTGAACCCACTGAACCGGTCAGCAAGTTGACGCCACCAGCAACACTCACTGGCACTTCTGGGCGCGCTGCTAAGTCGCCGGTGCTTTCGTCACGCCACGCTAGGTAATCGAGATTGGCTTCTGCCCAGTCCAAAATCTGCAGTAGATCCAGACCTTCAAATTCAGGGTCCATCACCCTCACGGTGCCACCGCTGTCGCCAAAGCCGCGCAAATCTATACTGATTACCGGGTAACCGCCAGCGACCAATCTATCAAGCGCATTACCTGTATATCCGCTGCCGGTATCACTGACCCGTGCACCACCGAAACCATGGCTATGAAGAACCAAAGGGTGGGCACCTAAAGCGCGCTGGCCACAATTTATTTCAGCGGGCTCAAACACTTCAAAGCTGATATTTTCGCCGCTAGCCGACACTAGGTTTACTTGATAGTGGCGATTTGCCGTGACGCTGGCAAAGCTGTCGCCGCATGAGGCATTGGTTTGATTCACTGCGCAGCCGTTGCCGTCTACACTCTCGCCCGCGGCGGTGTCTGCACATAAGTCAGACTCATTGCCAACATTGTCACCATCGCTGTCGCGGTTATCTTCTGGATCGCAGGCGTCGCCAATGGCATCGCCATCTAAATCTTGCTGATTGGTATTGGCGAGCGCGGGGCAGTTGTCATCAGCTTCTGTTACACCATCACCGTCGGTGTCGCGATCATCCTGAGGGTCGCAGACATCACCGATGCCATCCCCATCTGTATCCTGCTGATCTAAGTTGGCATCCGCAGGGCAATTATCACCGGCATTATCCACCCCATCATTATCGGCATCGTTATCACAAGCATCACCGACGCCGTCGGTGTCTGCGTCGGCCTGACCGGGATTAGAGTCAACGGGACAATTGTCATCCGCATCCGCAATACCGTCCATATCGGTATCTACGGGCTGATCGCCGCCGCCATCACCGCTATTATCTTCGTCATCACAGGCGTCACCAATAAGATCGCCGTCTAAATCCGCTTGATCGGAATTCGCGACGACCGGGCAGTTATCGCCGCCGTTTAGTACACCATCATTGTCAGCGTCTGGATCGCAGGCGTCTCCAAGGTCATCGAGGTCGGCATTTGCCTGCCCCGGATTGCTATCTTGAGGACAATTATCGACATCGTTCGCTATGCCGTCAGAATCGGTGTCCTGGGTCGGAGTTCCGCCCCCACCACCATTACCACCATCTGTCGGTGAACCGACAGATCCGGTGCTTGAGACAGAATTACCACCGCAAGCCGATAAGGCTGCAACAGCTAGTAGGACGCACAAATAACGACTAAGGGACATAAGAGACACCTGAAGACTTATTGTTATGACTTGAATCGTGTTTCGCTGCGCCCAACCGAGACCCAACTAATACACATTTTTTCATTTATATGACAATACTACACAAATTAGACCTGAGCACACAAGCCAAAACTTAGGCAGCATGTTAGATAGCTAGTGGGAGGCTGAGGGGGCTCAAAATTGAGGCATAAAAAAACCCCGCCGAAGCGGGGTTTTTGGTAGAACGGAGGGGCTAAATTACATCATGCCGCCCATGCCGCCCATACCACCCATACCGCCGCCCATATCAGGCATGCCGCCAGCGCCTTCATCAGACTTAGGCGCATCAGCAATCATGCACTCAGTTGTGATGATTAGACCAGCAACCGAACCCGCTGCCTGCAGTGCAGTACGCGTTACTTTGGCAGGGTCAAGAATACCCATTTCCATCATATCGCCGTATTCGCCAGTCGCTGCGTTGTAACCGAAGTTACCAGTACCGTTGCGAACCTTATCTAGAACAACCGATGCTTCATCACCAGCGTTGGCAACGATTTGACGCATTGGCGCTTCCAGTGCACGCAAGGCTGCATTGATACCGGCAGTTTGATCCAAGTTATCGCCTTCAATAAGGCCGATATTAGAAACCGCGCGAACCAGAGCAACACCACCGCCAGGAACCACACCTTCTTCAACAGCAGCACGGGTTGCGTGCAGCGCATCTTCAACGCGGGCTTTCTTCTCTTTCATTTCCATTTCAGTAGCTGCGCCAACCTTGATAACCGCAACACCGCCAGCTAATTTAGCTACGCGCTCTTGAAGCTTCTCACGGTCGTAGTCAGAGCTGGTGTTTTCGATCTGAGTGCGGATCTCGCCAACACGCGCTTGAATAGCAGCGGCTTCGCCAGCGCCATCAACAATCACGGTGTTGTCTTTATCCATGGTCACGCGCTTAGCGGTACCAAGGTGCTCAAGAGTCACTTGCTCAAGATCTAGACCCACTTCTTCAGAAATAACGGTACCGCCAGTCAGAATTGCAAGGTCTTGCAACATCGCTTTACGACGATCACCAAAGCCGGGCGCTTTACAGGCAGCAACTTTAACGATGCCACGCATGGTATTAACAACCAGAGTGGCCAGTGCTTCGCCTTCAACGTCTTCTGCAACAATAATCAGCGGACGGCTAGATTTAGCGACCTGCTCAAGCAAGGGCAGCAATTCACGAATATTAGAGACTTTTTTGTCAGCCAACAAAATGAATGGACTGTCGTGCTCAACACTCATATTTTCAGTGTTGTTAACGAAGTAAGGTGACAAGTAACCGCGGTCGAACTGCATACCTTCAACAACTTCTAACTCGTTTTCTAGGCCTTGACCTTCTTCAACCGTGATAACGCCTTCTTTACCGACTTTCTCCATTGCTTCAGCAATGATGTCACCGATATTTGCGTCGCTATTGGCAGAGATAGTACCGACCTGGGCAATCGCTTTAGTATCAGAGCATGGGCTAGCCAGTTTTTTGACTTCAGCAACAGCGGCTGCAATTGCTTTGTCGATGCCGCGCTTGATATCCATTGGATTCATGCCAGCAGCAACAGATTTCAAACCTTCGTTCACAATAGCCTGAGCCAAAACAGTTGCAGTGGTGGTGCCATCACCGGCATCGTCAGAAGCGCGTGAAGCAACTTCCTTCACCATTTGCGCGCCCATATTTTCAAGGCGGTCTTCAAGCTCAATTTCTTTCGCTACAGATACACCATCTTTAGTGATGGTTGGTGCACCGTATGATTTTTCAAGAACAACGTTACGGCCTTTAGGACCCAAAGTGACCTTAACGGCATTTGCCAAAATATTAACACCAGCCACCATGCGCTGGCGTGCTTCATTACCGAATACTACGTCTTTTGCTGCCATGATCGTATAACCCTTTTATTAACTAATTCGTTGATTCAAAAGAAATTCTGTGTGGGAATTAAGCTTCTACCACACCAAAGATTTCTGATTCACTCAGCACGATCAGCTCTTCGCCGTCGATTTTTACTGCGCTACCAGCGTACTGACCAAAAATAACCAGCTCGCCCACTTTTACGCCAACCGGACGCAATTCACCGTTCTCTAGCAACTTGCCTTCACCAATCGCAAGTACTTCACCTTGATTTGGCTTTTCTTTTGCTGAACCAGGTAAAACGATACCGCCGGCACTAGTTTTCTCTTCTTCCTTACGACGGATAACAACACGATCGTATAACGGACGAATTTTCATTTTTGTCAATCTCCATTAAATCAATGATTTAGAATTTATTTTGACCGGCTACGCCGGCATCAGCCCAAACCCATAAGACTGTTGCAGTCTGTAGTGCTTTGACCTGAACCCCCTTTCATACGGATTGGAGCATACTTATGCTCCAACTGGGAAAACCAAGTGCAATCACCAAGTCACCGTGGGCTGTCCTGTAAATGGGGTTCACAGAAAACATTTCAAGAGCGGCCGCAAAAAATTATTCTTCTTTTTTGTACTCGCCTTCGATAATGACTGGGTCGATAGAGCGATCTTGGGGAGGTATATCTTGGGTGCGAGAATTGGGTTCCGCGCCAAATTCTTGATTGGCAGTGCCAAAAGGACTGGAACCGCCGCCAAACTGATTCACCTGCACCTGCATCACACCCCGCTTAATCAGCGCTGCAACGAGCATTCTGCGCAAGGGGGCAATCAAGCACGCGAAACCGATGGCATCGGTGACAAAGCCGGGAGTAAGTAGCAGCGCGCCACCCACGGCTAACATCAGGCCCTCTAAAATCTCGGTAGCTGGCACCTGACCTGAATTCATACGCTGCTGAGCGCGCGTTAAAGTGTCGAGGCCCTGTTGTTTAAGAAGGGCCGCACCGATTACCGCGGTGGTCACCACCATAGCGATCGTGGGTAGCGGGCCGATAACCGCGCCAATTTTAAGCAGCAGCCACATTTCAATAATCGGTAGACCAACAAATATTAAGAACAAAAATCGCATCAGGGACTCACTTAGCTCAGCAGTTATTGAGATATTGGGGGGCTCAGCGGCAAATTCAAGCGGCTGTGACCAGCGCAGGTGCCCCTTAGGTAACTGGGTATAAAAACTCCATCACAATACCCTAGTTTGGTTTACAATTGCGCCTGCCACAAACTAGCAACAGAGAGACAATAATCATAATGCGATTAGGCACACACTTGGCTCTGCTATGGTTTTATGCCAGCCTGTTCTGTGTAAATCAAAGTCATGCACAAACCAACGATAAGGTCGCTGAATGCCTGCAGCTGGCAGCACAATCGTTCGCCGATTCCACCACAGTTGCCGAGTTGCGCAGTTTTTGTGAGGCATCGACGGCAGCTTCGGCAAGCCCAGAAATAAGCTACGAAGCAGGCCGAGAGAAAGTACAAAATACTGACCGTCGCAGCGGTGTGATCGAAGAGCGCTTCGCCTTGGAACGCTTCACCACCAACAATCCATTTGTGCTAACACCGCATCGAACCAATTACATACTCCCGGTGTCATACCGCGACGACCTTGGCGATTACACAGACTTCCTCGCCAATAATAGTGCCGAGCCGGACAGCATAGAATTGGAGTTTCAGCTCAGCATTAAGCTCACCGTGTGGGAAGAGATTTACAAGAATAATGGCTATCTAAGCGTTGGTTACACCAATCGCTCTTTTTGGCAGGCCTACAATAGCGCTGCGTCCGCGCCGTTCCGGGAAACCAACCACGAACCCGAGCTCATGCTCACATTTACCAATGACTGGGAATTGATGGGTTTGCGCAATGTAGCAAATCAGTTTGTTTTCAACCATCAATCCAACGGCCGCGGCAAGCCTTTATCGCGCAGCTGGAATCGCATTATGTTAAATATGGTATTTGAGCGCGATCGCTTTGCGATGTCGTTCAAACCTTGGTATCGACTACCGGAGTCAGCGGCAGACGATGACAACCCGGACATCGAGAAATACCTAGGCCATTTTGAGTGGATGGGTATTTACCAGTGGCACAAGCGAACACTAAGCGTCATGCTACGCAATAATTTACGCAGCGAGAACAAAGGCGCTATTGAACTAGGCTGGAGCTTTCCAATTAATTCGCGAGTAAAGGCCTACGTAAAGTATTTTAATGGCTACGGAGAGAGTCTAATTGAATACAACAACGCCATCGAAAGTTTTGGCATTGGTGTACTCATTAGCGACTGGCTATAAGCAATGGTCCAATTAACGGTAATATATACATGATCACAGCTCAAGAAGCGCTCGCGAGACTAAAAGAGGGTAATGCCCGCTTTGTCAAAAATGTAAACAGCGACTACGCGACTATCACCAACAATAAACGTCCAGAACTTATCGAAATTCAAGCGCCCTTTGCCATCGTGCTCGGCTGCTCTGACGCTAGAGTTCCCGCCGAACTGGTTTTTAATCAAGGCCTTGGTGATTTGTTCGTTATCCGCGTTGCCGGCAATGTTGTCGCGCCATCGGGAATCGGTAGCGTTGAATTTGCCGCCTTAAGTTTTAACACCCCCTTAGTGGTGGTTTTAGGTCATTCAAATTGCGGCGCTATTTCTGCCACCGTCGACGTCCTCACCGGCAATAGCAAAATCCCATCACAGAATCTGCACTCCATCGTTAAACGTATTCGCCCAGCTGTCGAAACGCTGCTTTCTACGGAATTACGTCACGACCATAAAGCACTAATTGAGCAGTGTGTGCGGGCCAATGTAAGAACCTCGGTAGAGCATCTAAGCAGCGGCTCCCCCACCCTCGAAAAGCTAATTAGTGAGGGCAAGCTAATGGTTGTTGGAGCGGAATATTCCCTAGAAACTGGCAAAGTTGATTTCTTTTATGAGGATTACTGGGAGCGTACCCGCAACCTAGAAGCCGAGTAAGTCGCTCAACGGATAATATGAACCAGGAAAGCATTCAACAAATTTACGCGGTTATTCACGGCGTCCCAGCGGGGCGATTGTGCAGCTACGGCAAGGTTGCTGAACTCGCAGGTCTACCAGGTCACGCTCGCTACGTTGGCCGGCTACTCGGTCAACTTCCTAAAGATAGCAGCCTGCCTTGGTTCAGAATTGTAAACAGCCAAGGAAAAATCAGCCTGCCACCGAATAGCGAAAGCTATCAGCGCCAGTTAGGTCATTTAATTGCAGAGTCCAGCGCAGACGAATCAGGGCACTTATTTTGGCGGCAGTGCCGCTGGCCTGATTAAACCCAGCGCAGCTTCACCCACCCCAACTAGTACACCGGCAAACACCCCCACAAAATGCGCCTCGACAGCCACCGGAACGCCAATACGATCCGACACAGGGGCGACGGAATCAGGTACAAGATAATCTAACGATAATTTAGCGATAACGAGCACGAATAAGGACGCGCCCGCATATGGGCGTCCGCGCCACATAGCCAAAGCACCCGCGATCAAAACCCCATAAAGTGCCGCCGACACCCCTAAATAGTAGTCGTATGACGGCAACAAAAAATGAATTAACACTCCAGTCAAAAACGCACAGCTCAATAAACTGAGAGTAAAATCACGCTCGCTATACACTATCGACAGTAAAACTCTGCACAGCAGCAGCGCTGCCATATTAGAGAACAGGTGGGAGCTATTATTATGGACAAATTGGCCGCTGAAGACCCTCCACCACTGACCGTCCGCCACCTGATCGCGCAGATAGGATATGTCGTAAAGAGTGTGAAAGTAATACAGGACTAACAAGCACAAAAGCACGAGTGCCGTTGGCCAGTGACGATAACAAAGGCGCCCAACCAAGGTTTTAGATTTTACCATTTACTATCGCCTGCTCTGATCACAGCGCCACCCTCTATCGATTCAAGATTTCGTTTCTCAATCAGTATTGCTGCCCTGCGATATGCAACTTGAGATAAGAATAGCACACGCCGCTAGCCTAGCTTTCCAAGCCGTTTGGTCAGATACCATACCAAGGCAATGACGGGCAATCCCATGGCACTGGCCAACAAGAAAAAAGGAGGGTAGCCCACAGATTCGACTACCGTCCCAGAGTATCCGCCCAACAACTTTGGAAACAGAGTCATAATCGAACTAAAAATAGCGTACTGGGTAGCGGTAAACGACACATTCGTTAGGCTAGATAGCCAAGCGACAAAGGCGGCAACGGCGACACCACCACTCAAATTATCGGCGGCAATCACTAGCGTTAAGGCAATAATATCTACCCCTAGGCCCGCCAACCACATAAACATCAAATTGGTTAGGGAGACCAATATTGCCCCCAGCATCAGCACCCGCATTACGCCAAATTTGAGGGTTAGAAAACCGCCAAGAAAACTGCCGACAATCGTCATCAGCACACCAAAAATTTTGGTGACACTGGCAATTTGGTCTTTGCTGTAACCCATGTCCTGATAAAAAACATTGGCGATAACCCCGAGGATAATATCGGACACTCGATAAAACCCGATCAACAGTAATATCCATATCGCCAGACTGCCATAGCGCTTAATAAAGTCATTAATCGGCTGGGTGTAACTCTCAGATACCAGAGTGGCGTTGACAAAGCCAAGCCCCGTCAATATTCGAAACATCAACAGCCCCATACCAGCCGCCAAAATCAGACGCAAAGCGCCATATGCAAAACTCAGTAGATACTGCATTGCGCCGTCAAACCAATGCGGCGATGACGGCACCAAGAACAACACCGCCACAAAAGCGGATATCGAAAAGGTAAAACCAAAGAAAAACCGCAAATAGTCCCCAGTGGGGTAGGTATATGGACTAAGACCGCGCTCGGGCTCAGCAATCACCAAGGTAGTAAGCAAGCCCACCCCCATCACTGCGGCCATACACAAATAGGTATTGCGCCAGGCGTCGTAGTGATAAACATCGGTGGTACTACCAAAATACTGCGCCAAATACAGCGCTCCTGCACCTGCGGCAATCATACCAATCCGATATCCCGCAATATATGTAGCCGAAAGCAGGGCCTGCATTCGAGCGTCGGCTGACTCAATCCTAAAGGCGTCGATAACCACATCTTGCGTAGCGGCAGAAAAGCCCAGCAATACTGCGGCGACAGCCATCATCTGTAATTGTTGCTGAGGGTCTGTTAGGGCCATCATGCAAATAGCCGCAATCACGCCCAACTGCGCCAGTAGCAGCCAGCTGCGCCGCCGGCCCATCGCCGCGCTAAGAAAAGGCAGTGGCAATTTATCGACCAGAGGCGCCCAGACAAATTTGAAGGAAAAACCCAAAGCCGCCCAGCTAAAATAGGTAACATCAGCTTTGCTGACACCCGCCTCCCTTAGCCAAAGCGACAAACTAGAGAAAATTAGCAGCAAGGGCACGCCCGCAGAAAAACCAAGAAAAATCATGATCCAGACAGATTTCTGCCGCCACCAGATCAAATCGTCGCGCTCTACATCACTACTCATATTTGCAACCTTGCCATTGCTACGAAGCTCATCAGAAGGCGCATTGAGCTTTCCCTAAAGATTATCAATCTCTAAAATTTGTAAACTGCAGAGGCTGATCAAGCTCTTCGGCTCGCAGCAAGGCCATGACCTGCTGCAGATCATCGCGTTTTTTGCCCGTCACCCGCACTTGCTCATCCTGAATCTGGCTTTGCACCTTGATTTTATTTTCTTTAATCAACTTAATAATCTTGCGAGCGACATCCGAGGTCAGGCCGCTTTGCATAGTAACCAATTGTTTCACTTGCTTACCGGCACCCTTAACATCCGCTAATTCCATAGCTAGAGGATCGATCTTTACCTTTATTAAGGCCGCGCGCAGCAGGTCTTCCATTTGCTGTAACTGAAACTCCGCCTCGGCGAACATGGTTACGGTCAGCGCGTCGCGCTCAAACCGCGCGTCTACACCCTTAAAATCAAAACGAGTTTCAATAACCCGGCCGGCCTGATCAACCGCATTGCTAAAAACGTGTAGATCGACTTCTGAGACAATATCAAACGCTGGCATAGCCTAATTTCCTTTGTTATGTTGCGGGGCGCAGTTTAGCATTCCCTGCTAAGTGACAAAATGTATCTAGGAAAAAACTAAGGCGTCGCCAAGGCAACCCATGTTAAAAGCCACTTTACAGCCCGCATTAGCAAGCCCTCTATATATTCTTGGCGCTGGCGCTATCGGCAGCCTGTGGGCAACATACGGCTACCAAGCAGGCGCAAACATCCGCCTTGTTCTGCGCAATCAAGTCACTGCAAACAACTACCATCAACACGGTGGCACTCACTTAATCAGTGCCGGGCAAACCCTGATCAGCCTGCTAGCGGCGGATTGCCCGCAAAGTGTGACAGCCCCCATTCACAAATTGCTGATCACCACCAAGACCCAGCACACGCTGAGCGCCTTAAACGCTATAAAGCAGCACATTGACGAGCACGCGATATTGCTACTGCTTCAAAACGGTCTTGGTATTGCGGAGCAAATTCAGCGGGAATTCCCCCACGCCAACGTATTGCAAGGCTCCACCACCGAAGGCTGCTATCGGCAATCCGATTTTGAATACGTTCACGCGGGACATGGTCATACCTTTATCGGCGCGTCCGCCAATAGCGACAAGCACGAACAAGCGGCACGCGCGCAGCTCGCTGAGTCGCTATCGTTCCCACCGCTGAAAGTGGATATCTGCGACAATATCGACGCCGTTTTATGGCGTAAACTGGCGGTAAATTGTGTTGTTAACCCCCTCACTGCGATTCATCGCTGCCGCAACGGTGAGCTGCTAACAAGGCCCGAAATTCTCGCCCAAATGCACGAAATCATCGATGAGATATTGCGGGTCAGCGCCGCCCTCGGTCGCTCACATTGGCTAGACGATCTTCACGAACACGTGGCTAATGTTGCCACCACTACCGCCGCTAATCGCTCCTCCATGTTGCAAGATATAAGCGCCGGCCGCGACACCGAAATCGACGCCATTAACGGCTACCTCTGCAAACTAGCCGACCAACACAATATCAAGGTGCCGCTTAACAAGCAGCTTCTCGCAGAAATTAAGCGCCTCTCAAGCGCTGGCCAAGTCTGAATAAATATAAGTTGAGCCCCGCTTTCAATTTGACAATACCCCAGCGCCGCCTTAGAGTGCGCGCCAAGTAGCAGGTGCTCTGCGCTCCTTAAGTAAGGTGCAAAGAGTTAAACGGGAAGTCAGGTGCGCGAACACTCTCACGAGTCGCCGCAATGCCGACGCTGCCCCCGCAACGGTAAGCGATCTCTGGACAACAGAGCGCGCAAGCCCGGAACCGGCCTCTACTGTGATTCACCCGATGAAGCGGAGGGCTCCATCAGTGGTCGTATACTTGTATATAACCCCTATCCCTCCCTCATTGCTTTCTTTCATAGCTCTGAGGCACACCATGAACAAAATGACCCTTGCTGCTGTTGGCAGTATTTTTACATTCGCAACGTCACCGCTTTTTGCGGCTGACGAATCCCACATAGAAACCACCGTGGTCACGGCAACCCGTACCGAGCAATCGGTGGCAGATATTCTTGCGCCGGTGACCGTGTTTGAACGCGCTGATATCGAACGTATTCAGCCAGCCGATTTACAGGAGCTACTGTCCCGCGCGGTGGGGGTTAGCTTTGTCCGCAACGGCGGTCGCAGCGCCGCTACCAGTCTGTTTCTTCGCGGCAATCAAAGCAATCACACCTTGGTGATGATTGACGGCGTGCGTATCGGCTCTGCCACTCTCGGCAGCCCATCACTGACCAATCTGCCACCGGAGTTGATTGAGCGGGTGGAAATAGTACGCGGCTCACGCTCCAGTCTTTATGGTTCGGAAGCTATCGGCGGCGTTATCAATATAATTACCCGCAAATACCATGATAGCGAAGGCCTGCAACCCATGTTGCAAGTAGGTGCTGGCACCCAAGGCACTCGCAAAATAGTGGCCGCCGTAAGCGGTGGCAATGAGCAAACCCAAGCCAATATTAGTGTACTAAGCGAAGAAACCGATGGCGTTGATAACACTTCAAGCAAAGCCGGTGTCAGCGGCGACAAGGATGGTTTTGAGCAAACGGCCATCAATGTCAGTGTCAGTCACAAAATAAGTGACCGCGCTAAAATATTCGCGTTTTATCAAACTAGCCAAACCGAAAGCGACTACGACGGTAGCTGCTACGATAGTGCCTTCACCGCATTTGAATGTTCGCCATATACCGAAGGGGAAGTCAGTGTCGCTAATATTCGCGGCCAATTTCGACCACTCAGCAACTGGCTACTCACTCTATCTGCCGGTGAATCAGCGGATAAATCAACCATCGACTACCGCTATATCGACCCCGCTGCGTCAGGGATAAGTGGCGATACCTTCGATACCAAACGGCGCATCTACAATCTTCAAAACGATTTAATGCTAGGTGCACACCATGTGATTACCGTGGGCGCCGAGCGCACCCTCGATCACGTCGAAAGCAATCTCAGCTACGGCGAAGTAAGCCGTGGCAACAAGGCCGGCTACATTCAGTGGCAGGGCGACTACGGCGTAGTCGATACGCTTATTGGTTTTCGCAAAGACGATAACGACCAGTTCGGCAAAAACGAAACTAAAAATCTGTCCATGGGTTTTGACATCAGCGCTGAAATTAAAATTATCGGCTCTTACGGAGAAGGCTATAACGCGCCGACGTTTAACGATCTCTACTATCCCTTTTACGGCGTGCCGACCTTAAATCCGGAAACCTCTGAAAACATAGAGCTTGAACTGCGCGGAAATCAGCGCTGGGGTAGCTGGGCTATTAGCCGTTTTGAAAATGACGTCGATAAGCTCATCCAATATAACCCCGCCACCTTTGGCCCTGATCAAATTGAAGGCGCAGAAATAAAAGGCTGGGAATTCAGTGTCTCAAGCACTATCCAACACTGGAGCATTGACGCCAACGTCACACTATTAGACGCCACCGACGCCAACACCGGTTTAGAGTTGCGGCGCCGCGCTGACAAGCAAGCCAATCTCGATGTGGCTCGTGAATGGCAGCACTGGGGAGTCAGTGGCAGCCTGCGCCTGGTTAGCAGCCGCTATGAAGACACCGCCAACACTGACGAATTAAGTGGTTATGGCCTAGTCGATAGCACCGTGCTTTACCGTGTGAACGAGCAAGTAAAGCTGCAACTGGCACTGAAAAACATTTTCGACAAAGAATATGTCAGCGCGCGCAGTTTTAGCTTTGGCGATTATGTATCCATTGGCCGTGAGGCAATGTTCAGTATCACCTACACACCAAAATAAGGGTATTATTTGCCCCCTATGAGTTCGGCGCCGTGCTGTGCGCGGTGCCGACACTATTCAAAGCAGGAGCCATCATGACGCTTAATGAAGAAGAAAAGCACCAGCAGCGAATGCAAATCAAAAAAGCCATGATCGACGAAAAAGTCGCCAAGGCCACTGAAGAACGCGGCGTGTTAATTGTATTAAGCGGCCCCGGCAAAGGTAAATCCAGTTCCGGCTTTGGCACCATCATTCGCGCCTTGGGCCACGGCTATAAAGTCGCAATAGTACAGTTTATAAAAGGCACGTGGGATTGTGGCGAGCGCAACTTCATTCAACAGCGCTGCCCCGAAGTCCCCTTCATTGTAATGGGTTCAGGCTTTACCTGGGAAACCCAAAGCAGGGAGCAAGACCGCGCAGCCGCTCAGCAAGCGTGGCAGCAATGCCAGATTTTATTGCAAGACGACAGCATTCATCTCGTACTGCTAGACGAACTCACCTATATATTAAAGTACGGCTATATCGACGCCGAAGAAGTCTATGAGGCGCTGCGCAATCGGCCCCGCGAACAAAGTGTAATCATCACCGGACGCGGAGCGCCAGTGCCACTCAAAGAACTGGCTGACACCGTATCGATGATCGACAACAAAAAGCATGCTTTTCACAACGGTATTAAAGCGCGCAAGGGCGTGGAATGGTAATGCGCCGTCAGCAAACCAATACCATCATCGGCCTGCTATTAGCGGCAATCTTGGTTTGCGCAAACGCTCAGGCGGACATTTGTGTGAGCGATGATAGTGGCGCGCAACTCTGCATACCGAAAGCGGCGCAACGTATCATCGCATTATCGCCAGGTGCAACCGAGCTGATTTACGCCGCCGGTGCAGGCGACAAGTTAGTCGCCGCTGTCAGCTTTAGCGACTACCCGGAATCCGCTAAAGCACTGCCGCGGGTTGGCAGTTACAACCGCTTTGATCAAGAAGCCATTCTCGCCTTAAAGCCCGACCTGCTCATCGGCTGGCTTAGCGGCAACCCCAGCGAACAGTTATCACAACTGCAAACACTCGGCATGCCTATTTACTTAAGCGAACTGCGCACATTTGAAGACATTGCCACCAGCCTTGAACGCTTCGGTGCACTCGCGGGTACCGCCGACACCGCCAAGGCCGCCGCGACGGAATTCCGCCGCGGCGTGACTACGCTGAAGGCGCGCTACAGCGATGCGCCTGCCGTTGGCGTGTTTCAGCAAATTTGGCCAAAGCCGCTGATGACCGTTAATAATGAACACATCATCAGCGAAGCAATCCGCATTTGCGGCGGAATTAATGTCTTTGGCGAACTGCCAAGTTTAACCCCGCGCATCGACAGCGAAGCGGTACTAGCTAGCGACCCAGAAACCATCATTGCCGGCGGCATGGGAGAGGAAAATCGCGATTGGCTAACAGACTGGCAGCGCTTTAGGGGTCTTACTGCCGTGCGTCGCAATAATTTATTTTTTATTCCACCATCGACTATTCAACGTCCAAGCCCGCGCCTACTGCAAGGCACCACCCTGCTCTGTGAACATTTGGAAACCGCCCGTGGCCGCCGTTGACGTCCCCGCTAAAAACAGCAGCTTGCCGGTTTTCTTTATGCCGCTGCTACTCTTATTTGTCTTCACCCTAGGTGCGATAGCGCTGGCTATCACCACCGGCAGTGTACAAATATCACATCAAGAACTTTGGCAGGTTTTAAGTGGCGGCGGCGAGCCGCTGCACCGCACCGTGGTATTTGAATTACGTCTTCCCCGGGCATTATCAGCCTTTGCCGCTGGCGGACTGCTCGCTGTTGCGGGCGCCCTAATGCAAGTATTGCTTCGCAATCCACTGGCAGACCCCTACGTCCTCGGTTTATCTGGTGGCGCCGCCGTTGGCGCCCTAATGGCTATGCTCAGCGGCTTAAGCGCCGCCGCTGTTTCTGGCTCGGCATTTATCGGCGCGATGGTATCAGCGGTCACCGTATTTGGACTTGCCCACGGCACCGGTAGCTGGACGCCCACGCGCTTATTACTCACCGGCGTCGTTATCGCCTCTGGCTGGGGAGCCGCCATTACCTTTATGTTGGCAGTGAGCCCCAGCGACCAATTGCCCGGTATGTTGTATTGGCTGATGGGCGATCTCGCCTATGCGCGCTCGCCTTGGCCTGCCCTGTGTGTACTGGCTATTATTTCAGTGGTGATGTTGCCACTGGGCCGCAGCTTAAATGTCTTAGCGCGCGGTCAGATGCAGGCCTCGGCATTAGGTGTCGCGGTTAGGCCATTGGAATGGACTATTTATATTGCCGCCAGTTTACTCACCGCGTTTGCAGTGACCACTGCTGGCAGCATCGGTTTTGTCGGTTTAATTGTGCCCCATATGTTACGACTGGTATTGGGCAATGATCAGCGTCTTATTCTTCCGGCCGCAGCATTGGCCGGCGGCGCTCTGCTCACCTTGGCGGACACCTTGGCGCGCACTTTAATCGCACCCGAGCAACTTCCCGCCGGCGTGATAACCGCGCTTATTGGTGTGCCCAGTTTCCTGTATTTATTACACCGGAGCCGCTGAAAATGCTGATAGCGAAAGATCTGCTTATCGACATACCCGAACGCCCCAGCGGCACCCCCCTGTCCTTCGAAATTAAGGCAGGTGAAATATGGGGCGTACTCGGTCCTAATGGCGCAGGCAAAACCACCTTATTGCATACCCTTGCCGGACTGCGGAAACCCCGCGATGGCGAAGTAATATTGAACGCAAAAAATATTCAGCATATGCGCCGCAAACACGTCGCCCAACAGCTGGCAGTGGTATTCCAAAATAGCGGCGATGGCTTTCCCGCCACAGTCTTAGAAACCGCCATGATCGGTCGCCACCCGTTTATTTCACCCTGGGATATTGAGACCGCAGACGACCTCGCTATCGCCCGCGATGCACTGCAAAAATTAGAATTAGCAGATTTAGAAAATCGCCTGGTCAGCACTCTTTCTGGCGGCGAACGTCAACGGCTAGCCATTGCTACCGCCCTGTGTCAAAGCCCAAAACTTTGGCTGGCCGACGAACCCAGCAACCACCTAGATTTAAAGCATCAAGTGCAAATTATGAGCTTGCTAGCAGAGCAAGCGGATGCCGGCTGCGGCGTTATTCTGTGTCTACACGATTTGAATTTAGCCGCGCACTGGTGTGACAAAATCCTGCTGATCTATCCCAATGGCGAGGCTTGCTGGGGCGATGCCGACACCATGCTTTCGGTCACGGCACTAGAGCGTCTTTACGACCAAGCACTCAGTAAAATCACCAGCGATGGTCAAACTTATTTTGTGCCGCTAAGCAACCGGGCCGGCGCGCCGTGAGCACCTCAGATGATAATCCGCTTAGCTACCAGCAAGCAGAGCGGGATACTGTTTACCGGGTGATGGCAGAGCGGCGCGATATGCGCCACTTCACCGGTGGAGTCGTTGACGAAGCAATTTTAAAAAAACTATTAGGCGCCGCCCATCTCGCCCCCAGTGTTGGCTTTATGCAACCTTGGCGATTTATTCGAATTTGCAAACCTGAACTGCGCGAAAATATTTATCATCTAGTTCAAGACGAGCGCATCAAAACCGCCCAAGCCATCAACAAGCGTGAAGACGAATTCATGCGTTTAAAAGTAGAGGGCATCCGCGACTGCGCGGAACTATTGGTTGTCTGCTTAATGGATGATCGCGACAAACACATCTTTGGTCGGCGCACCTTACCGGAAATGGATCTCGCCTCCGCGTCCTGCGCTATTCAAAACTTGTGGCTAGCGGCAAGAGCAGAGGGACTGGGCATGGGTTGGGTATCCCTGTTCGACCCCCTAGCTTTGCAAAACTTACTGAATATGCCTAGCGGCAGCAGGGTTATTGCGGTGCTATGTTTGGGCCCCGTGAAGGCCTTCTATCCCCGTCCCATGCTAGAGACAGAAGCCTGGGACACGCGAAGAAATTTGGACGAACTGATCATGCATGACGGTTGGCAAGATCAATAAACTTTTAACCTCGACGACCAAAACCATGACCCTAACATTGATGATTCAAGGCACCACCTCAGACGCGGGCAAGAGCGTCACGGTGGCTGGCTTATGCCGCGTGTTTAAGCGCCGTGGTTTGCGAGTGGCACCGTTCAAACCGCAAAATATGGCGCTCAATAGCGCGGTAACTATAGAGGGTGGTGAGATTGGTCGCGCCCAAGCCGTTCAAGCGCAAGCCTGCGGGCTAGCACCACATACCGATATGAACCCGGTACTTCTCAAGCCCAATAGCGACACCGGAGCGCAGGTTATTATTCACGGCAAAGCCCTGAGCAATATGGAAGCCCAGGATTACCACGCCTATAAAAAACGCGCCATGAGCGCAGTATTAGAATCGCATAAACGACTCTGCGAACAATACGAGGTCGTGGTAGTGGAAGGTGCGGGCAGCCCGGCAGAAATTAATTTACGCGCCAACGACATTGCCAATATGGGCTTTGCTGAAGCGGTGGATTGCCCCGTCGTCATTGTCGCCGACATTGATCGCGGCGGCGTTTTCGCCCACCTAGTCGGCACCTTAGATTTACTCTCGGCAACTGAACAAGCACGGGTAAAGGGTTTTATAATCAATCGCTTTCGTGGCGATATTAGTCTGCTGCAATCTGGTCTCGACTGGCTGGAAGAGCGCACCGCTAAAAAAGTGCTTGGCGTGGTGCCCTATATTCACGATCTGCACCTCGAAGCGGAAGACGCCATTGATAGCCGCCAGCAACTCGAAGAGAAAGTAATTAAAGTGGTGGTACCCGTGCTTACCCGCATCAGCAACCATACCGACTTTGACGTACTGCGACTCCACCCCCAAGTTGACCTCTGTTTTATTGGCAAGGGTGAAAGCATTCCCCCCTGCGACCTGATTATTATTCCCGGCAGCAAAAGCACACGCCGCGACCTAGACTATTTGCGCAGCAATAACTGGGATGCCGACATCAACAAGCACCTGCGCTACGGTGGCAAAGTGTTGGGCATTTGTGGTGGCTTTCAAATGCTGGGCAAGGCCATACACGACCCCCAAGGCATTGAAGGCGACGCCGGTTCCAGTCAAGGCTTGGGTTTTCTAGAGATGGAAACGACCATCGGCAGCGACAAAACGTTGCGTCAGGTAAACGGACAGTTAAACACCAGCAAGGCTAAGATAAGCGGTTATGAAATCCACGCTGGCATTAGCAGCGGCCCCGCCCTAGATAAGCCCTTCGCAAATTTGGGTAGCCACAGCGATGGATGCCTTAGTGACGATGGTCAGATCATTGGCAGTTATTTACACGGTCTGTTTGATGAGAGCGAGACCCGCAATGAACTCCTTGCGTGGGCAGGTATCGCTCACGTTGAAGCACTGGATTATGCAGCTATTATCGAAAGTAATATTGATCGCCTAGCTGACTGCTTTGAACAACACCTGAATATCGCTGAATTACTAAAGCCCTAAAATATAAAGGGCTTGGCAATATACACCTCTAGCTCACGGGCAGTTTGACGTCGGTCCGCTGACCGCAAACTCTTCAGAAACCCCTTCGTAATCACTAAGTATGCCGAGCTGATTACTCACACCGGAAAATCTAATCCGATAAATACCGGCTTGGGTGTTGCGGGGAATGCGCCACAGAATTTCTGCCGTGGAGGTGAGCGTCACATTGAGCTGCGGCTGGGGCGTATCCGAATGCCAGACAAAACTGGTTTGGGGGTCAGCGTCCTGCGCGGCAACTTCCCATGTATCATCGGCAAGTTGGCGTTCAACAAATAGAAAACTGCCGCCGGTTTTCAGATCACTATTGGGACTGGAGGCCTGAAATACTGCGCGCACTGTCTGCCCTGCATCATAACTTGCCTCTGGCTGCACGGTTACCGCGCCAAATGCTGAACCAAGCGGCGCCAAGTCAGTGCCCTGCGGTGGTAGCAGCTGAAACAGTTGTGGCGAAGTGACAGGAGGCACGGGGCCACCCTGGGTGACACTCGCGTTAACCATATCGAGTGCCAGCCGACGTGTTTCCTGCTGCACCGCCGCAAGTGACCATGGACCAAACTGATTAGACGCGGCTTCGTACATCTGCAGTGCGTACTCCTCGCGTGTAGTGAGATAACTCACGTAGTCATTCGCGAGACCGGTGATAACAACATGGTCAACGCCATCTTCTTTCAATACATCAATCAAGGTATCGCGGATGCGGCGGCCCGCCATGGTGGTGATTTCCCAAGGTAAGCCAACTATCGCTAAGTTACCGAGACGAAATAACTGAAAGGGGACCACGGTAGCCGATGCATTAAGAGGTGGCCCGAAGATAAGCAGAACCGGTTTTTCGGCATGACACTGCAAATTTAGACCCGGCAGGCTGCCTGCGTTGCAGCCCACGGTGGCGGCAAACAGATTGGTAGGTATATTTCCGCCCGCGCCTTGCCGAAATTCGTCAGCGAGTAGCTGGGCAAGGTCTGGGTCTTTGCAGGTGACACCGGCTTCAGTGATCATGCCGGGCTCGCCCGGCTGCGCGCCATGGCCTGCCGCCGGGAACGAAACGCCCATGGCAGGATTACAGGTGCGCTTGGGCTGCGCATCCTGCTCAGCCGGGTGCTGCAAGGAGTTAAGCACTACAGAGTCGGTAATTTCTACCTGATCCATCTGTACATAGGCGAAGCGGTAATCGATAGGCCCATTGAGCGGTTTCTCGGCTTCTGCATATAAGTTCAATGCCTTGAGTAGCTGCTTCTGGCCATTGGCGACAGTCACTGGGCTGGGTTCATTGGGTGGCAGAAAGATCTCTTGCTCGGCACGCTTTTCGTCATCATCAAACCACATCTGAGTGAAGGCATCGCCCTCATCAGACTGCATGAAGCTAGAAACAAAGCCGGGATTATGCGGCTGCATAAAACGCTCAAATAAGTAGGCAGCATAGCCTTTGTTGTCGCCGCTGATCGGTACCGCAGCAAGACCGTATTCCGACAGTGCGTCCGAAGTAGGATGCACTGCGAACCAATTCATGCTGCCGACTGCCCTGCCATCACCATGTTGAAATTTCAGCAGCGTCATCAAACGCGGAGTCGTGACGTCGTTGCCAAGGGCGTCTTTATACAAAGCACGTTCAGCTTCAGTGTTCTGCATATAAGCAGGTATGGCTCGGGATTTATTGGCACCGGTGAGCTCGCCTAGGTTCATGGCTATGCTGCCACTTTGTGGCTCCGCGCGTAGATTGTCATGCGCCTGCTTGATGGAATTGAACAAGCCCTCAACGGTGATATTGAACGTCTGCGGATCATGGCCAAGGCGAAGGGCATTGTAAGCGGTGAAATGTGCCTGGCCACCGGGAGTAGAATGGGTGTGCGTGGCACTCATCATCACATTGCTTTCGTTATACAGTGGGCTGAGATCTGGGTCGGCAGCAATGCGATCCAATACGGCTTTGCGCACTGACTCGAATAGCATGCCAGTATCAGTAATAGCCATCACCACGCGCTTGCCATTGCAGGGCGAAGCCACCACAAAACTGCGCGCGTATTGACGAATATGAATGCCAGTGGAATAGTTTTCTGGGCTTTCATTGCCCATATGAATTTTGCCGCCCGCCGGACCGGTAATATCAGCCTTAGCTGCCCCAAACTGGAATGCGGTATTGCCATTGCACTGAGTAATAGAATTAACTGTGCCGTCGGAGGCAGAGGCTGGAACGCTGCTAAGCGCGCTGGCGTGCAAGCCCTCGCCGTAAGCCAGCCATGGGCTTTGTGCTAGGCAGCTGGTTTCGGCGGCAATAGGATTATTGTCACTGACCTTGGAACCTCCACCGTCCTTACAGGCACTGATCAAACACAGCAAAACAAGGGCAAGGGACAAAAGACCAAATCGCATGAGCTACTCTCTTGGTGAATATTAATCTGAATGACGCGTTTTATTATTATGAATAGGGTACAGCGTTAGTGGCTCAGCATGATCTGCACTTGCAACTCGCCGACTAGAAAACCCAGAACCGCCCCTACCGCAATCAGTTTCCATTCATCTTGTTTAAAGATAGGTCGCAGCAGACCTTCAAAATCGTCGTCTGACAAGGCGCGGACTTTGTCGATAATAGTGGTCTTGAGATCCATGGCATCCGCCGCATACTCTTCAATCTCGTGAAGTGCCTCTGGCGCTCTTTCCATCACCCGCTCAGCGACAATCTTTTTCATTTCCTGATAGTTACGACTGCCAATACGGTAGACCATTAAGGGCTTGGCAATACCCGCCTGCTCATCAACGGCGCGCTGCACATGTCGCTGTACCATCTCAAAAAGACGGTCTGACATCGGGCCAGTTAATATCGCGTCGGTAATATTCGCGGGCGTAATGATCTCATTCGCGATGATAGTGCCGTAATCTACAGCAACCTCATCGCGGCGCTTCATAAACATGCCCTGCCATTTAAAAAGCCCAAAGACCTTCTTCTCTTCCCGTGGCTCAAAAATAAGTTTAAGTGCCAGCCAGTCCGTAAGCCAGCCGGTAATACCACCGAAGATCGGCATCACCCAGGGGTTGTGGGTTAGCGCCCACACTACCGCCTGAACACAGCCAATAGCAAAGCCGAAATAGATGCCGGAATTGCGGATGAATCTAAATTCCTCGGCTGCGGTTTCCTGAAACATGCGATTGAGTAGGACGATGTCGCGGGTGAGGTTTTTAACGATCATATCGCGCAGGTCGAAAACCTTATCCAGATTATTGCGCACATCACTCATGATGTCTTCGACCATAGTGGGCGCGTCCTTTTGCACCCGCTTGATCAGCATCTTTTTGACACTTTCCGGCATCGATTCCCAGAGTCCGGGCTGGTAGGCGGCGGCGACCTCTCGGGTGATATCATCCACCATCTTCAATAAGGGCTGCTCAATTTCCTTGGCAACCCGCGCCGGATCTAGGCGGTCAAAAAGCTCTTCTGGCCTAATCAGATCTTTTGTCAGGGTGTCGCAGGCTATGCCAGCCATAATATGAGCACGGGCAGGCACAACCCCCTGCCAACCGAAAGGTTTTATGCCCACAAACTTTAGGGGGTAGAACATCATATGGATGGCGGCAAGCTTAGTGCCGTAGCCAATCAGAGCGGCGACGACTGGCAGCAGACAATACAGCCACCAATTTTCTTGAACATCCGCGAGAATGCTATTTAAGTCCATAGTATCTCCCGATACATTATTTTGTATTTTTGAAATGATGATAAAGACTTTGACAGCTTAGGTGAAACTAAAAATGAAAATGAGGAATCGGCTACCTCAAGGGAGTCTCTCTTTCTAAACGATCGATTTATTCAATTCTCTCTGTTGAATCGACGATAGATCTCCTCAACAGCACGCTGCCTCTCGGTCGCGCTCGGTAAAAGCGAGTGATGTTATTGGGATTTTCATTGTGCTAGTGTTTCCACCCTTAGAACATGCGGCAAGACCAATATGAGCACAATAAATAGGCAGTGGATTTTAAAACAACGCCCCTCAGGTTTTGTCGATCAGGATACCTTCGAGTATCGGGAGTCCGATTGTCCACAGCCGAATATTGATGCTGGCGAGGTTTTAATCAAAACCCTTTATCTCAGCTTCGATCCCGCTATGCGCGGCTGGATGGACGACAAGCCGAGCTATCTTCCACCAGTCGGTATCGGCGAGCCCATGCGCGCCTCAGGCGTAGGGCAGGTTATTGCCTCTGGCCACCCTGGCTTCCCAAAGGGTAGCCTCATTACCGGACTGCTTAGCTGGCAGGAGTATATATTGCTCGACAGCACTAGCGCGGAGCAGCTACATATCCTACCCGAAGGCACGGAGCCATCAATGGCTTTGTCTGCGTTTGGCGGCACCAGCATGACCGCCTACTTCGGCCTTCTGGATGTCGGGCAGCCCAAAGCTGGCGATACCGTATTGGTATCCGGCGCTGCGGGGGCGACCGGTTCGGTGGTCTGTCAAATCGCAAAACTCAAGGGCTGCAAGGTGATAGGTATTGCGGGCGCCGCCGACAAATGTGCCTGGCTCAAAACTGAATGCGGTGTAGATGAAACAATCGACTACAGCAATGAAGATGTAGCAGCAAAGCTCGCTGAGCTAGCACCTCTTGGCATTAATGTATTTTTCGACAATGTTGGAGGCAGCATCCTTGAAGCTGGGATAGAACACATGGCCGAGCACAGCAGCATCGTGCTTTGTGGTTCTATATCTGCATACAACGATACCGAGCACAGCCCAGGCCCGAGCAACTTGATGTTATTGATTGCCCGACGTATTCGCATGCAAGGTTTTATCATGCTGGACTATCTGAGCCGCATTGATGAGTTTAATGCCGAATTTGGCAGCTGGTTTATGGAGGGAAAAATAAAAACTCAAGAAGACATTCAAGAGGGCTTTGATAATATACCGACAACGCTAGTGCGACTTTTTGCAGGAAAAAACAAGGGTAAGCAATTACTCAAGCTTGCCGAGCCCAAATAGCGAACAGCCCCTACTCTGAGGGAAGCGGCCTTGTTGCGGCCAAGCCCTTGCTCAGTCTAAAAACTGACTCCGGAGCATGCGCCGAAAAACGTAGTAGATTAAAAGATCGCCAGGCTGCTACTTCTTCACTTCCCAAAGCGAATCGATAAAATAATCTCGAGGATCTGAAAAATGCTTTATCACCTCAAAGTTAGTATTTTTACTAAGAAAATCGATATCGCTTCTAAGAAACTTAAAAGAGTATTCTAAATGGATGGACTCAAAAGGATCGAAGTGAAACTCTCGCTCTAGCGCCGCAACATAAACATCTTGCTCCTCAGTTGCAATAATATAGCTCTCCATAGCGCCAAGTACTGGATTGTAAACACCGAAATGTTGGTACTTATTTATCTGGAAATCAACACCCTACTCCTGCAGCGCTGCAATATTCCTAAAGTATCCAAGCGCCGCTGGATTCGCCAAGGCGTCGGCGTTCTTAACCGCTCTGCCATGAATAAGCTCGCGAACCGCTAACTCTACCGTTTTGCCGCTGACGGTGCGGGGAATGTCCTTTACCTGAATAATCATGGCCGGTACATGACGTGGAGTGGCGTTGTGGCGAATGGTAGTTTTAATCTCCTTGATAAGAGACTCATTTATGTCTATACCCGGTCTCAAAATGACGAATAAAATCACCCTTACGTCATCTTTCCAACTTTGACCTACCACGACGGAGTCGACAACCGCATCAATCTTCTCAAGCTGACGATATATTTCCGCAGTGCCTATCCGCACACCGCCTGGATTTAATACCGCATCACTGCGGCCGTGGATGATCACCCCACCGTGTTCGCTAATCTCTGCGTAGTCACTGTGTGCCCAGACACCAGGAAATTGCGCAAAGTAGGCTTTGTAAAACTTGCCGCCATCTTCGTCATTCCAGAATCCGATGGGACAGCAGGGAAAGGGACTAGTACAGACTAACTCGCCTTTCTGCATATAAACCGCGTCACGCTCTTCATCCCATATTTCAACAGCCATACCCAGACCAAGACATTGAATCTCTCCACTGTAGACCGGCAGCACCGGATTACCCAAAACAAAACATGAAATAATATCGGTACCACCGCTAATCGAAGACAGGCAGACATCCGTTTTAATATCGCGGTAGACGTAGCGAAAGCTTTCGTCGCTGAGGGGCGATCCGGTAGACAGTATGGCTTTTAAACTTGCCAAGTGGTGACTACTGCGGGGAGTTATGCCGAACTTCTGCAGCGCGGCGATATAGCGTGCACTCACTCCAAATATGCTGATTTCTTCGCGGTCGATGGCGTCTAGCAATAAGGTATTGTTTCCCGCAAGTGGCGAGCCGTCATAAAGCACGACGGTGCACTCGCTGGCCAAGCCAGATACCAACCAGTTCCACATCATCCAGCCGCAGGTGGTGTAATAGAACAACACATCTTCAGGCTTAATGTCGGCGTGAAAACGATGCTCTTTAAGATGTTGCAACAGGGTACCGCCGGCGCAATGAACAATGCATTTGGGCACACCGGTCGTGCCCGATGAAAACATAATATACAACGGGTGATCGAAGGGCAGCTGCGTAAACTCTAGCTCGCGTGGCGGCGCACTGCGCAGGAAGTCTGGGTAGGGCTGGCAGTGTGAAATGCCACTTACGTCAGGTGTGGCAGATATCAGTGGCACCACCACAACTTTCTTTAACTCGGGTATCTGCGCGGAGATAGCTTGTAAGACAGGGAGAGAATTAATGGTTTTACCATTGTAATAATAGCCGTCAGCGCAGAATAAAACCTTGGGTTTAATTTGCGAAAAGCGATCAAGTACGCCCTGCAAACCAAAGTCTGGCGAGCACGACGACCAGATAGCACCGATACTACTGGTGGCCAACATGGCAACTACCGCCTCGGGAATGTTCGGCATGATTGCCGCAACGCGGTCACCTTGCCGCACACCGTGGGCATGCAGAGCCGCGGCTAGATACTCTACTTGCTGATAAAGCTCTGCGTAGCTTAGGGTGCGCCGCTCGCCATTTTCTAGTAAAGAGACAATGGCAATTTTATCATCGCGGCGGCGGAGCAGGTTTTCTGCAAAATTAAGCCTAGCGCCAGCGAACCATTTCGCGTCGGCGAATTTTTCGCCTACTGCCAGCACTTCACCGCTGGGAACACTGCTGCGGATATCGCAAAAATCCCAAACTTGGCGCCAGAACTTTGCTGGCTCTGCAACGCTCCATTGGTGCAATTCAGTGTAGCTATTGAATGTCTGCTCATAGCTTTTTTCCAACACGGTTTGAAACGCTGTAATATTAGCGCTGGTGACGCGATCTACCGAGGGTGTCCACAATAGTTTACTCATAAGGCCTACCCTTCTTATATTTTATAATAATGACGACAGCCAAGCGAAATGCAGAGCCAGGCATTAGCGACGGCCGGATCGATTAACCAGATCCAGATTCTAAGAGTCGTTTGCGCGCTTAGTAGTGAGAACGCTCTAGCGAAGGCTTTGCAGACCAAGCTTTACCCTATTGGCAAACAAAACCCCTATGCTGTCGACAACCGTTCGTGCGACGCGCTGGCATCTCATTTCTACGCTGACAATCAGCCCAACTTAGCGAGGAAGTCATCTATCGCATGAAGCGCACTGGCTTCGCTGAGCAGCGGAGCATGGCCGCAGTTCGCTATTTCAAGAAACTGGATATCCGGTTTTAGTTCACACATTCTACTGACGCAATGCGGACTTAAAATATCGGATAGCTCGCCACGCAAGAGCAGCATCGGGGTGTTGCTCAATAAGGTGAATAAGGGCCAGAGATCCGGTGCCGGCTGATCACTGGGCTGGATCAACAGCTGCGCAATAGCCGGGTCATAGGCCAAGACCGGCTGGCCGCCACTGTTTTCTCGGTATAGGTTTTTACTAAAATTAATCCAGTCTTGGTCGCTAAACTCTGGGTACTCTTGACCTTGAATTAACTTGGTTTTGGCCACGGCATCCGCCCAGTTACTCACCGAGCTGGGCTTGCTGACATAGGCTTTAATACGGTCTATGCCTGTTTGATCTGCCTCTGGGCCGATGTCATTCATAATTACAGCGCTGATGCGCTCTAAGGCAGTGGCCGCCAACACCATTGATACCAGCCCACCCAGAGACGTACCAATGATAATGGCCGATGGCAGTGCCAGGTCATCGAGCAAAGAAATAATATCTGCCGCGTAGCTACCGGGGTGATAGTTTTCGGGCTGAGGGTCGTAATCAGAACTTCCTCGTCCACGCAGATCAACAGCAAATATCCGGTAGCCATCCGCTAGGTGTTCACATAAGGGGGCGAAGTCGGCAGAATTTCGGGTTAGCCCAGGAATACAGATAATGGTGCGGTCGGCGCTTTCATTGCCGTATTGTCGTGCATAAAGGCGCAAACCATCGCTGCTTTGGTACCAGTAGTCGCTATAGTTTTGCATTGGCTATGGCTCAGTCAAGTGCGGCGAACGCTTCGGGTTTGTGGAGTGAGGAGCCTTGATGGCTAAGCACCAAGGCTCACTACTTTGCTTAGGAGTAATGCATATTAAAAGCGGGAATATTAAAATGCATAGGCCAAGCTCGCAGTCCACGTTCTTGGTGGGCCGTAGAAAGCCAGCTCGCCAGAACCTAGGTTGTAGCCGCCGGTTTTATACTCTTTGTCCTCAATATTTTTCACAAAGAGACTAACAGTCCAGTGCTCGTCAGCAGAATACCAGTTGGCGCTTGCGTCCAATAAAGTATAAGACTGATCTTGGTCGCAGCTACACACTACATTGTTAAAGTTTCTAGAAGAGTCGCGGTAAGAGGCGGCGGTGTTCAACATCAAGCTGCCTGCGTCACCCAGATCCCGTTCATAATTAACCCCCACTTGGCCGGTCCAGTCTGGCGCATTGAGCATTTCCCAGCTGTCAGAGACATCTACGCCCCCTGATAGCACCTTAGTGAGCTCAGCATTCATATGACCAATAGACAGCGAGGTGCTGACACCGCTGGTGACTTGCAGCAAGGCTTCCAGCTCGGCACCTTGAATTTCAGCCGTGCCGGCGTTGACCACGTCTGAGGAGAAGAAAACCGGCGCCGGTTGAGCCGTTTGCACGGTCAGCTGCATATCGGTGTAATTCATATCAAAAATGGTGAAGTTGAGGCGCAGACGATCATTCAACAACTGGGATTTTATACCCGCCTCGATAGTTTCAACAATTTCAGGATCATAGCCTTGAGCGACATTGGGGTTGGTAGCAGCATTGCCGCGCATATCAAAGCCACCAGACTTAAAGCCTTCGGCATAACTGATATACAACATAATGTCGTCGTTCATCTGCCAATCAAGTTTGACCGAGGGGCTGAGCTCGCTCCAGTCATTGCTCGCTTCTCTATCACTTATATCGGTAGCGACAGCCAGCAAGGTGTCGTTACTTGGATCACCAAACGTAAATCCTGTGCCCTGATTTTGCGTATAGGGGAAGGAGTTAGTGGTGTTGTAAGAGAAACGCTGAATATTGGAATTTTTATCATCCTTAGTTAGCCGCAAACCACCGGTAAGCGTTAAGTTATCGAGAAGCTCGTAACTGGCATTAACGTATGCGGAGGTGCTTTCGGTGTCGACATCACCACCGATGGCCAAGTCGAAATGCTCGCCATCCATATAGGGAGTGCCGCCCAAGCCATTCAACACCACGTCAAATGCACCCGCTGAGTTACCGGTAAAATAGTACAGGCCGGCAACAACTGCGAGACGATCTATGGTGTAGTTAAGCTGCAATTCATGGGATTTTTGATCATCGGCATATTTTGCGGGGACATCAAAGGCGTCCAGCGGTGTGCCATCAAAATCTATAAATTGCTGCGTTTCCCCTTCACGCTTGGCAAAAATATATTTCAGTGTCGTGGTTTCGCTAAGATCATATTGCACGGTAAGCGAGAAGCCACTGTTTTCTACATTCGAAACGTGGCTAGTGCCGCAAGCGCCATCAAAGGGGTTGTTTGATATCACAAAGGGCTGGCCATTCGAGGGATTAGTCAGAGCTGTCGGGCTTGACTGTGAGCCACAGGGCTGATTGGAATCATCGTCAGTGCTGTCAGCAGCAAGACGAATAAATAGCCGATCGCCAGGACTGTACTCGGCGCTAATCCGTGCAACTAACACATCCTTATTGTAATTCTCTTCGCTACTATTAAAAGTAGCGTTATTGATGTTATAGCCGGTGTCTACCTTGCCGTAACCATCGCGTTCCATTCTAGCGATTGCACCACCGATATATAGCTCATTTTCGATCACCGGAAATTGCCCGGCGATGTTTAGATCTTGCTGACCATAGGCACCGGCTGCTACGGTAATTTTGGCCTCGGCTTCGCCGGTCATTTTACGGGTGATATATTTAATGGCGCCGCCCACGGTGTTTTTTCCATACAGGGTACCCTGAGGACCGCGCAAAACTTCGATGCGCTCAACGTCGAACACATCCATAACCGCCGCCTGCGGACGGGCGTAGTAAACATCATCGACATAAACGCCAACACCAGGCTCAAAACCCCATAGCGGATCTTGCTGGCCGACACCGCGGATATATGCAGTAAGGGTAGAGTTGGTAGCACGACTGGCGCGGAACTGGGTGTTGGGTACGCTTTTCTCTAGCTCGGTAATACTGGTAATGCCCTTATTTTCCAGCTCGGCTGCATTAAACGAGGTGATAGAGACCGGCACCTCTTGGAGATTTTGTTCACGTTTTTGGGCGGTAACCAGTACCTCCTCCAAAACCACTGCAGCACCTTGCTGGGACCACGCGAGATTATGACCCAATGCAGAAACGCTACTTATTGCAATTAGCATGGCGAGTCGTTTTTTATCGGTTGTTATATTTATCATAAGGCACCTTGTATTAAGTTTTTAAATTTAGCTATCAGTGCTGAGTCACTTCTTTTAAATTCAACATTTGTTGAAGTTGGATTTGAGATTATTCAACACATGTTGAAAAGTCAAGACCCTTCAAGTGAAATTATTTTTTAGAATTAAAATATCTCAGCACTACCATTCCTAGTAGGGTGTATACGCAGGAGCCAATAATGGCGTAACTGGCAGAAACTGCAGGGTTGGCAACACCGCCAAACAAATTGAGATAAAAGTGACCCAACAGAGCAATAAACGAGGCACTGGCAATCAGCGCCAGTGGCAGCGGCTTGCGGATTAACACCCCGAATAGCATCGGCACCAAGGACGCGGCGGCCAAACCATACACCCCTTTCTGTGCGAACAAGCCAATCAGTGGCGGCGGATTCCAGGCCAATAACAGACCGATAAGACCCACTCCAATCAAGGTCCAACGCGACCAAGCGAGACCGTTATTTTTGGTTTTACTTAAGGGTGTCACAATATCATTGACCACCATCGCCGATAGCGACACTAAAATACCGTCCAAGGTGCTCATTCCTGCCGCTAGCAAAGTGATAAACACAAACGTCAGTGTTAGCTCGCCAAGAGCGCTTCCGCTGAACTCATGCAGCAAGTACTCTCTTACCACCGTATCTTGAACGGGAATATCTAAACCGGCGAGACGGGCGTAAAAACCGACCATCAGAATGAGGGTGAAGAAGGTGCCTACTACCACGGTAGTAGCAATAAATTTACCGATATCTGCCTCGTTACGCAGATACAGTACCTTGGTTAAAATATGAGGCTGGAGCATTAGGGCGAAGGTGACGATAAAGCCGCCACCAAACACTGAGAAGAAGTCGTAGTATAGATTGCTATCGGGATTAAAAACGGCGCCATAACCAGGGCTAATATCGTTTAAGGACTGCAATATATCGCCATCGAAATAATGAAAACCCTGCACAAACAGCAACAAGGTCACAATCAGCATCATAATACCTTGCAGGGTATTGGTATAAGCGTGGGCATAGGTGCCTCCCATTAAGACATAGGAAAACACAAACACCAGTATGACAATTAGGGCGGTTTTTTGCTCTATAGGAAAGATACCCGTCATCAATAAACTGCAGCCTACCAAGATTAAGACCACAAAACTGATCGACAATAGATTGATAAACGCAAAGAAAAGACTGAAGCCACGATGGTGGTAGCGGTGATAAATCCATTGCGGAATGGTCAGGGCTTTACTTTCTTCACCCAGTCTTAAGAAGCCGCGCGACAAGATTAAAAATGCGCTTAGAATGCCCGCCGAACCGGCGATCCCATAATGGACATAGGCCGAAAGGCCATGTACATAGACAAAACCGGGATTGATAACAAAGGTGGCGGTAGACGCGATAGAGGCCGCAAGGGTAATCCCGATAAGATAGGGGCTCATATCTTTATTGCCGATAGCGAAGCCACTGATGTCTTTGGTACGACGCATACCGATCCAAGACAGCCAATAAACTAGAATGACATAAGCCCCAGTGAGCATATATTTAAAGATTTCTGCCGATGTCATGTACTATCTGCCTTGTATTTTAATTATTGATAAGCCACTATATTCAACGCTTGTTGAAAAAACAAGCGCGTTTTAAAGCTAACTTATCTGCCTCCTAGCGAAAGCTTGCTTCTATGCTATTTCCGGGGATGGCAGAATTAAGTGTTAATAGATTTTAGGGTATGACAATGAATAAGAAAGAAAATGGGCTAAAAAGTGAGCGTATTCTGGATGTTGCAGAAGAGCTATTTGCCTTACATGGTTTTGACGGCGTAACAATGCGCCAGATCTCAACTGGCGCCAACGTCGATGTAGCGCTAGCCAGCTATCATTTCGGCAAGAAACTAGATTTATTTTACGCCGTGTTTAATCGTCGCGCAGAGTTACTCGGCAATACCCGTCGCGAAGTACTGCGCAATAGCGTGCAAGATCCCAGCGGTGAACCGCAGACCCTGGAGCAAATTATAGAAGCGTTTTTGCTGCCCTTAAAATTCGCGCAAGAAAGCGGCGACCCTGGTTGGAAAAATTATATGGCGCTATTGGCATATGTCATGACGTCGCCGGTGTGGAGTAAAACCCTTATGGAAAATAATTTCGATAAACACGTAAGTGAATTTATCAAGGCGCTGAAATTAATTTTCCCCAAAGCCAAAGTAGAAGACCTGCACTGGTGTTACCACTACGTGTCAGGGGCGCTCGCCTTAACACTGGCACAAACCGGGCGAATAGATAGGCTGTCGGGTGGAAAATGCCAATCTTCAGATTTTGAAACAGCGTATCAGCGCATGATTCCATTCATGTCCGCTGGCTTTAGGGCAGTTTGCGAAAAATAGAATCTAAAACCAATAACTAAAGGTGTGAGTAATGCGAAGTAAAACTGCGCTAGTCACTGGCGCCGCCAGCGGCATCGGTCTGGCTATTGGTAATAATTTAGCTCAGCAAGGCTACACCGTATGGTTTAGTGATACTCAACTAGAGAAGGTGGAGCACGCCGCTGAAAATTTGCGCGAGCAAGGCTTAAAGGCTCACGCCATTCAGCTTAATGTTAGCAGCGAAATCGATATCGCCAATGCCCTAGCAAGCCTAGAGGATGCTGGCGGTTATGCTGACATTCTAATTAACAATGCCGGTATTCAGCACGTTGCTCGCCTTGAGGATTTTCCGGTGGATCGCTGGAAATTACTCACCGAAGTTTTACTTATCGGACCGGCGATGCTCACTCGCGCTTTGCTACCGCTTATGCGTCGCCACAATTTTGGCCGCATAATTAATATTGGCTCAATCCACTCCTTGGTGGCATCCCCACATAAAAGTGCCTATGTCGCCGCCAAACACGGCTTGCTAGGTTTTTCCAAGGTAGTGGCACTGGAAACCGCAGATCAGAATATAACCATAAATACCCTCTGCCCCTCCTACGTTAAAACGCCACTAGTAGAAGAGCAGATCGCCAGCCAAGCAAAAGTCCACGGCATTTCAGAAGAAGACGTCATCAACAAAATCATGCTGGAACCCATGCCAAAAAGGAGTTTTATCGAAATGGATGAGCTGAGCGGCGCCGTGAATTACTTAATTAGTGATGCTGCCAGGAATATGACGGGACAGGAAATGGTGTTGGATGGCGGCTGGACGATTAAATAATCTGCACTAATAATGCTACCCCACATAGTATCGCCGCCTCAATATTCGGGCCAAGGCTGTCAATTCAAATAAGATGAAGTCATGACTACACCCTTTTAGAATAAGCACCACCTACAATTAGAAACGCTGACGAGATTGCCAGTGAAATAGTAACCCAGGGCTAGCTCATCACCAGATTTCCATAAAAATAAAATTCCAAATACATATATCCACAAGACACAGCATTTAGGTCTAACAACTTAAATTAGTCGAAAATCAAGCGGCCTCTGTAAATAGTGGTAATGGAGAAAATACACGGCTTCAGGAACGTCGATATCGCAAGTAAACCAAGAAAACCTGTCCGTCCGTGGAAATAAAGCGTATAGTTCGTCGTTCGACTTTCCTGGTGTCGAGCTTGCGAGCTACTCGCACCTCTCCTCCTGACTGCGATTGCATTTATTTCTATATAAATTGCATCGATTCATAGCACCTGCAGTTTTCGCTTTTCCACGCTTTATGCGAACACCCAGACTTTTAGTGTAACTCTGCTTACTTAGCAGTGAAATACTGCGCGATATTATCCTGCGCGAAGTAAGTGCTTCCTTAATTTATCGGTATTTTTCAGGAGCGCCATGACGATCAGCAACGAAGAAGCTCAGTATCGACCAACGATTATTTCTTTTGTAAAAGATCTACCTAATCTGTGTTCACTTGCGGGCCTAGCTTGCACCATATTAGCTATCTATTTCAGTATTACTGGTGTTTATTACGCTGCCATGATTGGCATGATCTGGGCAGTCGCCTTTGACTGGGCAGACGGTCTAGTCGCAAGAAGAATGAAAGGCCGCACTGGTAGCGACCGCATGTTTGGCGCTCAACTCGACGTCGTCATAGACATTGTGAGCTACGGCGTGACGCCTGCCATTTTGGTGCTTAGTTACGGCGTTTTCAATCCAATATTTTTACCCATCGCATTCATCATGCTCGCTGCTAGCGCGATACGCTTAAGCTACTTCAGCACCTTTGGGCTATCTGACGAATCAAAATACACCGGTCTGGCGCTAGACAACAATAGCATCGCACTGGTTTCAATATTTCTATTAGAAAGTGTTCTACCCGTTGGGACATTCTCAGTTGTTCTCTATTCCAGCGCACTTATCCTGGCCGCGCTTAATGTATCGCAAATAAAAACCCCAAAACTTTCCGGCACACCACGAAACGTCGTATTCCTCGGTTTTTACACGCTTAGCATAAGCGGAATTTATGCCTGCAAGCTTTTGTAGTCAAACTGAGAAACACCAGCACAGCCGATATGACCGGCTCTTTATTCATCTTTTCGAGGAACTAAATAGCGCATGATTGTATATACCGTAGGTACGTTTGATTTGTTGCATGTAGGTCACCTTGCTTTACTGCAGTACTGTAAATCACTAGGGGGCTCTCTCGCCGTAGGTGTTGCTTCAGATCGTGTGGTAAATTCTTACAAACCCAATGTACCTGTGATTCCTCTAGAGCAACGCATGGAAATGCTAAAAGCCTTAAGTTGCGTAGATATTGTGATCGCCTACGATGAACTAGAGTATGTGTCTGGCTGTAAAGAAGTGAATGCTGATATTTTTGTTATTGGCGAAGACTGGGGCAATAAACCCCACAATCTCGCAGTAGAATCGTATTTGAAATCAGCAGGCAAGCAGATCAAACAAGTAAGTTATAATCCGCGCACATCATCAACCACGATAAAGAAAAACGTTGTGGAACAAACTTACAACATCAGAAATTTTAAAATGGCCGTTGCCTAGGCCAACTGTGAAGCCGGCTAGCTTGCCGATATTAATATGCGCGCTGCCAAAATAAAAATAACAAGAAGAAGTCCAGCGATGCTGCAAAACCGCGCTTCTACTTGAAGCGCGACTCGCGAACTTGCACGAGGCTCCGCGACACAGCTATTCAATACCACAAAGTCCACCTTAAGTAGCCTTGAAACCAGCATGAATGAATGGCTTGCTATTAATGCACTGCAATTCTTAGTAATCTCGAAAGTGCCATGATGGTATCAGCCCCGAAGCCAAAAGTTCGAATAAACATCTTTATCATCGACCCTTATAAGAATTTCATCTTTGCGAAAAACGCCGAGACTATGAAATCGGTCAGTGCTAGCGTTAATATCTGACCTTGTAGCGGGACTGTGTGACTATGCCTTTATGTATACCGCCTTGTGTTGCTCATTAAGACGCATATCCGCGGCCCGCAGCGCTAATAATGAGCATGGATATTAGCGCAAAGAGAATATATTGTAGCCTCAACTATAATTCTTAGCATGCGCCCTTAGATGTGCATTTAAGAAAGGTGGCGCCTTGTCACGCTAGCCTGCTTTACTTATTGGGTCTACGACAACACCCCATTCCACACACGTGATGACCATGGCTTGGTAACATCTCGGCGCTATAATCAAGACTTAGTATTGTCACTGCATATAAGCATTAAAATGACGGACACATTACTATGCAACAGCTAGATGGACTGGATGCTTTTTTTGCCCTTAACGAACGCCAACATGCGCCAATGCATATCGGCGCCTTGCTGATATACAAACCCAGCACCAGCAAGCACAAGCTTTTTTTACAGCAGGAAATACGCCAAAGTTTTAAGCAGCGGCTGTCTGCCTCGCCTATTTTTAGACGCCGTCTGTTCACCGTTGCCTACGGCTTAGACAACCCCTATTGGATTGAAGATCAGCACTTCGATCTAGATCAGCATATCTTTAGTCACTCGATTAAAGACCACCGAGGAGATTTGCCCGGCTTGCTCGCAACCCTGCATGCGCTACCCATGGATATGAACCGGCCACTCTGGGAAGTCCACGTGATTCATGGCCTAGGCAGCTTAAAGTCCTATGATAAAGGCACATTTGGCTTATATATAAAAGTCCATCACGCAGCGATGGACGGCGTATCTGGCACTGAAATATTGGCGGCGATACACAGTTTAGAAGCGCATACCTTTTCACCACACGAGGCCCGTACAACAATCGACCGCTGGCGAGCGGAGGTACCACCCAAGCAATGGCAGCTTGCCCGCCAAGCCTGCATCAACAACCTCCGCAAGCCGCTAAACCTAGCGTGGCAGGCACGTAAACTTATTCCTTCTTTTAGACAGGCGACAAATGCAGCCCGCAGTGATCACAGTCCCACTATCAGCTGGCAAAGATCCCCATTCAATTGCCGCGTTAATGCTGAGCGCAATATTTTAATGCTGCGTTTTGATTTTTTCCGGCTGCGTCAAATTCGCCGCCACTACCCACAGACCACCGTGAATCATGTTATTCTCAGTATTGTCGGCGGCGCTTTACGGCGCTACCTGATTGCCCTAGATCGTCTGCCGGACAATCCCTTGGCATCAATGATTCCAGTCAATATACGCAGTCACGACGGCAATGCAGCCGGTAATGCTATCAGCATGATGATCGCCACTCTGCGCACCGACATCGAATGCCCACTTCAACGCCTGCAGGCAGTGCGCAACGCGGCCAATAGTGCCAAAGGTTTTTCTAATACCATTGGTCGCAGCGCTATCACCTCGCTGGTACGTGAAATACCCAATGGTCTGGGGTCGATTACGTTGCGAGCCCTCTCTGCACTGGCCTACTGGCCCGGCGGCCTGGCAATGCCAGCCTGCACCATCGTCAGCAATGTACCCGGTCCACCAGTGCCGCTATATTTTAATGATGCCAAACTGGTCGACATGCTCGGCCTTGGGCTGATTGTCGATCACTTAGGCTTGTTTCACGTTGCCACCAGCTATAACGGTGTGATGACTTTATCAGTGCTGAGTAGCCCCAGCGCACTCGAAGACCCAGACTTGTATCGGCGCTGCCTGGAGGAATCATACGCAGCGCTGGATGAGGCGGTTGCACGCGAGTCGGAACGCAATGAGTAACATCCAGCGACCGGCTTTAGTCGTTTAATTTTTGCTAAAGCGGCATTAAATGCTATCAAAACTAAATTTGCCCTTGAAATAAGCGAGCAAAACCCCATTTTTGGTGTCACAGGAACGGACAACGACACTCGCTCGGCAAGGGAACCACCCCAATGACGGAAAAACAATCGATTGGCCAGTTACGTAACTGGCTGACTTCGCAAATTATTGGTCAGCAAAGTCTGGTAGATCGCCTTCTTATTGCGCTGCTGGCAGACGGACACTTACTGGTCGAAGGTGCGCCCGGCTTGGCAAAAACCAAGGCCATTAAAACTCTCTCTGACGGCATTGATGCCAGTTTTCAGCGTATTCAGTTCACCCCCGACTTGCTCCCCGGCGATGTGACCGGCAGTGATATTTACCGCCCCGAAACCGGCGCGTTTGAATTTCAGCCTGGGCCAATCTTCCACAATCTAGTATTGGCCGATGAAATCAACCGAGCTCCCGCGAAAGTGCAGTCCGCTTTATTAGAGGCCATGGCCGAACGCCAAGTCAGCGTAGGTAGCAATACCCTGCCCCTACCGCCCCTGTTCTTGGTCATGGCAACGCAAAACCCATTAGAGCAAGAGGGCACCTATCCACTGCCGGAAGCCCAGCTCGACCGCTTTTTAATGCACGTCAATGTCGCCTATCCCAATGCGGCGGCAGAATTAGAGATTCTTCGCCGGGTGCGCGCCGAAGCTCGAGGCGAAATTGATACCCCCGCGCCACTAAGCCAAGAAGTCCTATTCACCGCCCGCAATCAGATATTAGATTTGCACATGGCAGAGTCGGTTGAGGAATATATGGTGCAACTTGTCGTTGCTAGCCGCGACCCCAAAGCCTTAGATGCCGAACTCGCCAATTGGATAGAAGTGGGAGCCAGCCCCCGCGCAACCATCGCCCTGGATCGCTGTGCTCGCGCCCACGCTTGGCTCAATGATCGCGACTATGTCAGCCCCGATGACGTTCAAGCCGTTGCCCACGATGTATTGCGCCACCGCCTGATACTAAGCTTTGAAGCTGAGGCCGATGGTATTCGCAAAGATTATATTATCGACCGCCTATTACAGGTGGTGCCGGTGGCATGAGCAGTCCGCTGCGCAGCGACGTTAGTGCGCCGGTGAAAGGTGCGGTGGTCGATCAGCAAGATCTGATCCAAACTCGCTTTGTAGCCACAAAACTAAAAGCAAGACCGCGCCGTCGCCATTTTGCGAAACAAGGCGGCAACCACGCCTCGCCTTTTAAGGGCCGCGGCTTAGCCTTCCACCACGTGCGCGAATACCAAGGTGGTGACGAAATTCGTCATATCGATTGGCGGGTGACCGCTCGTACCGCCAAAGCCCACACCAAAATTTTCGAAGAAGAAAAAGAACGCCCCGTTGTATTGTGCCTAGATCAACGAGCCAGTATGTTTTTTGGCAGTCGCCACTGTTTTAAGTCGGTGCTGGCCTGCCACGCCGCCGCCACTCTTGCCTGGGCAGGACTGGAGAATAATGACCGAGTCGGCGGCCTAGTCTTTACCGATGAAAATCATCGCGAAGTGAGACCTAAGCGCAGCCATCGCGCGGTGCTGAATTTTATTCACACGGCTTCCACCTACAACCAAGAGCTGAGCCAAATCACTCAGGCATCAGAGATAGGCAGCGCCCAAAGTCTGGCAAACGCATTCGAAGAGTTGCGGCGCATTACCCGTCCCGGCTCAACCGTTTATGTCTTAAGTGATTTTTCTGGCTACGAAAAAGAAGCGGAACGCCAGCTCCATTTAATAGCCCGCCACAACGATGTGATCGCCATCTCAATCAGCGACCCAATGGAAGAAAGTCTGCCAGCCAACGGCAACTATCCGGTGAGTAACGGCCGCGAACGACTGCAAATGAGCTTAACGAATGCCCTGCGCGAACAATTCCTAAATCGCCATCAGCAAAATCGCCAGCACTTGCAAGCGAGCTTAAAACGGGGTGGTATTCATCATATTGCACTGTCCACCAACGCCGGATTCTTTCAGTTACTGCAACGCGGAATGGGGCAGGCATGAATAGTAATAGCCAAGTGCCAATGATGCCTGCATCGGGACAAAATTCGCCGCTAGATCAGCTGGCCGACATTCATTTGCCGCCAGCTATTGCGGCCTTCCCCTGGGCGCCCGGCTGGTGGCTACTACTCGGTTTGTTGCTTATTGTTATGCTAGCGGGCTTTTTATGGCTGCGGCAGCGTCGTCGCAAACACGCCTTTCGGCGAGCTGCACTAACCGAATTAAGCGAACTCGTGGCCATTGAAAAAGACGCCGAATTTGCCCAACAGCTAAATCAATTATTGCGGCGCGTCTCGCTGCACAGTTTTTCTAACGACAATATAGCCGGTCTCAGCGGCGATAAATGGACTAATTTCTTATACCAAAGTTGCGGCGATAAGCCCGCGTTTAGCGACGGCATCTTAGAAACATTGTTCGCAACAGCCTACCAGCCTGCCGCCACCCCCTTAGCTCGCGACGTGCTCATTGCCCAAAGCAAGACGTGGATACGCCGTCACCGGAGCAGTCATGTTTGAGTTTCAATGGCCACTACTATTTTTACTCGCGCCCCTGCCAATGCTGGTGCGCTGGCTTTCAAAACCGCAAAGCCAAGACACCGCTGCGGCGCTGCGGGTCCCTTTCTTTACACAGCTGCGCAGCCTAGGAGCCGAACACAGCGGCCCGATTCGCAGCGGCAGTTATATCAACCTTATTCTGCTAAGCCTAGTTTGGCTGGCACTGCTTGCGGGTGCGGCCCGACCCACGTGGATTGGCGAACCCGTCGCCATGCCCACCACAGGCCGGGATTTAATGCTGGCAGTGGATATTTCTGGCTCAATGAAGCAGGAAGACATGGTCATTAAAGATCAGAATTTACCGCGTATTGCCGTGGTAAAAGCAGTGGTAAACGAATTTGTTCGTCAGCGCCGAGGCGATAAATTAGGCCTCATTCTGTTCGGCTCCAACCCCTATATTCAATCGCCACTGTCATTTGATCTAGACACCCTAGGCACCTTAATGAATGAGGCCCAAGTGGGTTTTGCCGGCAATCAAACCGCCATTGGCGATGCCATCGGGTTTGCCATAAAGCGCCTGCGCCAAAGACCAGAAAACAGCCGCGTTTTAATCTTGCTAACCGACGGTGCGGACACCGCCAGCAACTTGAAGCCATTAAAAGCAGCCGAACTTGCCGCCGCCGAAAAAATTAAAATTTACACTATTGGTGTTGGCGCCACCGAAATGAAAATCCCCGGCATGTTCGGTAGTAGTTTTGGCGCGCGCACGGTTAACCCATCAGCAGATCTCGACGAAGACACCCTGCAAACCATCGCCAATAAAACCGGTGGCGAGTATTTTCGCGCGCGCAATCCTGCCGAGTTACAAGCTGCCTACGACGCCATTGCGGCTTTAGAGCCCGTAGAACAAGAACAGGAAATGCTACGCCCAGAAAAATCACTGCTGCACTGGCCGCTACTCCTAGCTGGCGCGCTAATGCTGCTATTGGCACTAAGTCGCAACTGGCCCTTCGCTGGCGGCGGTAAATCAAACGAGGCGTCAACATGAATTTTGCTGGCCTCGAATTACATTGGATTCGCCCTGAGCTGCTGTGGACTGCCATCCCGCTGGTCATTTGCGCCCTGCTGCTCGCCCGTCAGCATTTTCAGCAGCGCAGCTGGCAGAAACATATCGACCCAAGCTTGCTACCGTATTTATTGGACGGCAAACCCAGCGGCAAACCACGGCGATCTGCGCTGATCTTGCTGCTCGCAGCGATACTAGCGTGGCTGGCACTGCTGGGTCCCGCATGGGAGAAAGTCCCTTCGCCACTACACAAAAATACCGAGGGCTTGGTGGTGGTGCTAGATTTATCACCGTCTATGCTCGCCGAAGATATTCAACCCTCACGCATGCGTCAGGCGCGGTTTAAATTACGAGATATTCTGCATCTGCGCCGCGACGGTCAAACCGGCTTAGTGGTATTTGCCGGCGACGCCTTTATCGTCGCGCCGCTCACCGATGATGTGAATACCCTATTAACGCTCATCCCTGGTCTCAACCCCAGCATGATGCCAATGACAGGTAGCAATCCCTTGGCCGGCATTAGCCTGGCCAAAGACTTACTGGATCGCAGCGGTGGCAATGGCAGTATTTTGCTCATCAGCGACGGCGTTAACCCCCAGCAACTTAGCGGCATAAGGGACTTTATCAGCGACAGCGACTACCCCCTTTCGGTACTCGCGGTAGGGACGTCCGACGGCGCGCCCATCCCCTTGCCTGGCGGCGGCTTTGCGCGAGACAATAATGGCAATATTATTGTTCCAGCGCTCACCGTAGATGAGCTGCAAACCCTTGCCGCTGCCGGCGGCGGTGTATACCGAGAGCTGAGCCTGGACGATAGCGATATAAACGCGCTGTCTGTCGACACCATCTCAAGCGTGAATGACAAAGAGTCGGAATCACGCGCTGAGCGCAATTACGACCAATGGAAAGACGCCGGACCGTGGCTGGTGTTACTACTGCTCCCATTCGCCCTGCTAGGTTTTCGAAAAAGCTGGTTAGCGGGTCTGGTACCACTGCTACTGCCTGCTCTGCTTGTCACACTACCTAGCAAGGCCAACGCCTTTGAGTTTAAAGATCTTTGGCAAACACCAGATCAACAAGCTGCCGCACTGCTAGACTCAGACCCTCAAGCTGCGGCTGACAAGTTTGAAGACCCGATGTGGAAAGCCAGCGCACAATATCGCGCTGGTGACTTCGCCACTGCGGCAGAGAGTTACGCTCAATTTGATACCGCCGACGCCCACTATAATCGCGGCAACGCACTGGCCAAAGCAGGTAAACTTGACGATGCCATCGCCGCCTACCAGTCCGCACTGGAGATAGATCCTTCCCTAAGTGATGCAAAAAGTAATAAAAAAATCATTGAAGATATGAAGGAAAATAAAAACCAAGAGCAATCTCAAGACGGACAGTCCCAAGACAATAAACAAGATTCGCAAGGCGACAAAAATCAGGATCAGCAGAATCAAAATTCTAAAAATTCCGACTCTGGCGAGCAATCGCAAAGCTCTGAAGATCAGCAACCGTCATCACCGCAAGACGACTCACAAGACAAATCACAAAGCCAAGACCCCGCAGACTCTGAGCGGGAGTCAGACGCTCCTGCGAGTGATAAGCAACAGAGTGACGAACAGCAGGGTCAATCTGAACAAAACGACACTGAGCAAGATCAGAGTGAACAAGATAATAACGAACAACAAAACGAGCAGTCGCAAGCCGAACGCGAGGCAGCTGAGCAGCGCGATGCAAAATTAGCGGAAGATTATGCTCGCCAAGCCGCAGAGCAAAACGATGCAGTCCAAAAAGCGCTGGCCGCTAAGCAAGCTGAAGGGGCCGAGGATAAGCCAGCTGACCAAGCGGCTGCGGCTATTGCCAGCGACGAACCACTTAGTGAAGAAGAGCAAGCCCGAGAACAGTGGCTGCGCAATATTCCCGACAACCCAGGAAACCTGCTGCGCAATAAATTCCGCTACCAACATTTGGATCGCCAGCAGCGCGGTGAACAACAAGGTAACAACGACGACTATGCACCCTATTAATCTGAGCGCACATCGCATACGTCCCAGGAACGCTATTATGCTAAACAAAACTCATAGTGTATTCACACACTACACCACAATATTGGCTATATTGGCTTTATTACTTTGCCAGATAAGCACCGCCCACGCTGACACCAATGTTCGCGCCAGCGTTGACCGAAATCAGGTTTCAAGCGAAGAGACCTTTAGCTTGTCGCTGACCGCAGACAGTATTTTGTTTTCCGGCGAACCCGACGTGACCGCGCTGGAAAAAGACTTCCATATTATTAATCGTCAACAAAGTAGTCGCACCAATATCATCAACGGCAAAGTGAACAGCAGCCGCCAATGGGATTACACCCTAGTTGCTAAGCGTGAAGGCACACTCACTATTCCCGCTCTGCCGATGGGTAAATACACTACCCGCCCCATAACCATTACCGTAAGCGAAGCTACCGACGCACGGCAAGCTGGCAACGAAAGCATTTATTTAGAATCCGATATCACCCCGCGCGATGCCTATGTGCAACAAGAGCTGCAGTACACGGTAAAAATATTTACCTCCGTGAATATTCTCGATGCCTCCTTGGAGGCCCCCGAGGTTGACAATGCAGTTATCGAAGCCCGCGGCGAAGATCGCTATCAAACCCTGATTAACGGTCGCTATTTTCAAGTCATTGAGCGGCGCTACGCTATCTACCCGCAAATCAGTGGCACACTCACTATTCCAGCACTTACCCTGCAAGCCCGCGTTGAAGGCTATCGCCCTTCCATGCTCGACCCCGGCAGATTAGTGGTGAAACGCAGTGGTTCGCATCGCGTAAAAGTGTCTCCACCCCCGGCAGAATTTACCGGCTCGGTATGGCTACCCGCCAGAGAAATAGCGCTGGAAGAGGCCTGGAGTAAAAACCAGGACACCCTTAAAGTCGGCGATTCCATAACACGTACAATCAACATCAAAGCCGACGGTCTTTTGGGTTCGCAACTCCCCACACTGCCGAGCATTGATTTAAAGAATGCCAAGCTCTACCCAGATCAAGCCAAGATTGAAAAAGGCGAAGACAAATCAAAGTGGACAGGTATTCGCAGTGAATCTCTGGCGATTATCCCCACCCGCGCTGGCGAGTTTGTGCTCCCTGAAGTGCGTATTGCATGGTGGAATACCGACAGCAACAGAGCCGAGTTCGCCGTCCTTGCCGAACGCAAGTTTATCGTTGCTCCCGCCATTGCCAGTGGTGAAAATAGTGATGGCAGCCAGACTATCACTATGGATTTGCCTTCAGAGAATGGGACTGCGAATTTAGATAACAACACCCTTAGTGATATTGCGCCACCAGCCAGCAAGCCGCTTATTTGGCTAGTTATTGCGGCATTACTACTCAGCAATATTGGTTTTGCATTTGCGTGGTGGCGCGGCCGACAGCGCCCTCCTATGGCGATAGCGTCATCAGAAGACAGTAATAATAGTGAGAGCAAGGCGTTTAAACTATTGGAAAAAAGCATCAAAGCGGAGATCGATCACCGCCAATTACGCAATGCCTTGATACATTGGGGAGAATGCTATTTTAAGCGCACAATGACCCTGAATGCCTTGGGCGAAGCGATACCTAAGATCAGCGACTTCTGCCAACAACTAGATGCGCATTTATTCTCTGGTCAGGACATCAGCATCGACGCCAATGCCATACTCGCCACACTCAAGGAAGAACGCAAAGCTGCCAGGACCAAGCAAGACCCACAGGCCGCACTAGCGCCCTTATACCAGCGCTAATCGGCGCAAGCAGCCAGCGCTAGCCCGGTGAACTCGGTGCTGGAAGCTGTTTGTGCCTAACAACTAAGACTCCGCCCATCACCACAAAGGCGATACCCGTCAGAGTTAGCATATCCGGGATATGATCCCAAATTAACCAGTCCAGCAGACCACTAAATACCACCCCAAAATAACTAATCGGTGCTAGCACCGCCGCCGAGACATAGCGATACGCCATGGTATACATGACAAAACTCAGATAGATCGCCACGCCCATATATAGCAAACCGGGCCAGGCCGAGATGGGAATGGGCTGATAGTGCCAAAGGAAGAACGGTAGGCTAACAAGAAGGGAAATACTAAAGTAATAAAATAAAATTCTATTCTGCGGTTCGTGTTGCGCCAGAGCACGGGTACTAACCATAGACACGGCCAAACCGAGGCCAGACAGCAAAGCCAGCAAATGCCATAAACTTAGACCGGCAAAGCCCGGCTTAAGCACCAGTATCACGCCCAGAAATCCAACCACCAGCGGCGGCCAGGTTTCCTTGCGAACACCTTGGCTATACCAAAGATAGATTACCAGAGGCACCATCAAAGGCGCCGAAGAACGCAATAATGTTGCTTCGACTAGGGATATTTTATTAAGGGCGAGATAGAACAAATAAAAACACGCGCAGCCGCTGAGCCCTCTGATGAGATGCAGGCCGGGACGCAACGTAGCTAAACCTGAGCGACCCGCGCGCAACACCATGGGCAGGGCGAACAGAAAACTAATACCATACTGCACCAACACAATGGCAGAGACGTGGACTTCCTGAGAAGTATGCTTACCTACGGCGGCAACCGTACTGGAAAAAAACACAGTCACCAAAGACAGCGCCAATCCGGTCAGTAATTGCTTTTTTTCAAGAGTTAAAGGCAAAACAAGGTCTCTTATCATGATTAAACGTCGAGCTACCGCGATCGTAGCTAGAGCGCCGTCACACTATAATGAGCCGCACAGACATTGGCCAGTAAATAGCCGGGATTTGAAGAATGCTAGGGGGGAAATCCCCACCCCTGGGCTATCGCGAAGGGGTGGGATTTGAGAAAAACTAAGGATTACTTCTTGTCAGCACCGCATTTTGCTTCGCCACATTTGCCTTCAGAAGCTTTCTTTTCAGCGCCGCATTTTGCTTCGCCACATTTGCCTTCAGAGACTTTCTTTTCAGCGCCGCATTTGGCTTCACCACATTTTGCTTCAGCTGCTTTCTTCTCAGCACCGCACTTCGCTTCGCCACATTTGCCTTCAGCATCTTTTCCGTAATCAGCTAACTGATAACCACTGCTCATTACCTTGGCTGCAAAAGGGTTGGTATCTGCAACAGCCACAGAGGCCGCCATTGAAGACGCTAATATGGCCGCACCGAAAGCCGTCATCGCTGTATTTTTCATTGTGTCATCACCTTAGAATTTAAATTAAAAGAATTAAATGGTCGCATCGCTACGATGCTAGCCATAAGACAAACGCGACTACACACTGTTACACCCCACGAAAAATAAATTTATTGTTGGATATTTGTAACAAGCTCCGTGGCCCCACGTCTTACAAGCATGAACCTCCACTGCTTACCGCTAGCAAGCAACGGTAATGCGCCCCTTTTTTATACGGAGCAAGCCCCATGATAGATGTTTTCAATAAAATCAGAGACTTACACGCCGCTATTGGCCGACTGCTAATACCCTTCGAGGGCCTACCTTCACTGGCACTAAGGCTGTACCTAGTGCCAGTATTCTGGATGGCCGGCAGCAGTAAAATGCTGCATTTCTCTGATACGGTGGCATGGTTTGGCAACAGCGATTGGGGCCTTGGGCTTCCCTTTCCCTATGTGATGGCCTTTTTAGCTACCGCCGCGGAAGTGGGTGGCGCGGCATTATTGCTAGTAGGCTTTGGGACTCGCTGGATCTCCGTTCCCTTGGCCGTGACCATGATTGTCGCAGCCACCACGGTGCATTGGAGTAATGGCTGGCAAGCCATTGCCGACGCCAGCGCACCCTTTGCCAACGAGCGCGTGGCCGACTCCGTCGACAAACTTGCGGCCGCTCGCTCGCTACTTGAAACCCATGGCAATTATGACTGGCTGACGTCCAGCGGCAATATTGTGGTGCTAAATAATGGTATTGAGTTTTCAGTCACCTACTTAGTTATGCTATTGGCCTTGATCGTCATGGGCGGCGGCCGTTATGTCAGTGCCGATTACTGGCTAGGCAGGGCATTGCTAACAGCCAAGTAAGTCACAAATTTATCCCGTAATTCAGTGAGTAGTTGCCTGCGGGCATGAGGATCAGAGACACTAGCGACTTAATCTTAATTTGGACTTGCCCGTGTCTTTGTCCGTCGACGACCATGAGCTTCTCAGCCGCCTTAAAGCCGGCGACAACAATGCCTTTAAATACCTTATCAGCAGCTATCACCCTAGGCTGCTGATAGTGGCGAGAGCGATTGCTGGTGACGTGTTTGCCGAGGATGTTACTCAGGAAGCATGGAGTTCAATCTACAAGGCGATCGCCAAATTTGAAGGCCGCTCTAGCTTGTCTACGTGGATGATTCAGATAGTGAGCAACGAAGCCAAATCCAGATTGCGCAAAGAAAAGCGCCACATTAGCTTTGGCGACATTGACGAAGTGCGGCCGGAGGTCGACCCAAGTAGTTTTGATGATAAAGGCCATTGGGCAAACCCACCATCGCATTGGGATATAAATACACCCGAGCTTATGCTGCAGGAGGACCAATTACGGCTCTGCATCGAACATACCTTAACGGTATTGCCTGAAAATCAAAAAGCGGTATTTTTACTGCGGGACGTTGAGCAAAGTAATTTAGAAGAAATAGCCGAGTTACTTTCGCTTACTGAGGCAAATGTTAGGGTAATTCTGCACCGTGCGCGATTGCAACTTATGAAAATCATCAACCACTATCAGGAGACCGGAGAATGCTAAATTGTAAGCAGTTCACCGATCTTGCCAGCGGCCATATCGACCACCAGCATACTGGCTGGAAGCGTCTTGAGATTGGTTTTCACCTAATGATTTGTCATCACTGCCGACGCTTTAGTCGTCATCTTGACCGCAGCCGTCAAACCGGAGCAAAAATTGCTGAGCAACTGTGGCGCAGCGATCCAACGGTCACTGACAAAATATATACACGTATCATTCAAGTACCGACAAGCGAAAATGAGCCGGGAAACCAGTAAGCTAAGTTTTGCTGACTGCGGTCGTTGACCGCAGCTCGAACACAGCTAATAGACCTAGGCCGCTGGCAGATATACTCTGAACTCAGCGCCTGAGCCCTCTTCGCTCACCAGCATAATTCGACCTTCATATTCGTCGACAATGCGCTTACATATCGCTAAACCAATACCATTACCCTCGTATTCTAGTTCAGTGTGCAAACGCTCAAATACTCCAAAAATGCGGCTACTGTACTGCCGAGCAATACCAATGCCATTATCGCGAATATAGAAGCCGGCCTCTCCGCTGCCCGCGTCAGCTAGCCGACCAATTTTAATCGCCGGCGCATCCTGATCTCGACTAAACTTAATTGCGTTATGCAATATATTCGACATCAGCTTTGCTAACAGGGCCTTCGGTATCCTGACGGTATCGAGGGCTTCGCGCTGTACTAGCACATTGTATTTTTTCAGCTCAGCAGCATTCGCAGACAGCGCTTGCTCCAGCGCATCATCCAATGACGATGCCTCTGCATCGCCGTGGGTTTGTAATATCGAATACTCATGTAAATCATCAATCATCGACGCGGTGCGTTTTGCCGACGCCACCATCATTGCCAACCACTTGGCCTCATCTTCCGCCAAACGATCAGTCAGGCGTTCTGACAATAGCTCGCCAAATACCGTGATCGAGCGCAATGGCTCTTTAATATCTCGCGCCGTTAACATGGCATATTGCTCTAAGGCCGCGTTAGAATTTTCAAGTGACACTTGATTCTGCTCTAGCTGTGCTTTAATTACCCGCGTTTCCGCAAGCTCTTGGGTTCGCTCGTCAACAAGCTGCCGCAAGTCGCGGGACAAACGTTCCACCTCAGCCCGCTGCTTGACGTTATCAGCCACCTCGTCTCGCAACTGCTGGTTCAAATCCAATAATTTTTGATTACTAGGAATTGCCAAGGCTTTAGGGATTAATGGCCACACGGCAATTGCGGTGCCGACCGAGGCAATTGCCGTGATCAACTTAACAATCCCGCTAAGCCAATACGCGCCATACCAAACGTTAAATATATTGATAAGGTGTGTTGTTCCGCAGGCAAAAATAAACACCGCAAACATCACGAACATAAAATTGAATTTCAAATCATCGCGCTTGCGCACCAGATACACCAGGGCAATCGGGATGGTGAAATAAGAAATAGTAATTAATGTGTCGCTAGCCACATGCAAAAACACCAAATCATCATTCCACAGATAACAATGACCATGCGGCGGCATTTCTGGGCCGAGCAAAAAATTCGTAAAATCAGACATTTCAACAATCCATCCGCTGGGTGCTTTATCTAAACCGCCAACAGGCAGGTTCAATATGGGTGTGTGCGCACAGACACACGTAACACGACTGGTCTTTATAGCAAGTCTCACTCGCCGACAATACTGTGTATTCCACCTAGAAGAGCGCAAGAAACCACCTTCTCGAGCAAGCAAGGGCAGATTACCTCTGCACTTCCCATTTATCCAGCGCACGCCGAGCTGCCGGCACTCAAATAAACTCAAGCGGACGTACTAACTAAGGCATAGCAAAATAAAGATAGTTGGTTTTTATATCAAAAAAACATTGAAAAACAATGAGTTAAACACCCCTATAGGCGGCACATTGCACTCTGCCAGGCACTACTTTTCCTAACATAATAGTGGACCGTAAAGGACGCCCCAAAGATACAGAAAAACCGGCAAAGCGCTTGCCGCCTCTTCCCCCCTCCATTATTCTGGCCAAACATCTAAATGATCGCGACAATGCCGCCGATAATAAAATTTCGAACAAGGTGAATAGACATTTGCAAATACTGATCTCCCTCCGAGTAAAACAATTATTACTCACGAGCCTGGCAACGATATCTATCACTGTTGTCGCCGACACACCAAGCGATAACCGCCTGAGCGCAATACATAGCCGCTCTGCCGCGTTCCCCGCAATCAACCGCGACGCCGATACTGCCCTGCAGGGAGATGGCTACGGCTTTGTGAATGACAACGACAGTTTATTAGATAATTTAAGAAAAATTAGTGAGGAAGGTACCGCACTGGAAGGGCGCTCTCGGGGCATACTTGTTCTCCCCGGCGATGAAAGCACCCTAGTAAGCGAATTGGAAAATGCCGCAAATGGTAAGACCAGCTTTGCCGCCGGAGGTCATTTTGCTTTGCTTAGCAAAAATAAAAATTGGATTGTGGTGGGGGGCGCTGAATTTAACGGTAGCGGCAGATTTTTCTACGATGAAGACGATGCGACTCGACTGCGTTTTGCCACGGTACTCGGCCTATTTAGCTTTGGCGAACTACAGTCTTCCATAAACGTAAACGCTCTGTGGACAAACTATCTAGGACTCAACTACCGCTACACCAATGGCAGCATGCCCGACACCCGCATTGGCATGACCGCAAAGATCCAGAACATCAGTGTTATTGAGCGACGTATTTCTATTGCCGATTATGACGAAGATAAGCTGTTTGACCGCACTAGGGATGTAGAAAACTATCTCCAGCTAAATGCAGATATTGGCCTTGAACATCAAATTAATCAGTGGATAGTGGGCATAGACTTACGAGATATTTACCAACAAGAAATGATCGGCCCCGAAGGCACTCGCTACCAACAGCGCAGCCATATATCCACAAATATCAATTACACCGCCGACTGGGGCAGCCTCCGCTTAGATGTCGACATTACGCCTGAAAAAGGCTTTGGTGAACTCACGTCCCGCAAGACCTACGAACTTAGTACCTTGCTCCCTCTAAATGCCAAGATGGACCTATTGCTAGGCTATCAATGGCTAGACAGCGACACCGATTCTGATCTACCCACCGCCGGCCTGCGCTATCGCCTTGGTGAGCAGCTCAGAATAGAGGTCCAATTTAGCTATGCCGGGACTCGCGAATTTGGCGGCGGAGCTAGCCTGCAACTGCCGTTGTAGACGCTATCACATCGGCCTCGGCTGGCGCGTGCTTGGCGGGAATGTATGCCATTGCGTGCTCGCTTAAAGCGGTGATCGTCAGTGAGGGGTTAACGCCTAAGTTGGACGACAAAGTGGAGCCGTCGCAGACCAACATATTCTTGTAGCCAAACACCCGGCTTTGCACATCGACCACACCGTCATCCGCGCTGCGCCCCATGCCCGCGCCACCCATACAATGGGCCGTGGCCGGAATATTAAACAATACTTCGGTTATCAAGCTACCGGCCATACCGCCCAAACGTCGCGCGGCTTTTAAGGCGAACTCACTAGCTTCGGGAATATGGGCGGGAATTTTAGGGCCAAAGCTGACCATGCGTTTACTAAACGGCCAGTACCAGCGCCGCTTGTATAACATATCGATATGTCCGTCCAAGGTTTGCATACACAGCATGATAATAGTCTGTCGTGCCAAACCAAAAGGGATCATAGCACCGAGCGCTTGCTTAGGATTACTCACCAACAGGCGCATCATGGTATACAGCCAATTAAAGATACGACGCCAATCTGTGTTACCGCGAATCATTGCCGTAACTAACAGGCCCATCGCATCAGAACCGCGGGGATAACGCGTGGCTTCAATATGGGTTTTATCGTCGAGGTAAATACCAGAACCAATCGCAATGCCCTCATCCATATTATCTGCCTTAGGCAAGCGCACACCGATAAGCGATTCGGCGTTTGTTCTAACTCGGCGACCCAATTGCTGAGATATATTTGGCAGTGACTTTTTATCCCGCAGTTTAAAGAGCAGCTCCTGAGTCCCCAGTGAAGAACCCGCAAACACGACAGCCTTCGCCCGCCAGCGCCGCTTATTGCGAGACAATATTGATGTGCTGCTAACGGTAGTGATCTCGTAGCCATCCTCGCCGTCTGCCTTACCATTGAGAGGCACAACATCGACCACACGGGTCTCAGCAAAAACCTCTACCCCTTGTTTTTCAGCTAGGTAGAGATAGTTTTTATCGAGACTGTTCTTGGCATTATGGCGACAGCCCACCATACAACCGCCACAGCCAATACAGCTATTGCGATCCGGGCCTTCACCATCAAAATAGGGATCAGGATATGACTTTCCAGGCGTATCACCCTCGTCGCCAAAAAATACCCCAACCTGGGTTTTATAAAACGTATCGCCACAGCCCCAGTCCTCGGCTGCCTCTTGTAAAATATGATCTGCCGGCCCCAAAATACGATTCTCTGTCACCCCCAGCATTTTCTGCGCGGTAGCGTAATAGGCAGGCATCTCTGCGTCCCAATCCTTTAAGCCCGCCCAACTGCCCTGCTGCCATATCTCGGGCTTAGGGACCAACAAGGTGTTTGCATACGTGATCGAACCACCGCCCACGGCGTTGCCGTGCAAGACCAACACATGTTTAAACCATTTGATATTGAAGAAGCCCTTTAGCCCCAGCATCGGCCGCCACAACCAGCGATGAAAATGCCAGTTGGAAGGTGGATAGGTTTCCGCACTCCAGCGCTTACCCATTTCCATCACGGCAACGCTATAGCCTTTTTGTCTCAGCCTATATGCAGACACCGAACCGCCAAAACCAGAGCCCACTACCAAGTAATCAACATCGTATTCCACGTTCACACACACCTTTTACGACAAGTATCACTGCGATGAACCGCAGCAGTTGAATTTGACAACACATCATGTCACTTTACATCTGACATCAACTCATGTCAAAATTTCTAAATGCCCAAATTAATAAGTAAGACTAACGCCACCCAGAAGCCGCGCCTATACCGCGGCAGTAGCGGAGATCAGCGCCGCAACGAACGCTACGAGCAATTACTCAGCGCCGGCCTTAGCGTGATAGGCAGCAATGGTTACGCCGCCGCCAGTGTTCGCAGCATCTGCGCGGAAGCGGGCCTAACCGAGAGGTACTTTTATGAGTCCTTCGTCAATCGCGAGGCGCTATTAGCAGAAGTCTATAAAGTTCAGACGCACTATTTAAAAGATCGGATGCTCGCCGCCGTCGAAACCTCTGAACGCAATACTGAAGCATTTTCCCGCGCGGGCTTAAAAGCGTTTTTCGACACCCTCCACCAGAATCCTGACATTGGCCGCCTCTTGTTATTCGAGATTTTAGGCGTCAGCGACACTATCGATGAACTCTACTATGAGGCGATGGAAGACTTTGCGGTATTGATTCAGACCTTAACTGAATCCTTGGGGCAAACCGATATCTCAGACATACCCGATGAAGGTATGGTGTATGCGGGGCTAGTCGGCGCGGTATTGCAGATAGCCCGCCGCTGGGCATTAAACAATTACCGTGAGCCCGTGGCAAACGTCATTGAGAGCAGCTTATTTTTATTTATAGCTGCCACCAATTACAGCGCGACAAAGACGTCAGGGTAACTATCTATTCCCGCACAAGACGAGCGCCAATAGCCTCTAGCTCCACCTTATATTGCGGCCAGTCGGGCATAGCAGACGTCATGAGGGAGTAAAATCGCGGGCTGTGATTAAACTCCTGTAAGTGGCAGAGCTCATGAACAATCACATAGTCAATACAGCGCTGGTCGGCCTTGATCAAATGGGTATTTAAACAAATACGACCGTCAGCCGAGCAACTTCCCCAGCGCGAACGCATACGCCTTAGTCTAAGCTCGGGCACGTCCTTTACCCACGGCAATTGTTCAGCCCAAAATTGCAATCGCGTCGAGAAAACCTGCTCAGCCTGTCGCAAATACCATTGCTGTAAAACTCGATTTATCTGCGCAGCATCTTTTATGTCACCGTCGATATGAAGCATACCGTCGCCTAACCGCACGTGCGGGCGCCCCTTGCCGGCCGCCACACTTAGCTCCAGCGATTCACCCAGGTAGTCGTGGTGTTCGCCAGATTCGTATCGCAGGGCCTCACCCTGTTGCACCTGCAGCATTTGCTGGCGATCGTAGATCCAATCTCGGTTGCGGGCGAGCATATTGTCAATATCAGCGGCAACAGTAGCAAAAGGCGCGCGTAAAACTACACCGGAGCGCCCTACCTGCAAGCTCAATTTGCGGCGCCGGCGGCGGCTGCGAATAATAGTGATGGCAATAGATTGATCGCGGCACTGCAAATATTGCTGACTCCGCAGCTCGGTGACACGTTTGGACTTGAGTGCTTTTAACATAGCCACTAGCTAGGTCGCCCTCCGCTTAAAATAATTGCAATAGATTCTAGTGATGCACCGGAAATTCGCAGCTAAAAATGGCGCCGCCATCGGGATTGGCCTGAAATCGAATATCGCCACCATGCCCCTGCATAATCGACTTAGACACCGATAAGCCTATGCCCATACCCCCTTCTTTAGAGCTCACAAATGGGCTAAATAATTGCGCTTCTATTTCTGGCGCCATACCGGCTCCAAAGTCTTTGACCCGAAAACACACCATACCCCCTTCTAGGTAGGTACTGACTTCTACTGCGTTGCTATTACCGGCATTGGCGGTCGACTCCATAGCATTGCGAATTAAATTCAAAGCCACCTGCTGCAACTGCACTTCATCAGCAAAAATAGCCGGCAAATTAGCCCCAGCTTTTAGTTCCACAGGAATCGAGTTGACCCTAGAGTCGACCTCAGCAAGCGCCAAGACATCCTCAAGGACGGCATTTAAATCCAGCACCTGGCGACCACCTGAGGGCTTTTTAACATAGCTGCGCATGCGCTGAATAACGGCCGCTGCGCGCTCAGCCTGAGTGGCAATCTTAGTGAGCACATCGTCCATTTTTAAACGTTTATCCGCAGGCAAATCATTCAGCAGGCGCTGCGCGACCCGGGCATAATTGGTGACGGCAGTCAGTGGCTGATTGACCTCGTGGGCAATCCCCGCCGCCATCTCGCCACCGGTACTAAGGCGTTCTATATGCGCCAAATGCTGACGCTGGGTGTCCATTTCCTCTCTGGCCTGCTCAAGCGCGTATTGATCTTGCAGCCATTCACTTATATCCCGCAAAACTAATACCGCACCACCTTCACTCCGCGGTGAGCCACTCACGGCGACAGGCGCAATACGACCGGAGCGAGTAGTAATGCTAACGTGCTCTTTGCGCAAACCCACGCCGCCCTCACACAGCAAGCCCAGCGATTGATTCAGGGCCTCATCGTCGGGAAACAATTGCAGCAAAGAGAAAGATTCACCAACACAATCACTGGCAGGCCACCCAGTAATCGCCGCGGCCTGGGCGTTCATTGAGGTCACACGACCAGTAACATCCATGCCGATAATACCTTCATCGACGGCATTTAAAATCTGCTGATTTTCATCTTCTAATTCGCTATTTCGACGCGCCAGGGCGCGCTCAAGCCGCTGAATCTTGATGTGGGTTCGCACCCGCGCAAGCACTTCGTCGGTCTGAAAAGGCTTGGCAATATAGTCCACACCGCCAATGGCTAAACCATGCACTTTGGACTGACTATCCGTTAAGGCCGACAAAAAAATCACCGCAATGTCGGCAGTATCGGGGTCTTCTTTAAGGCGTTCACAGACCTCAAAGCCATCCATACCCGGCATCATGACATCAAGTAAAATAAGAGAAGGTCGCGCCCGCCTGGCGGTGTAAAGTGCGGCTTCACCGTCGCGCGCTGCAAGTAGCCGATAACCACTACCTTCGAGGGTTTTAAAAAGAACCTGTAAATTTGTCGGATTGTCGTCAACCAACAATATTTGTTCGCTGCCTCGATCAGGCATCGTTTACGCTCGTCTCGTGCGAAGCCTGCACCAATAGCCGAGCCAATTTATCGAAATCAAATTCACGCAGATATTCTTCAGCTTCATCAATAAAGCCATCACACTCGGGACTGCGCTTCCGCAGCTGCTGCAATAACTCCCGCAGCCGCGTGACATCGCCAAGATCCACCGCTGCACTCAAGTCCTGTAAATCTTGATCTTTAGGCAATACAAAATCACTTAAGGGCACCACATTAGCCACCACAGGAGGGGGCATAACGACGGGATTCTGCGCTTGACCGCCACAGGTAGAGGCAACAATCTTAAGTAAATCACCTATGCTTATAGGCTTGGGTAAAAAGCCATCACAGCCGACCTCCACAGCCTCTTCCATCATCTCTTCATCCGTTGTTGCCGAGGCCATGATAATGGCGACATCTTTCATACCCATTTCTTGTTTAATAACCCGCGTCGCTTCCATGCCGTCCATCTCCGGCATACGCAAGTCCATTAAAACCAGCTGCGCGGTGCGTTCTTTCAAGTGCTCAATAACTTCAAGACCATTGACTGCCTCCCGCACATCAGTGGTAACGTCTTCAAGCATACTCAGCAAGACATGGCGATTTACCGCAACATCATCAGCAACAATGATCGCTGGATTTTGACCAGTCTCCGTCAGCAATTTGGGCGCGCGGTCAGCGGCCTCTACCACCAGTTCATCAATATATTCGCTTGCCCCAATCTCCAGTAAAGGCACGTCAAAATAGAAACAACTACCCTGCCCGAATTCGCTACTGACATTTAAATTACCGCCCATCGCCTCAACTAAGCGTCGACAAATAGAGAGACCTAGGCCAGTGCCTTTGCCGTCTTGGGGATTTACCTGCCGGAAGGGTTCAAATACGTCGCGCAGCTTTTCCTGAGGAATACCCATGCCACTATCGGTGACTGAGAACATTAGCTGCTTAGTTTCAGGTGAGGCATGCAGTTTTAAAACCACCTTGCCGCTACTGGTAAATTTAACCGCGTTATCCAGTAAATTAACCAAGACCTGACGCAGCTTCACCTCATCGACTTGGACCTGCACGGGTAAATTGGGATCGAGATCAACAACAAATTCTAGACCTTTTGATTTCGCTCTATGGGCAACAATATCGCTGACATTAGACACGATATCGTCGAGCTTATTGGGGCGGCAAACAATATCTATATTACCGCTTTCAATCTTCGCTAGATCCAAGACATCATTTATTAAGGTGAGCAAATGCTTGCCGCAGCTCTCTATCGCCCGCAAATGCTCCTGACTACCCAGGGGAATACCGGTATCGCGCTGCAATAGCTGCGCGTAGCCCAAAACGCCGTTCAAGGGGGTACGCAATTCATGGCTGACACTGGATAAAAATTGGCTCTTTGCATGCAAGGCGTCTTCGGCGGCAATGCGCGCGTTGACCAGTTCTTGCTCAATCCGCTTGCGATCAGTCACGTCGGTCATAATACCCATGGCGCGAATCGGCTGGTCGTTTTCATTGCTCTCAACTACGTCGCCGCGACTATAAATCCAGCGGAAATTACCGGCGCGATCCTTTACTCTGAACTCAACGCTATTGCCGGTTGCCAAGCCCAGCCAGCTGTCCACCGCCGAGGCGATAATTTGTAGATCATCGCCATAGGCAATATTTTTGAATGCACCCACGGGATAGGGTTTAAAGGGGGCGTCGTATCCCAGTAAACGGAAAAAACTCTCGCCAACGGTCACCAAGCCGGTCTGTAAATCCAAGTCCCAGAGATGGTTTTGGGCTGCATCGAGTGCCAGTTGGAAACGCCGTTCACTGAGCTTTAAAGCGCGTTCGGTTTCGGTGCGTTGTTCAACCATATAATTTGCGTCTTCAGCTAAACGCTGAAACTCGGCAAACGGCAGACGCGTCACTTCTATTGCGGTAGAACTCTTGCTCGCATCAGCAAAGAACTGCTGAAAGATATGAAACCCAGCTGCGCTGCGCCTAGCCAACCAACGCGCCGCAATGGTTGAGAACATCATCAACACAAACGCGATAACAACAATGAATAGAATATGCTCCTTAACCCGGGCCTGAAGGGCGGTGCGTTCATCGGCGAGTTTGACGTTAAGTTCATCCAGAAACACACCAGAACCCAATACCCAGCCCCAGGGTTCGAAACGGCGGATATAAGAGATAACCGGTTTTTTCTGACCGTCGCGGTCCAGCCAGCTTAATTCAGTAAACAGGCTCTGCTCATCACCGCCGACCCTTGCACTAACATCGACGATATCTGGCATAAAGGAACCCACGTTACTGGGATCATAGGCATTAACCAGCTGCCGACCGTCTTTATCCACCACAAACAATATCGAGTTATCTGGGTCGATGGGGACCGCTGCGATCCGCTCAATGACTTCGCTCTTTAGACGATTGAGTTCATCCCGGAGATAGATACTGGCGCCCATATAAATGTTCAGCGGCTTGTAGTAGTAAACAAAGCTAAAATTGCGTTCTGGCGTAAGGTCGCTATTCTGATCGGTAAATCGGTATTCAAGAAAGTCGTATGTTTTATTTGATAGCGCGGCCCTGATCTGGCTAGAAAAAGAAGCTACCGTCGCGCGGTCTGTCATTCGCTGTTCAGCAGCGGCGTCCATCGGCGGCAGCAAAGCTCGCCCTTGGTCGTCGAATAAAAAGAAGAAGCCCTTATTATCGGAGAATCTGAGTGAGGCCATGGTTGCCCGCAAACGGGTTAGCTGCTCAGCCTTACTTTCGCCGACAAACTCTTTGCGGGTATCTTCAACGAGAGTGATACCCACGGCGACCTGCTGACGCAAGTCATTATACAGCCGTCGGTTCAACTGCTTATGCTTATAGTCTAAATACTCAACGGCCTTGCCAACTTCTCTACGCAACAGCTCACGCCGAGACTCCACGTAGGCGTCTCGCCACGCTTCGCTTTGCTCGGTGTAACTTTCGTATTCCTTAGCAATCCAGATATAGCCAAATATCGCCAAAGGAATCGCAGACAATGCGACTAGGCTGAGGAGATAAATCTGTACTAAACTGCGCTTAGTTCGCATGCGCAACCCTTGTTGTGTTTAGCAATCGCATCGTTGCGTTGCGGCTTATTAGCCGGAAGCTTATCCAGTCTTGGCGCTTCCTGCCAGTATCAATCGACTAATTCGCAGATTAAGCATGCCAAAAGCCTATAATTTCATGGTAGCCTAAATACATTATAAAACGGTAACGGCAAGGAAGTAACAATGACTATCGAAGCAACTGTGTACCTAGTAGAAGATGACGAAGCCGTGCGAGACTCCCTCCAAATGGTACTAGAATCAGTTGGCCACAAAGTGGCTAGTTACTCACGAGCGGACGCCTTTCTAGAAGATTACAGCACAGAGATGGCAGGTTGTATGGTGCTGGACATTCGTATGCCCGGCATGAATGGCATGGAACTGCAGCGCCAACTCAATACCCGACATTCTATTTTGCCTATTATCTTTGTCACCGGACATGGCGATGTGCCAATGGCTGTAGACGCCATGCAACGAGGTGCAGTGGACTTTGTGCAAAAGCCCTACCGAGAAGAAGAGTTATTAGGGAAAATTCAACAGGCCATCGCCGCTGACACCGAGAATCGTGCTGATCTGGAAGAGAAGCATAAAATTCGGGCTAAATTATCCGATCTTACCCCGCGCGAAACTCAAGTAATGGAACTCATGATCGAAGGCAAGGCAAACAAGGTCATCGCCTACGATCTTGATATCAGTCAGCGTACCGTAGAAATCCACCGAGCGCGCGTTATGGAGAAGATGGGAGTGCGCTCACTGGCCCACTTAGTACGCATGGTTATGGCTGCCGAAGACACTGGCACTCGCTAAGCTTGCTGGCTGCCCAGCAAGGCGTCTACCGCACGCAAGGCAGCCATCAAACCATTCGCAGGCAATTGCGTAGCGCTAAAATACTCTTCGGCCATGGGCGCAATGCCGCTGGCCCTCGGCAAGTCCTGCTGCTGATCGATTAAAAATCGCATCCTCGGAATAAAGATAAACTGCAGCCACTGCGCAAAATTAAGCGTATCCACGGCAAAGGGCTGCTCGCTGCGCAGCGCTGATGGCGGTGGTGCCTCTGCTTGCCAACATCCTATTTGACGCAACTCGGCCTCGATATCGATTAATACCGCTGCAACTTCAAGGCCGTCACTCATCGCTGAATCCGCGCGTAGAAGTCATCCAAATCATTCTATTATCTGCCGATATGGCGGCATCGACGCCAGCATTTTCCGACCGTAGTGCTTAGTCACAATGCGCCGGTCTAAAATAGTAATACGCCCAACATCTGATTCGCTGCGCAACAAACGACCACTGGCTTGTATCAGTTTCACCGCGGCATCTGGCACTGTAATATCCATAAAGGGATTACCGTTATTGCGACTAATCCACTCAGCCAGCGCCTCCTCTACCGGATCTTCCGGCACCGCGAAGGGAATTTTGGCGATTAGCACATGGGAGCAATATTTACCGGGTAAATCCACCCCTTCGGCAAAGCTTGCCAAGCCAAAAATGACACTGCCGTCGCCCTTATCTAAACGCGCTCGATGTTGACTAAGAATCTCATGCTTGGGCAGGTCATCTTGGGCAAGAATACGTTGCTGCCATTCCGCCGGCATACCCTCTCGGACCGCGCGCAACTGCTTGCGAGATGAGAACAGCACCAAGTTCCCAGCCGAGGGCGCCATCAGCTCTGGCAACATTTCTATTAACGCGGCGGTATGCGCCTCTGCATTGCCCGCATCGCAACTCATGGCCGGCACATACAATTCACCGGCCTCGGCGTGGGCAAACGGACTCGGCACCACTTCAAAGCTGGCATCAACATCTAGACCCGCACGCATACTAAAGCGATTGAAGCTGCCTAGCGCAGTGAGTGTTGCCGATGTCAGCACCGCCGCGTAGCAACGTGACCACAGGGCCGATTTAAGTGCATTGGCCGCCAGTATTGGACTGGCGTTTAGCTCAATATCAAACAATCCCTGGCCAGTTTCTACCAAGGCCATCCAGCGTGCATTGGGCGGTTTTTCTTGACGCGCATCACTGGCATAAGAGCGCCATAACGCACAGGCGTTCTCGGCACGAAAACGCGCAGAGGATACCGTCGCCAACCACTGTTCGGTAACTTCTCGGCTAGCCATGAGTTGGTTGCCATCCAAGCTGTCCTGAAAGGTATCAATAAGCTTTTCAGCCTGTTGAATCACGCCACTGAAGCCCCCAACCATATTCTTAGCATGGGCCGCTAAATCATCCGGCACTATACCTTCTGGGAACCGAACGCTCTTTGTACCCTGACGCTCTTCCGCGCTGTCTAACAAGCCTTCTAATATGGGCCGCAGCGGGTCCAAGCCCCGCCGCACCGCAATCAGCTGCGACAGCAAGCTCTCCAGCCCGCCTCGCGCACTTACATCCATGGCCGGCACAGCAATCATCGCCGCCAAGGCGCGCTCAATTTGTTCCAACCAGCGCTCGGTCGCGGCCAAGCGAAAGTTCGCACTGAAATGGTTAATGACCTTATCTGGCAAGTGATGCGCTTCATCAAAAATATAGATGCAGTCTTCAGGGGGTGGCAGAATGGCACCGCCGCCCAAGGCGAGATCAGCCAGGACCAGATCGTGATTTGCCACAATCACATCGGCCTGCGTCAGCGATTCTCGGGCTTTAAAAAAGCTACATTGTTTGACATGACTGCAGCGCCGACCAGTGCATTGAGCATGATCGGTGGTAACCCTCGCCCACTTATCGTCAGCAATAACCGTGTTCCAGTCGTCGCGGTCACCGCCCCATTTACCAGTCGCCATCTTCTGCGCAAAATCAGTGTACAAAGACAGGCTTTCGGCATCTGGCGCCGCCATATGCTCATCCACATACAGCGGTAAGACCTTGGCATCTGCGCCCGACAGCAACTGATCTAATTTCGACAAACAGATATAGCGCCGCCGACCTTTAGACAAACTCACCGTAAAGTGCAGGCCGCTATTGGTGAGAATATCAGGCAGATCGCGGTAGATAATTTGTTCTTGCAGAGCGACGGTTGCGGTAGAAATAACTAGTGTCTTATGACTCTGTTTCGCGATTGGAATCGCCGCAACCGCATAGGCTAAGGTTTTGCCGGTACCGGTGCCCGCCTCGACCACACAGAGGTGATCACCACCACCGCGCTGAAATTCTTGATTGCGCTTTATACCACCCAACACTCTGGCGATATGAGCAATCATCAAGCGCTGGCCGTAGCGAGGCCGCAGCTTTTTTACGTCTAGGAATTGTCGATAGGCATCCTGAATCGCTTTTTTAAGCGCGTCAGTGAGCACCTAAACGATCTCTTCTATTGCCCGCAAATCCCGACTGCGCAATTGATTGCGCACTGGGTTAGCGTATATCTCCATCGCCTTAACACGATACTCCTGCGGGATGTTTTCGAAGTGCCTGTCGAAATCGGCGATATCAGCATCGCTAATGTCTGGCACCCGCAACTCACGCCAGCTTTCATCATTGTATAGCCGCGTATACGCTAGCACATTGCTCGCATGCAGGCGGTACTGATCAATAATTGCCTCGTCTAACTGCGCCGCCACCATTGCTGCGTCGGCGAACTCCCCTTTGAGGGGCGCACCAAAGCTAACGTGAACATCGCCTTTATTACCCAGCACGCCAATACCAATATTTTTTAAATCCTCATGCTCCGCTTTTAAATAGGCACCATCGCGTTCAACCTGCACCAACTCTTGGGCCTTGGCGGCATCCAGGGGGTCCCACTCATATGAAATAGCAACCGGGACAATATTTAACTGATTGATATAGTCAGAAAAGCTCTCGTCTGGCTTTTTCTGAGCCATACCAATCATCTTTATAACCGCTGCCTCGGTGGCATCATTGCCATCTTTAGCGCGCCCTTCGCGCTGGGCAATCCAAATAGAGCTGCGCTCTTCCAATAATGAAAACCGAATATAGTTGGCCAATTGCCTAAACGCCGCCAGCATCTGCCGAGGACCGCGGGCAGAGCGCTGCACAATAAAGCTCTTATTGAGACGCATCAGATCAGCGGCAAAGGGTTTAGAAAGTAGATTGTCGCCAATGGCGATACGCACGGTATCTCGCTCGTGATGATAGAGGGCGTAGTTCACAAAGGCCGGATCGAGAGCAATATCGCGATGGTTGCTAATAAACAAATACGCTGCGCTCGAACCCAAAACCTCAAGTCCAGACACAGTGAAACTGGAGGTATGATCCTCGATCATCGTGTCCATATAACGCTTAATGACGTGCTGAAAATCCGCCACCGTCGTTACGTCCTTGAGTTCACGCCGCAGATACCAGGTGATAACTGGTCGCACCAACCATGGCAGGTAGCGATTTAAGGTCGGAATGCGCAGATTCGCAACGATATTCAACAACTCTGGATCTCGCAACAACTTGGCTAGCACCGGCACAACTTCATTGTCGTGGTATGGCCGGATCTCAGCGAAGTCATCCATTGGTTTGTGCTCTCAACAATATAAAGGGGCGTACAATAAAGGATTCAGTCGCAATCGTCATCTGCCTAGCACAATCGCGAAGGCCCTAAACATTGAATATCCCCGCAAAATATCTTAAAAGCCGCGCATAGTCATGCATCGCCGCGCCATCAACGCTTAGACGGGGCTGCGATATTGGCTGCACTTAATGCTATGAGGGCGAATAGGACAAGTAACGCGCGCCAAGCACCCTCTAGTCTAGAAAAAAGCCGACGGCACAAAATATGCTTACCCCATAAGAGGGAGCAAATGCGGCCGAAAACAGCCTGCCATCAAATTCAAAGCGACCGATCATCTAAGAACAATGACCAGCAGAGCATCATTGCAGGAGATTGATATTGTTAAGACGGGAAATAACACTGACAATAGTAGGGCTATAAGTGCAAGCAAAAATGATGCTTTGTCTTAGCCCTGAAGATCGTCACGCTGCCATAAATGGAATATTTACAATGCGTTTTTTCAGGTGCAAAGAAATATAGGCCCGCAAAACATGACAATGCTAGCTCATGCTGAGGGTCCAAGCAGTTCTTCGCTGAACGACAAGGAGCTAATCTCCCTCGACATAATCCGCGCCAAAAACATCATTGCCGACGGATCATATTTCTTTGACTGCCGAATTAAAGCCTGTAATAAATTTAATCTCCCTAACGATAACGACGCTGACCGGAGCGAATAAAACATGTCCCGACGCAAAGACGTAATCGACCAAGAATTAGACAACGCAGAAACCTATGAGCAATGGAAGGCCGCGGCAATGCGCAGCGACCAGAAGAGCGGTCTTGATTATTGGAAAAACGTAGACCGAAGTGGTCTATATGATTTTAAGTCTATTCGACAGCGCCTAGACCGACTCCGTGACTTACGTGCAAAAGGCGACAACCACGGTCTGATGTTTTCGCTGAACGAAGGTATTCACGGCAATATGGCCGGTATGGGCCGCTCAAGCCTTTACAAAAAAGCGCGTTTTGGCACCAAAAGCCTGATCGTCGAATACATAGAAGAAATCGGTTCAGCCTTACTATACTTAGCCAGCGACAGGACCGAGGATATTCCGCTTGAAGAAAAGTTCGAATTCTTTCAGCGCGCCAGTCACTGCTTTGGTCGTTCCGCTCTAATGTTAAGTGGCTCAGGCACCCTGCTGTATTTCCACCTTGGGGTGGTAAAGGCACTGTGGGAACAGCAGCTACTGCCACCTATTATTTCCGGCTCTAGTGGTGGCGCCCTCGTGTCCGCGCTAGTGGGCACCCACTCCCGAGCCGACCTAGCTAAAATTTTTACACCAGAATACATCAGTATCGAAGTAGCCAAAGATGCCAGCAAGCTCGCCAATCTCAATATATTTAAACGCGCGGCAATATCCCCTGAAGCGGCTGCAGAATTATATGAACGATTAATACCAGACCTGACATTCCAAGAGGCATTCCATCTAACCGGGCTGCAAATCAATGTGTCGGTGGCCCCCGCTGAAAAACACCAATCGTCTCGATTGCTCAACGCGATTGCCTCACCCAATGTGATGATTCGCGAAGCGGTGATGGCATCCTGCGCCTTTCCCGGCGCCTTTCCGCCCGTCACCCTAGCGGCCAAAAATCAACGCGGCGAGCGCCAAGCTTATCTCGCTTCCCAGAAATGGATTGACGGTTCGGTCAGCGACGATATGCCTATAAAACGCGTCGCTAGGCTATACGGTGTCAATCATTTTATTGTCAGCCAAACCAACCCCATTGCACTACCCTTCGTTTCTGAGTCCAAAGATCAGAATAGCTGGGGTATTATGAAACATGCCATGCGCAACACTACCCGCGAATGGCTATTGGCCGGCACTAAACTTATTTCCAAACCCGTGGGTCTCAACCCTAGCCTCAGTAAGTTGGTGAACATGACCAGCTCGGTATTGGCCCAAACCTATACCGGCGATATTAATATTCTGCCGCCGCGTCGCCTCCACAACCCAATGGGTTTGCTGTCAGGTCGCACCACAGAAGAAGCAATGGATATGATTCGAGACGGCGAGCGCGCATGCTGGCCCTATATAGAAACCATTCGCCTCCAAACCAATGTCAGTCATGTCCTTGACCGTATCCTGCGAGATATGGAAATCCGACTGATAAATGATTCAAAACGCTCAAGAACCGAAGTTGCAATGGAAGCTAGCCGATGACACAGCAAAAAAGTCTTTTACGCAGCCGCAACGGTTGCGGTATTTACACCCAAAACTGGCAGCCAGTCGGCACGCCAAAGGCGGTATTAATTCTGGTCCATGGCCTGGCTGAACACAGCAATCGCTATGTCGAAATAGCTAAGTACTTTACGGCCCAGGGTTTTGCCGTTTACGCCCTAGACCACGAAGGCCACGGCCAGTCCCAAGGGCTGCGCGGCTATATAGATAACTTTGACGACTTTCTAACCACCCTTGACGAGTACCGCCAGCAAATTGCCGAGCTACACCCCACGAGCAAGCTCTTTTTGATCGGCCACAGCATGGGCGGCGTGATTTCAAGCGCCTATTTGCTGGAGCATCAAGAACAGGTCGCCGGCTGTATTCTATCGGGTGCAGCCCTGGACACGGGTGGTGCAGTGGGTCCTGTGCAAAGACTGTTGCTGCGCCTACTGTCAATCCTACTGCCAAAGCTACCGATACTAAAATTAGAGGCCAATGACGTCTGCCATGATCCCAAGGTTGTTGAAGCTTATCGCAACGACCCACGCGTGTTCACTGGCAAAATCCGGGTGCGACTGATTACTGAACTATTGCGTACAGCTGACCGTGTACTCAAAAATGCCGCTAGCATCTCTTTACCGATGCTGATTTTACATGGTGGCGACGATAGAATGGCCTCACCCGCGGGTTCAGAAAAACTCTACGCCGGTATTTCCTCCGCGGATAAAACCCTAAAGATTTACCCGGGCCTTTATCACGAAATTTTTCTTGAACCGGAAAAGCATGAAATCTACGCCGAAGTACACACTTGGTTAGAGCGGCAATTATAAAGATGGGTAATATGCTTTTTAAATAACACGGCACGGGGTCGATAAGAACGCGCCCCATATTAGTAGTGATAATCTCTCGGTATATAGTACTAAAGGAATAGCAATATGCAGGAAACTCGCAATAATCCCTGGCCTGACAATATTACGGGGCCGGTGGTTTTCATCGTAGACAGCATCACCCGAACTGAAAAACGCCTACTAGAAGAGGCTATCCGCGAGAACAAACCCGCAGGCGCAAGCTACCATGTCGTTCATCGCCAATTACGAGAAGTGCGGCGCCACGGACAGGGCTCGAACACCCAGCTGTCAGAACTGACCAAATCAAATCAAAACCCCTACTTTGTGCCCGTGCGAGTGAGCTGGAAAACCCGCACGCCTCGGGATATGCAAGGGGTGTCACTACGAGATTTAGTGACCGGCAATCGTGAATACCCCGGCTGGTTTCAACAGCAACTCAGGCTGCGCAAGGACCGCAACAGCTACAGCATTACCGTTGGCAATGGCGCCAGTCTCGCGCAGCTAAACGAGGCCTGTGTTCACCATGTTCGCAAGCACGGTGGCGACGAGAATCTTGTTAAGTTTATTGATCGCTCGGCTTTTTTAGCCCTAGAAAAAAATGAACGCCATATCAAAGGCGCGCGCTACAAAATTCCCCAGTTACTCTCAGACGAAGTCATTCGCAAGCCCTCTGTCATCAAAGCCCTCACTAAGATTAGCGAGTCTAGCGGCCGCTCGATGGACAGCTTGATCAAAGAGGCAAAACTTTGCCTAGACGAAATGTCGGCAAAACCGACCGCTCTCGGTACTGACCTTGCCGCCGCCTTAGGCCGCTTCATGTACACCCGCGGTTTTGACAAAGACATTGATTACGCGGATGGCGATATCGAGCGCATCCGCAAACTACTCACCGAAAAACCGGTCGCGTTTCTATTCACCCACAAATCGCATATCGATGGTTTTTTACTGATGACCATCTTTCACGACCAGAATTTAACACCGCTACACCTCTTCGGGGGCATCAATATGAACATGCCCGGAATAGGCCCAATACTCCGCCGATCTGGCGCTATTTTTATTCGTCGCAGCTTCCAAGACGACGCCGTCTACAAGGTCGTATTTAAAAACTATATCGACTACCTCGGTGAAAAACGCTTCCCATTAATGTGGGCGCTAGAGGGTACACGCTCCCGCACCGGCAAATTAATGCCCCCGCGCTTCGGCTTAATCAACTATGTGGTTAGCGCGCATATGCGTGACGACGCCCCTGACCTGTTACTGATGCCAGTCTCCATTACCTACGACCAAGTACCTGAAGTTGCTGACTACGACGCCCTGCAGGCCGGCGGTAAAAAACGCCCCGAGTCGACCTCGTGGTTTATGGAATACATCAGTGGTCTAAAAAACCCTCATGGCAAAATCCATGTGCGTTTTGGGGAAGGTGTCACTATCAGTGAACACCTAGACCTTAGCAGTCCGGCGCCGCAAACCAGAGACATTCAAAAAATCGCCTTCGAATTAGCGGTTGACGCCAACAATGCCACGCCAATCACCGTTAACTCTTTAATCTGCTATGTCATTCTTGAACACGGCCACAAGGCCATCACGTTTAGCGAGCTAAATGCCGATATCCAAGCGCTGCTGGAGTTAATCAATAAGCTGGGCTTCGCGGCCACCAACGACGTCAAAAACCTCGATGACGCGGGCATCAAAAAATGCCTGCAACAACTCGGCACAACCGGTGTCATCAATATTTTCAACGACGGTATTGAATCTGTTTATATGCTGCCCGCTGGCGCGGGTCGCACCGCGGCCTACTATCGCAATGGCTTGATTCACTTTTTCATCACCAGCGCTATTGCCGATATGGCACTGCTTGCTGTTAACAAAACCGGTGACGAAGCCATTACCCAATTCCACGACGAAGCACTCAAACTGCGAGAGATGTTCAAATACGAATTTTTCTTCGAAGGCTCAAGCGCTTTTATCCTGCTGCTGGAACGCGAACTTGAACAACGCGCACCAGACTGGCGGAACAGCGTTATACAAGGGGCCAAACCCACGCGGAAATTGCTGGCTGGTATTACGCCCATTTTAGGACACGGCACCCTCCGGCCGTTTATAGAAGCCTACCTAGTGTTGGCAAGGGCTTTGCGGATGCAAGCCGAGGGTGAAATTAGTGATCCAAAGCAACTTATCAATCACGCATTAACCCTGGGCAAGCAGCGCGTTCTGCAAAAGCGAATCCATTGCGAAGAGTCGGTATCCGGCAGCTATTTTGAAAACGCGATTAAAATAGCGGACAACCAGAATTTATTGAAAGCTGGAGGCGACGCGGTGGATGGCAGGCAACGCTGGCTAGAAGACCTACGAGAAATTTCTGCCAACGTGCGTTTTTTGGCGTCGATGGCCGACGCCAAACGCCTGCAGATACGCACTCAACTGGAAAAATAATATATCCCCGTATTAACCCACCGCGCCGAAAGGCGCGGTGGGTTAATACGCCACTCAACGTATCGCAATCCCGCGCATCCGCATAAGCCAGCGTACAACGCTCACGTAGCCTGAGGGCATAAGTCGAGCGAGTATATCTTGCACGCGGCCATCGCTAATAAAAATACGGCCAACATTTTTCTGTACTCCGCGCAAAATTATATTGGCCGCAGCTGATGGCTGCGTGCCCTTTTGCAACTCGGCATGAAAGTGTTTTGTACTGCTGTTGTGGTGATCGGCATTAAGTGTGATGTTGGTGGCCACTGCACCGGGATGAACTGTATGCAGGGTAAGATTATGGATGCCACGGATACGGTGCTCGGCACGCAAGCTATCGGTGAAGCCGCGCACCGCAAACTTGGTTGTGCAATACGGCACCAGATAGGGCAAGGCTAAAATACCTTGCGAGCTAGAGAGATTAACAATGGCGGCCTCTGGGCGACTCAGTAGATGCTGATAGCAGCGCTGAGTGGTGTGAATAACACCCCAGTAATTGATATTGGTTATTTTCTCAAAGTCCTGCTCACTGGCTTCCCCAAAAGTGAGGTCACCTAGGGCAATACCTGCATTGTTGATTAAGAGATCAATGTGTCCAAAGTGAGCAATCACATTGTCGACGAAGACGTTGATGGCGCCCTTATCGCCCATATCCACTTGCTCGCTATAAAAGTCTGCCTTGATCTCTGCGAGCTTAGCTTCGCTGGCCTCCCGATTAGCAATATCGCAGAACGCGACTTTGGCGCCGCGCCGCGCAAGCTCCATCACTAAGTGATGACCAATACCATCGCCACCACCGCCGGTAACGATGGCAACCTTATCCTTAAATGTTTTCATGCTTGCTGCCTATTAGAGAGAACGATATTTACTGATGCTTGGCGATAAAATCCAGAACATCGCGGGAACTACCTGAGGCATCTTCTAGCATCGGCATATGCCCGAGTTCTGGATAAGTGATGAGTTGCGCGCCAGGAATGCCCTGCCTCCATACTTCAGCGCTGCTGATGTCCAACAGACGGTCGCGCTCACCCCACAGCAGCAACACCGGCACACCAAACTCAGAGAGCCGCGTGTCGAGCATGTCGACGTCATGGAAGTCGTGAAAAATACGCGCCAGTGATTCACGCCGCGCAATATAGTCGTCCGCCATATAGTCCAATATCATTCGTGGCAACCAAGGCGGCTGCGACATGGTCATGGCGTAGAAGGTGTCAAACTCCTCACGGCTGCTCATCTCAAATGGATTGCGGCCGAGGGCGCGCATCCGCTCCATATCACTGGTATTTGGCGCTACCACCCCCGCAGGATCGATCAGCGTCGCGCTCCGCACCCGCTCTGGATGGTGCAGAGCAATCTGCGCGGCGATAAAGCCGCCCATCGAATTACCGATGATATGCGCCTTGGCAACACCCAGTGCATCCAGAGCTTGCAGCACACGCTCACCCTGACTCACTGAGTCGTATTTGAGCGCGGGATCAAAGGCCGTTTCACCATGGCCTGGGAGATCTAAGATCAGCACTCGATAACGGTCAGTAAAATGACTGGCAAAGCGCATCCACACGGTCTTTTCTGAGCTGTAGCCATGAAGCATGACCACGGTTTCCGCGCTGTCTTTTGGCCCGCCCTGCCAGCTCATAAGGCGGCTATCGCTGATTTCTATCTCAGCGCGGTGCAGTCCATAGAGCGTGGTTTCAATCTTACTGGCTAGTGCCAACACCTCACCACCAATGCGCGGATAGGTGACGCCAGCCCAGATGGCAAAGCCAATCACTATGCTGATTAGGGCAACAACAAGGGGCTTCTTCATTCTGCATTACCTTCTTTTTCTGACGTAGACAGATCACGCATGGCAGAGGGCTGCGGCGGATAATCGCTGCGGTCGAGAACCTTGCGCATGTCGTGCCATATCAATTTATTTAATAAACGCAGCGGAACCAGATTCGCGCCCAGCCAAGTCTTAAAGGAATCCCGGCCGTACACAATTTTGGGTGTGCCGCGGCGAATACCACGGATCACGTGGCGAACAATTTGCTCGGGCGGCGTTGACAGGTATTTGTCTGAAAATGCCTGATGCTGGGGCATATTGGCAATATTGGTAGCAATGCCGCCCGGGTGCACAAGATGCACGCTGATTGGGCTGTCATGCAACTCGACCATAAGCGACTCGGTGAAGCCACGCACGGCAAACTTAGAGGCACTGTATTCACTATTATTGGGTGGGCCGATAAGGCCGAAAATACTAGACACATTAACCACTGCACCCTCGCCATTCTCAATCAACTGGGGCAGAAAAACTTGGGTGCCGTGCACTACCCCGTAGAAGTTGATGCCCATCACCCGTTCAATTGTGGCAAGTGGCGTCGCCCACACCGGCTTTCCAGCACCCGAGATACCGGCGTTATTAATAATCACATGGGCGTTACCCAAAACACTTTTCACTTCATCTGCAAAACCTGCCATCGCCGCCCGGTCTGCCACATCAAAGGTGGCGGTATAAAGCTCTACTTCACCGGCCTCGCGCAGTAGCTCAACGGTTTCAGCAAGGCCTGCGCTGTCGTAGTCGTTAAGGGCTAGCCGCGCTCCAAGTTTGGCAAATTCCAGCGCATAGGCGCGGCCCATACCCGAACCCGCACCCGTGACAACCACAATCTTATTTTTAAAGTTATTCATGTCATCAGTCTCAATTCATTAGGTGGTGTTTTGATTTGAAGCGGCTGGCAAGCCGACGATAGGTGAAACTAAAACCGGGGAACATGGCAATAACGTGGCCACTTTTACTCTGATACCAGCTCGTGCAACCGCCCCACTTCCAAACCGTTTTTTCCATTTCTGAATGCACCATTTGGGTGTACTCAGCTTCGGCTTCGGGCCGCACCTCAATGGATTGCTTACCGGACTTATCCAGCTCGGCAATACTGTCGGTGATGTACTTCATTTGCGATTCAATAATAAAAATTGCCGAGGTGTGGCCGATACCAGTATTGGGACCGGTGACAACAAAGAAATTAGGGAAAGCCGGAATGGCAGTGCCGAGGTAGGCCCGCGGAAACGCTTCCCAGACCGAGGCGAGGCTCACGCTGTCTTTACCAATCACCGGATAGGAGATAACACCATCGGTAGCGTCATAGCCGGTAGACCATACAATCAGATCTACATCAATCTGCTGCCCCTGGCTTGTCAGTATGCCGTTCTCATTAACCGCCGCAATACCATCCTGCTTGTCATGCACCGTTACATTTTTTTGAGACAGCGCGGGATACAAGGTACTTGAGAGGATGATCCGCTTGCAGCCGATGGTGAAATCCGGCGTCAGCTTTTTGCGCAGCAGCGGATCTGCGACTTGTTTTTCAAGATGCTTCAGGGCAACACGACCACCAACCAAATGAAGCATTGTTTTTGAATACTTGAAGCCAATAACACGAGCCTCCAAGCCCCAGTAGATCGCCCAGCGTAGGGCCTTGTAGAGTGGTTTGATACCAAGCAGCTTGCGCTGCCATGATGAAAACTTGCGATCTGGCCGCGGCAATACCCAATGCGGGCTGCGCTGAAATACATGCAGTTCACCGACCTCTGCCGCAATCGCGGGGATCACCTGGGCGGCACTTGCGCCACTGCCAACAATAGCCACACGCTTACCGCTGTAATCATAAGAATGATCCCAGCTATTGGTATGGAAGCTTTTACCTTTGAAAGTGTCGCGGCCGGGGAAGTTGGGAATGACCGGTGTACTCAAGGGGCCGGACGCATTTATCAGGATCTGCGCCTCAAACGTCCCCGCGGCTTCGGTCTCAAGCACCCAACGCTTGGCAGCGTCATCCCACTGCACCTGTTTCACATTGGCGTTTAGCGTGGTTTTATCGCGCAGGCCATGCTTATCGATCACTTTATTGGTGTAGCGCTCCAACTCATCCTGCTCTGCAAACATTTGCGACCAAGCGTAGGGCTCAGACGAAATAGAATACAAGGGCGACTGCACGTCCACCGCCGCACCCGGATAGCTATTCTGACACCAGGTGCCCCCCATAAAGTCGCGGCGCTCAAGAATCCGAATATCGTTGATACCCTGTTCCTGCAAACGCATCGCGGCGCACTGCCCGCCAAATCCACTACCAATAATGACAACCCGATAACAATGCTTTGCCTGCATATTCTGACTCTCTCTGAGTGCTGAAGCGAAAAACAATTAATGTGACGACGAATAACATCACTTTACTTCTGATGGCGCTTGTCGTCAAATACTCATATGCAAAAAAATGAACAACAAGCAAACCCGGGACGCACCTACGGTGGCGAAAGCGCTGCCGAGCGCCTATCCCGACAACGTCAGCAGTTCATGGATGCCGGCTTAGAACTCTTTGGCACCGTCGGTTACCGCGCCACCACCGTCAGAATGCTGTGCAAGCAGGCCGGTCTCACCGACCGCTACTTCTACAAAACATTTAGTGATACCGAAGATCTATTGGCTGCGGTCTATACGGCGTCGCTAGACCAGATCCAAGCACAGGTCATGGCGGCGATTACCGCCTCAGCAAGCCAGCAGCACCCAGCCAGCCAGATCGATGCCGGCCTTGAGGCATTTTTCACCGCCTTTGAAAATTCCCGAGTGGCTCGCGTATGCTGGCTAGAAGTCCTTGGCGTTAGCCCGCGCATCGACGCAATGTACACAAGTCGCATCCAGCAATTCGCCGATTTACTGCTGTTCCTAGGAAAAGCCATGCAGCCAGATTGGCCTCTACCAAAAGAGGAAACTCGCATCACCGGGATCTCACTGGTAGGTGCGATCAGCCAATCGGCACTGCACTGGTTATTAGAAGACTACCGCTCTCCGCGAACGGTCTTAGTTCGCGTGAATAGCCGCTTGATCCGCGGACTAATCAACCCACTTGTGGATTAATCAATTTAAACGCAAGCTAACACCAGCCGAGGGAATGCCGCGGGGTAAAGGTACAGCCAGCATCGTGGATTGATCTGCCGGCAGAAGCCTTTTTACTGGCACTCAAATTTTACATAACAATAATAGCCGGAATAGCAAATGCTTAAATTTCTCGAAGCCGCTTTACAGCCAAATGTATATCGCACAGCATTTAAGGTCTGCCTACTGGTCGGCACCGTACTGGCACTGATAAATCATAGCTCGGCAATATTCAGCCTTAGCTTAAGCAAGCAGAATATCTTGCAAATTATTCTTACTTATCTAGTCCCTTACAGCGTCTCGACATACTCATCAGTAAAAATTATTTTAAATAGTGATCATTAAGCTACAAACGCTTTTCACCGTTACCACAGTACAGGCTCCACATCTTGTAGCCACCACTGAAAACCATGGCAGATAGATATTGCAATACACAATCTGCAGTTAGACTTAGTATGTTAGTGTTACAACACGCTCTCACAGGCTCTACAGTGATTATTATATCTACTGTACCTGTAAGCTCTGAGCGCTTTTATGGCAATAGAATGTTCATTGAATAAGAGTTTAAAACGTATGAGCACTGAAAAATCAAGTATGAGTAAATATGATCAAGTTCGCGCCGAGCAGATTAAATACAATGCCAAAAGAGAGTCTGGGTATCGCGAAAAAGCCTTAAAAATTTACCCGTGGATTTGCGGTCGTTGTACGAGAGAATTTGACCGCAAGAATCTCTCCGAATTAACAGTGCATCATGTTGATCACAATCATGACAACAACCCAAGTGATGGCAGCAACTGGGAGTTACTGTGTATTTATTGTCATGATGAAGAGCACACAAAATTTGCCAACCATGTGCGATATGGCAGCAGCGCAAAGTCAGAAGTAAAAGCCGCTACATATAGTCCATTTGCTGATTTGAAGGCGAAAATGGAAGCTAAAGAATAAGCTAGCAAGAAACTTGGCCTATGAGGTTTTTATGAAAACGTTGCTATTGGTTTTGGTGTCTGTTCTCACGCTATCTACAATCTCCTATGCTGATGAATCGCCAGTATATAATAAAGAGCTTGACGGCTTTGACTACCCTTTTACCGTCAATACTTTCAACTTCAACTCTCAAAACCAAGACCTAAAAATGCGCTATATGGATATAGGGGACAAAGACGCACAAAAGGTCATTGTCTTACTCCATGGTAAAAACTTTTCAGCGTATTACTGGGAAAGGATTGCCAAAGGCTTACTCCAGAAAAATTATCGGGTCATCATGCCGGATCAGATCGGTTTTGGTAAATCTTCCAAGCCAGCTTATTACCAATACAGCTTTGGCCAACTAGGCTTGAATACTAAATTACTACTAGATAGTTTGAATATCAAAAAATTTGATCTTGTCGGCCATTCGATGGGAGGTATGTTAGCAATTACATTTGCTGCCAATTACAGTACAGCGGTAAATAAGCTCATACTCATCAATCCTATTGGCTTGGAAGACTACAGCCAATATGCAGAACATAAAGACATTAACTTCTTCTATCAGCTTGAGCTTGGCACCACAATTGAAAAAGCCAGACGTTATCAAAAGGCCAATTATTATGATGGCAAATGGTCAAGTGACTACGAGGCACTTTTGAGCCCGCTAAAGGGAATGCTTGCCGGAGAAGACTGGAAGCTTGTTGCCTGGAATAATGCCTTAAGCTACGGCCCCATATTTTCAGAGAACATCGTCGCTAGATTTTCACAAATCGAGAATAAAACATACTTGATTATTGGAACTAGGGATAAAACCGGACCCGGTCGGGCTTGGTTAAAAGAGGGTGTCACCAGAACGCTTGGAGAATATGACAAGCTCGGCAAGAACGCCCAAAGTATGATTAAAGGCTCAACGCTTATAGAGCTAGATGGTCTAGGTCATATGCCGCAATATGAAGACTATCGCAGATTTAGCGAGGCGTTTGATAAAGTCATCAATCAGTAATCGACGGCATTTTTGTCCTTGATTGATCTTTATTACAAATAGCAGTCGCGATGAATTTGAGATCCACGTTTTCAAAAAATCCACTTAAAGTCGACAAATCTCATCCTGTGAAGCCGGAATAAAGCTAATGATAATGGCAAGATCAATGCGAGATTGATCTTGCCATTTATTTTAGTCCTAAAGCGCAGCGACTAAGATTTCACGGCTGACATCGGGCGTAACAGCCTTGTGTTCACCTAATTTCACCATGCCATGCTGAGTGAGCTTTTCGATCAAACCATCAATCTGCGCCTCAGCTAAGTCAACATGAGATAGCCGCGTCGGCACTTGCATGGCGGTAAAGAATTGCTCTGTCAACTCAATAGCACGCTGAATACGCGTATCTTCGTCACCATCAGTTAGATTCCATATACGCTGCGCATACTGCAATAATTTATCACGCTTGGCCTCTTTGCGAATTTTCATCACTGCGGGCAAGACGATGGACAAAGTACGAGCGTGGTCAATGCCGTAGGCACCGGTTAGCTCATGCGCAATCATATGCGTTGACCAATCCTGGGGCACACCGGAACCAATCAGACCATTCAACGCCATGGTCGCCGCCCACATGATATTGCCGCGAACATCTAAATCATTTTTGGTGTCGGCGGCTAGCGCTTTTGGCCCCTCTTCAATCAGAGTGAGCAATAGGCTCTCAGCGAAACGGTCCTGCACTTTGCCATTAACGCTGTAGGTAAGGTATTGCTCCATGGTATGAACAAAGGCATCGACGACACCGTTGCTAATTTGGCGATCAGACAAGGACAGCGTCACTGCCGGATCAAGCACTGCAAACAAGGGCCGCAACAAAGGGCTGCTAAAGGGCAGCTTATTACCGTCACGGGTAACTACCGCGCCGGTATTCGACTCTGAACCCGTTGCCGGTAGAGTTAGCACACAGCCCATCGGCAGTGCCTGCTTGATAGGCTGACCCTTGGCAATAAAGTCCCAGGGATCGTCACCCTCGTACAAGGCCGCCGCGGCGATAAATTTGGTGCCGTCAACAACAGAGCCGCCACCTACCGCCAGCAGATAGTCGACATCGTGCTCACGAATGGAAACCAATGCTTTCATCAAATTGGCGTAGGTCGGATTTGGCTCAATACCCGAAAACTCAAACCAAGTGTGCTCGCTCAATGCCGCAGCAACCTGCTCGTAAACACCATTGGCCTTAATTGAACCGCCACCATAGGTGACTAGCACTTTCGCGTCCTTGGGTATTGCTTTGCTTATCGCCTTAATTTGGCCTTCGCCAAACAGGATTTTGGTCGTATTTTGAAAACTAAAATTTAACATTTATATGTCCTATTGGTTTCAATAGAGAGGGCAGTTCTAAGCCGCCAGAGCTGCTAATAATTTTTCTGCAGCGAGCTCCGAACTTGCTGGATTTTGGCCAGTAATAAGCAGTCCATCTTGCACAGCAAACGCATGCCAGTCAGCTACTTTTTGGTAGTCACCGCCACGCTTAACAAGTTCATCTTCTAAAAGAAAGGGAACCACATCACTTAATTGCACCGCATCTTCTTCAGTATTACTGAAACCTGTTACCGCCTTACCGCTGACAACGTAGTCACCCGCTGCATCTTTAATATTCAAAAAGGCAGCCGTTGCATGGCAGACGGCAGCAACGGGCTTATTGGCGGCTAAAAAGCTTTCAATTAAGGCGATGGATTCGACATTGTCGGTTAAGTCCCACAATGGCCCATGACCACCGGGATAAAATACCGCGTCATAGTCTGCTGCCTTAACGTCGCTCAACTTAGCCGTTTTTGCCAATAAGGCCTGCGACTCAGTATCTTCGTCAAAGCGGCGGGTAGCCACCGTCTGAGCATCTGGCGACTCACTCTTTGGATCAACTGGCGGCTGGCCACCGGCAGGTGAGGCTAGTGTCACGTGAGCACCTGCGTCTACAAAGGCGTAATAGGGCGCGGCAAACTCCTCAACCCAAAAGCCCGTCTTTTCTCCGGTACTACCTAAGTCTGCATGCGAGGTAATTACCATTAACACCTTTTTAGCGTTTGAATTAGTCATGTTTTACGTACTCCTGTAAATCGTGTGCTGGCTCGCCTGATAGCTAGCTCAACTTCTAGATAGCTCGACCTCTATCAACTACCAACAGTGTATTACCCACGGGGCATATCGAACAATACAGACAGAATTGACTACATTAGTAGAAATATTGATACGATAGCCTATGAATCTATCTTTTGAACAACTTAAGAGCATGGTGGTCTTTGCCCAAGTCATTGAGCAGGGCAACTTAACCGCCGCGGCCAAACACATAGGCTTATCCCGCGCGTCAGTCAGCTATCATCTTAAAAAACTGGAGTCTCAGCTGGGGGTGAAGTTGCTCAATCGCTCTACCCGCGCCATCGCCTTAACGGAGGCGGGTGCGGCGTATTATCAGTCTTGCCGCATCATTGCCGAACAAGCGAACATCGCCAATCTGCAGATGGAGAACTTGAAAAATGAGCCCGAAGGTTTATTAAAAATAACCTGTCCAGTGAATGTCGGCTTACAGATGGTGGTGCCAGCACTAAATAATTTTCGCCGCCTTTATCCTAAAATTGAACTCGATGTGATGCTAACCGATGAAGTGGTTAATATCATGCAAGAGGGGATCGACCTCGCCATACGGGGAGCACCGCTGACGGATTCCGGACTGCAAGCGAGCAAGCTGTCCACTTTTCCCACCTGCTTATGTGGCTCGCCAGACTATTTTGCAAAACGCGGCCGCCCAACGACGCCAAGTGACCTCGAAGCGCACGACTGGGTTGTTTATAAACTCACCGCTGGCGCGATTACCCTAAGCAAAGGTAGTCGCTCTTATAGTGTTGCTGTGAAAGGCAGCATTAGCACCAATAACGCAGCGGCTCGCACCGCCTTTATAGAGGGGGGGCATGGCTTAGGTCGCATCCCACTTTATGATGCCTGGCCGAAAATTCAAGCAGGGCTATTAGAAAGGGTACTGGAAGATTATCACTTAAATAACATCGATATTTATGGTGTTTTTCCACCGGGCAGTGCCAGCTCAAAAAAACTGCGGGTATTAATAGATTTCCTTAAAGACTACTTTGATAAGACCGACCGCCAAGCAATGAAAAATATCCGCTTATCGAATAAAGGATAAGATCATAAGCTAGAGCTTCGCCGGTCATGGCGACAGCTACGTCACATTAATGCACACGATCAACTCCGGCGTTAATGAGAGCTAGCAGTTTAAAAAATAACTCTAAAATCGACGCCATAGGTTAAAGGATCAACAATACCAACATGGAAGGTACCGATATCAGTACCTGTTAAACCGCCGGGCTGTGATACACGCTCATTGCCCAGCAAATTTTTGCCCCACAGCGCCATTTCGTAGCCACCACCAGGGGTGTTCCACGCCACTCTTGCATTCAGCAAACTGGTATCGTCGCCATAGCCATTAACGGTATTAAAAAACGGTTGATGGTCTTCGTTCTCCGGCTCGGTGTTTTCTTCATAAATATAGTCAAAATGGAATAACAGCAGGCCGTAGTTAATTTCCGGAGACCAATCCAAAGTCACGGTATATTCCTGCGGGGATGTAGCATTTAGCTGATCAGCGACCACAAATTCGCCCTGTGCGTTGAAATATGACTCGCGGCTAGACTCTTGCTCACGGTAGGTATAAATCAGTCCGAAGCGCAAATTTTCTGTCGCCAGCCAGTCCGCAGTTAGCTCGACACCCTGAATATCTTCATCGGTATTAATAACCGTAGGCACGGCGCCATTACTGTCTGGCGATCGCGACTCTATGGCTTCTTGGCGATCATCAATGATCATTTTAAAAAGAGCCACTTGAGTACGCACTCGCGTATCAAAGAAATCACCTTTTACGCCAAATTCAATATTGCTCACCACCTCAGGATCTAATGGCGCTTCACGAGTCCCGGTATTTAGGGAGTCGTAACCCCCCGACTTATAGCCGGTCGAGTAACTTAGGAAGGTCATCGCGCCATCGGTGATTTGATAGTTGGCGACCAGACGACCGGTAATTTTATCCCAGCTTTCGGATGCGGTTTCTACGCCATCCGAGTTAAAAAAGAAGTTTTCACCCAGCGCCTGCGAGACCACAAAATCAGTCAGCGGCGCGTCCCAACTAAACGACTTTTGATCATTGCTGTAACGCAGGCCGGTGATAATATTCAGTCTTTCGGTAATCGGAAAATCCAGGTCACTAAAGAAACCATAACTTTCGAAATCACCCTCATTGGTCATTCTTTCAGTAACGTAACGACCGGCCACAGCACCACCAAGCAAGGTATTCAACAAACCTTGGGGGATGCCTGCCATACCCGATGCCAGCTCCAGCACCGCGCCATAACTAAAGGTTAAAGCGGTTTGCTGATAAGTATCTTCCTTGCTGTAATTTGCCCCAAACACGGCATCCACCCATGGCAGGGCTACGTTAAATTGCATCTCGAAATAGGCAATATCAGAATCTTCAATATTATTGGTATCTACATAGACTGAATCGTCTGCCGTTGCGTCTTCGTCTTGCAGGTTATAGGTTTCGAAAGCGCGGTAACTGCCGATTAAAGTCATGCTGGTAGTATCTGTGAGGTCATACCACAGCTTACCGGTAAACCCTTGCATCTCTCTGGTTTCACCGCCACCCATAGCATCGGTTTCTAATGTGCGATCTGTTGGGTCGGGAAAGTTTGAGAATTCTTCACTAATACTGAGCCGCGCCTGCGGGCCGTTGTCGACACGATCAATATCGTAGGCGAACTGCATACTCAGCCTATCGTTGGTATCCCAACGCAGCGCCACGCGGCCGAATTGATTATCTTGCTCGCCAGGATCTGGCGCAGCGGGTCCCTTGCTGTCGATGACCGCATCGCGCTGGTTGTGCAGTAAATTAAGCCGCAGAGCAAGATTATCGGCCAGCGGCAAATTACCCATACCCTCAACGCGAAACAAGTTATAACTTCCTAGCTTTGTCATCACAAAGCCTTCAGTTTCCTCTGTGCTCGGTGCATTGGGAATGAAGCTCACCACCCCCGCCGCCGCGTTGCGGCCAAATAATGTCCCCTGCGGTCCTTTTAAAACTTCTACCCGCTGCATATCAGAAAACGGCACGGTGATCGCTGCCCGCGGTAGATAAACACCATCGAGAAAGGTCGCAACCGAAGGGTCGCCGCCGGTGCTGATATTCGAGCTATCAATACCGCGAATCACAAATGAGGACTGGGTGGAGCCACCGCCACGCACACCATCACCCACCTTTAGCCCCGGAATATAAGCCTGAATATCTTCCATATTCAAAGCACCGGTATTTTCTAAATCCTGATTGGTAAAAGTATCGACGGTCACCGGCACCGTCATCGCGCTTTGCTCGCGCTTCTGTGCGGTAACCACAACCTCTTCTAAGGCAAGGTTGTTTACCGCATACGCCGAAGGCGTCCCCAGTACTGCAATACCTATAGCGCAGGCCATGCGACTTCTACTAATGGATTTCATATTACGCCCTCACTCACAAACAAAACGCGCATTGCAATACCCGAACTGCGCATTGCAAATTACAACTTAGCGGCAATCGGTTTTACTTGGTCACGTTCAACATATACTCGGCCACGTCACGACGCAGCTCTGGAGATAAATGTCCCTGTGGCGGCATGGCAGGATAGTCAGTTCGCACTTTATGAGGCGCCGCAATATAGTCAGCAACAGCCTGTATATCATCGCGATAAATCGCTTTAACCGTTAAGGTTGGGGGGCCAATCAAGCGCATATTGTAAGCATGACAGCCAGCACAAATGCCTTGATACAGCAGCTTGGTGCGACCCTCAGTAGTCACCACTTCACTGGGGGCACCACCGGGTATCATCATACTGACAATGTCCGCAGTGTCTTTGCGCTCACACTCACTCCACTTTTTCACCCCAAAGCTGGTGTAGCGTTCGCGATTGATAATGCAATTATCCGGCTCCTGTGCGGAACCCAAATTAGCGAGAATGTCGGGGCCACGACGGCTGAACTGGGTCAACATTAAGGCCTTCACATCAGCGACGGGATCAGCGCCGTTATCGAACATTAAGTTATCAAGGAACACCATGCGATCTGGATTGGGCTCTGAATCTGGGTCACTGGAAATATCGGTGATAAACGCCAGATCGGTAATCACGATACCAGCGGTTTTATTCCCTGAAATAATATTACCCTCAACAATCACGTCGTCGGCGGCCATTACCACAATGCCGATTCCGGCTGGCACTTTAGACACAATTGAACCAGGCGCGCCAAAATTAGCAGTGTTGTTATTGACCACAAAATTATTGCGCAGAATAACGTCGTAGGTCGTCTTGATCGGCAAGCCCGGTGTGATAAACACCAATAGACCCGCGGTATTGTTATGAGCGTAATTGTTCTCTACCAGCGCATGGCGAGTATTTTCTATCTCAATACCCGCAACATTATCAAACACCTCGTTGTGACGAACATCGATGTTGTCGCACATACCCACATAAATAGCAGCGTCTTCAATACCGCTCAAAACGTTGTACTCAATAAGACCGTTTTTACCAAACTGGGGGAAAATACCGTAGACCCCAGTATCGATAACTTTGTTATATCGAATCACAAAATTATTACCGGCTTGGCCCATAACGGCATTACCCTTGTAGCGGGTAATCGTTAACCACTCCACGGTGAAATCGTTGCCCGAGTAGAGGATAGCGTCATTGAGTATGCCCTCCCCGTCCATAACCGGCCACTCACCTTCTACAACGACGCCGCGAATGGTAATGCCGTCTTTATCCACGTAAACACTTTCTTTATAGGTACCGGGATGAACCAGAATGACATCACCGGTGCTGGCTTGATTTACCGCAGCCTGAATGGAGTCGCCGTCCTTTACCGAGATGTCGGCCGCCAGCAAACTTGGCGCGGCGATAATGAGGCCAAGCCACAGCAGTCCCAGTGGGATCATTTTTTTCATTGTTACGCTCCTTGTTTCCAGAGTCTGGATCATTAATGCGTCAGTATTTGGGTAGCCACCGGCTTTAAGCCGGAAGGGACTTTTTGGGGTAGCACAGGCATAAAACTTTGGTCCGTTAAGGTCTTTAAAAAAGCCACTAACAGGTCGAGTTCGCGATCATTTAGATCAGGCTCCCAGATATGCCAGTGCAAACTTAAATGCTCACCTTCTGGCACAGCATGCCCTCGGCCGCCGGTGTAAAACGCCACAGCTTCACGCAGCGTATTAAAACGACCGGAGTGCATGTAAGGCGCTGTTAACTCGATATTCCTCAATGTAGGCACTTTAAAACCACCGCGCTGAGATTCATCGCCGGTAATCGCTTCGACACCAATATCTAGCGGCATACCTTCTGGCTCAGGCGTGCCAATAACGGCAATTTGCTGATTAGTAAACGCCGGAGGAGTATGGCATTCCGCACAGCGAGCGACGAAGGAACGAAACACATTCATCCCATCGATTTCTGGCTGCGTTAGTACCTCATGAAACCCATTGGCATATAGATCATAACGGCTACTTAAGGATATTAAGGATGACTGAAACGCCGCCAATGCGGCGTAAATCTGCTCTAGACTTATCTCACCAGCGCCGCCAAAGGCCTGCTGAAACAAGCCGGGGTAATTCGCGTTCTGCCGTAAACTTGCCAATAGTTGCGCGGGGGTATTCGCCATCTCCACGCTGGAAAACAAAGGCCCCTCAAGTTGTTCTTCCAAGGAAGAGGCCCGCGCATCCCAAAACAGTTCACGCAAAAACCCAACATTCCACAAGGTGGGGGCCGAGCGATGCATTACAAAACCATCTCTGCCGACGCTTCCCGGCAAACCATCGGAAAAGCCCTTTGCGGGTTGATGGCAGGACGAGCACGCCATATCGCCATCGGCCGATAACAGCGGATCAAAAAACAATAAACGGCCGAGATCGATTTCTTGAGCGCTAAAGCCTTCTCTCAGCGGTGGCAGCCCGGTTTTCAAACCACCGACGCCCGAATCTTGCAGCGACCGGTAGCCACTGTAGAAGCTTTGCAGATAACAGCCGCCGTCTCGCTGGTGAAATCCGGCGGGACAAACATCTGTTAATGTCCATTCGCTTGCAGCAACTAGCGGCATTGACACGACACACGTCATCAGCCACAAACTAAGCGGGCCGAACAGTCCACGCATCATTAATCAGCCAGTGATTGAATATATACAATCACGTCATTAGCAATATCATCATCGGGTAAGATCTTACCCATCATGCCCATCTGATAGCCGTAGCGATCTGACTCATCCGCACCACGAACTCCATCCCGAAAGTGATTAAACTGCTTCAATAAATACCAGTCATCAACGCCCGCCAAGGCGGGTGCCTGGAGTAGCTCATTACCCTCTGCAGCAGGTCCATGACAGGAACCACACAAATTAGAATAATAATCCGCGCCGCGCTTAATATTGCCATCCAAGGTTTTGGCAGCGGGCTTGGCTTTGAAAGTAGCGATATAGCCCACAACGGCTTTCACCGCATTATCATCCGGCAGGGTTTTAGCAATCGCCTGCATTTGCGCGCCGTAACCATCTTCTGGATGACTGCCGCGCAAACCGCTCCTAAAGCCCAGTAGCTGGCGCTCCAAATACCAGGTTTGCTGATTGGCTAGAGACGGTGAGCTCAAGGCCACATTACCTTCACCCTGCGCGCCATGACATCCAGCACACGCCACATAAAGGGCCTTGCCGTCAGTAGACGCCGCCTGCTGTAAAGTCTGCCGAGCGTCCGCAGCGGCCGCTTCGCTACTCACATCAGGGGCATTGTCATTACTACATGCCACCAGTAACACACTCAGCAATAACACCAATCGTTTCATTCTGACGATCCTTTTGTCTTCTATTTAATCAATACCACCACTGAACATCACCACGCCCAGTGGCTACGAGGATCAAATTTAGATGGCGCAGAATTACTCTGCTAATAGTTTATATTTGCGTAAGTTACCCAACAACATTGCCTTAAGCAATATGCAAAAGTTGGCAACTTAGCTACATTTCATGAATTTTTACGTCTATTTTATTGTTATTCGACTCATTTAGCGCAGATACACATAACGCACCAAAAGTGTCATAAATGGATTGAATAATGATTCCAGCATCTTGTCAATGACTACACAGCTCAAACCAAGTCTGTGCACAAATATCACCATACAAAGCGATCATCTTGACCGAGACCAATAACTACCTCGTCTTCGGGCGATATCCAAAATGGCGCAGCCAATGCTCATCTCCACTAAACACATAAATTCCCGCAAAAAAAACGGCACCATATAGGTGCCGTTTTTCTTGTACTTACTAACTAGTCAGCAAAAAATACTAGGGATTATCGGTGTACAAAATATAATCACCACTGCCGCTAAAAGATTTTACGCGCCAGCGATAAGTACCCGAACTTCCGTTATATATGAGGGCCTCATCAGAACCATTGTTCTCACTTGAGGCTACTACCGACCAGCGCTGGAAAATAAATCCACTGCGTTTTTCCAAGTACAAGTCAAAATCGCTGCCCGCCGCGCCCTCTAAGAAGCCCCGGAACTGACCACCATTGCTGCTGAAGCCACCGCTACTTGGAGTGTACTGCTGAGCATTGGTGCCACTTAAGGTGCCGCTAGTTTGCGCGCATTCTGGGCAAGGACCACTACCCGGTAGAGACACCACTACCGATTGCGCAGCGGTATTTTGCTGACCGGCGGTGTCACTCACTGTTAAGGCGACGGTGTAACTTCCCGCTGATGCAAAGTTATGACTTGGCGTTGCACCACTTGCAGAACTGCCATCGCCAAAGCTCCATTGATAGCTAGCGATGCCGTTATCATCCGTGGAACTGCCAGCATTAAAGCTGCAATTTAGATCCGTGCAGCTATAAGTAAATGCCGCGCTAGGCGGGAAATCCGTCGGCGTGCCATTGCCAGCATCTGATATTTGCAACAGTAAATTGGGCGAGCCGGTGCCTATACTACTGAGTCTGCCCACAGCACCTTCGCCAACAAGCTGTGAGAATACCGCCGCCGGGCTTGCCGATGGATTCTGACCCAAGATCAATGCCGCCGCGCCAGCTACGTGAGGCGATGCCATCGAGGTCCCACTGATGGTATTGGTATCAGTATTGCTCTGATACCAGGCCGAGGTAATCGCTGAACCAGGCGCAAAAATATCTACACATGTGCCCTTGTTAGAGAACGATGAGCGCGCGTCATTCGACGACGTAGAACCCACAGTAAGCGCTTCAGCAACCCGATTAGGTGAGCCGGAACAGGCATCGGCATTATCATTACCCGCAGCAACAACAAAGGTAACACCCGCCGCAATTGCCGCTCGAACAGCCTCATCAAGTGCCGCACTGCTGCCGCCGCCCAAGCTCATATTGGCAACAGCTGGACTTTGATGATTCCCCGCCAACCAATCGATACCCGCAATAACACCTGAGTTACTGCCGGAGCCATTACAATCTAATACCCGCACCGGATACACCGTGGCAGCTTTAGCAACCCCCCATGTTGTACCCGCAGCAGACCCTGCGACATGAGTACCGTGGCCGTTGCAATCATCAACATCAGCAGGATCGGTACTAGAAAAGAAGAAACCAGAAGATACAAAGTTACGACCACTACCAACCCGACCGGTGAATTCTTGATGGGAAGTGCGCAGACCGGTATCAACAATATAGATATGGGTGCCACTGCCATCGCCGTTATAACTATAGCGGCCGTCCAGGGGCAAGCTGGGTTGATCAATTCTATCTAGGCCCCAGGTAGCGCTGTTTTGAGTCGCCGCGATAGTGACAACGCTGTCTTGCTCTACCAACTTCACCAATGGATTTTGCGCCAATTGGGCAGCTGCCTCTGGTGTAAGTTGAGCAACAAAACCGCGCACAACATACTCAAAACGACCCAGCAAAACACCGCCAACACTATCAAGTAGATCGCTAGTAAGGTCATCCAATGATAGGGCTGATAAGATCGGCGAAGTCGCCTTATTAAGTAGGACAATATACTGCCCTTCGATGGGTTCACCTGCCGTCAATCCATCAGATACCGAACTTTCAATGGCGGTCGCCTGCACATCGAGCGCATCGCCGACCGCGCCAACATCTACGCCGCCACTGCCACCACCGCATGCGGCTATAGAAGCCACAATTAGCCCACTAAGTAAAAGTCGCCCTCGTTTTATTACTGCCATACTGCCCCCACTATTTTTTGAATTTATCAATACTGATTAAAATACTTCCACAAAATGACAATTAAAACCACCGCATATCCAAAAAAATATCGGCCGCGCCAAACCTAATCGTCACCAATTCAAACCGCCCCAATCACGCATTAGCATTGCGTTACCAGCGGGCAAAATGATCTTCTGCAAAGCCCCAGCAGTTCTCCACAGGAATCAGTTCATCACCAACGCGAATTTCACCCTCAAACACCCCAAAATGTTGAGTAAAATTAGACGCCACAAAAAACGCATTCACTTTTTCTTTACGCTGCCCCATCGGCGTAAATCGCAAATCTACAATGCCGTCGGCTGACTGCATATGCCAGCAACTATCGGGCAAGTAACGATTAAATTGGAAATTAACCATATCCACTTTTATCAGGCGGTCATCAAGCCAGATTGCATTCTCGGTAAACCCAGTTTCATTCACGCCGGCGGCAAGATTCATTCCCAGCCTGCGACCATCTTTCAAGCTCGCCGACATACTCCCCCAATTCCAGAACGTCTCACCGCGCATATACCCCGCGGTCCAATCTACTGACGCCAAGGTATTGATCGCAGCCAAATCAATATTTTTATCCTCCCAGACAACGCTCCCGCGACAAGGTATGGCTGCATTTTTTTGGGTGTACACCCAGCCCTGATAACCCGCTCGGCTGCACATGGCCAATGGCGATGAATGCGACTCATCGAGCTCTGCGATGATGCTTACCCCAGATCGCAGCGCCACCGTTAAATGTCGCCGCCCAGCCTTCGCCTCTATGGATATTGTGTTTTTACCACTAGCAAAATACGCACGGCCATTATCTGGCTTAAGATCAATACTGGTTTTGCGAGCCAGCGGCTGTATAAAGCTAAACTCCTCAAAGGCTTCTGTTAGCGGCTCGTATAAGTAGACAAAGGCCTTACTTACCAATTTCAAATCAACAATCGCCACACCCACAATTAACTGCGGACTCACTAAGGCAATAAATTGAAATTGATTGAATTTAAAATGCTTGGCAAGGGCGCCCAATTTGCGGTCCATAGGGGAACGCAAATCGTAGTCCTGAAAATTAACGCATTCTATGCCGTGCTCAAACAGGCCAAACGCGGCTTGGCCATCTGCGCCAATCAGTGTGGCTTTACGATTCATCTCATCGCTCTCATTATTTTATGAACCTCTGCTACACACCCGCCCGCATTCTGTGGCAGTAAAACCAAGGGGTCAAATAAACAAAGCCCAAGATGTGACCCATCAGACATTGCGGGCCACTTTACCCTGAGGCACACTAGCACCAGATTAATGGCGAGATTGGCATGACTACTGCTATAAAAAACCCACCCCTTAAAGCCGCAGAACACGCATGAACGAGTTCAACCCAGCAGCTGGCGAGCCCTTTATCAAAGCGATTCACGACACCGAAACGCATCCCGGCTCGATACTGGTAAGCGCCGAATTCGACAACAGTATTTTTGACCCCAGTCAGTTTGCAAGCAATGCGGTGTATTGCCCCCCGCCGATGCTTCGTGCCAGCCGCAAGCGCCAAGCAGAGTATTTTGCCGGACGCTATTTAGCTAATGAAGCGATGAGCAGCTACGGAATAAGCCAGTTTAAACTGCTCGCCGACGCCAAGCGCTGCCCGCAATGGCCAAGCACCTTGGTAGGCAGCATTACCCACACAGATCAATATGCCGCTTGCATCGTCGCCAAAAAGTCCGCGATTGCCGCCATTGGTATCGACGCCCAAGACATTCTTGACGACAGCCGAGCCGAGCGCGTGCAATCACGTATTATCGACAGTGCCGAATCGCGCCTAATTACACAAAGTGAGCTCACACCCGCACTTGGCCTAAGCCTGTGCTTTTCTGCTAAAGAGGCAATCTACAAAGCGCTGTATCCCCGCGTTCAGCAGTACTTTGGTTTCAACGCAGCGAAATTACATAGTATTAACACCACCGACGGCAGCCTCACTTTTCGCTTTGATCCGGCATTATGGATTTTACACAACGAGCGCAACACGCTAACAGTTCAATACCAAATTAAGGACCAACGCCTGTTGAGCTGCGTGATGCTGTATACGGTGCAAAAATAGTACTAACACAGGCTGCCGGCAGAAAATAAGCCCACAAATGATCAATATCTACAAAGTCGAGCTAAACACCGCGAAAAACAGTTGAACAATCGCCGCGATCCCTTACTCTAAGCAACACTAGTTTTGGTATCACATTTTCGGCAACGGACCGCGTAAACTATACGCAGTATCTCGACGTCGCCCATCGACACAATATATTCAGGAAAACAGATTGCCACTTTTAAAGTCAGCTACCGGTAAAACCACGGCATCATCCGCCGCCTTTCGTTTAAAAGGGGGCTTATTCCCCCTCACTTTATTAGAAATTGCCCACTACGATCGCGCTGAATTTGAACTCCAACTACAGCAAAAATCCGCGGAAGCACCGGTGTTTTTTAATCAGACACCGGTTGTTCTCAGCTTCGAGGCCTTTGATGGCGATGCCGCCACTCTGCCGCTGAGTGAACTCGTCGATATCTGCAGATCACAAGGCCTGCTGCCAGTCGCATTGCGCAATAGCAATGCCGAGCTGCAAGCCCAAGCCAAGCATATAAATCTCGCCATTATGCCGGTGGGGCGAGTAAAGTCAGCCGACAATAATCCGCCCCCCAGCGATGCTCCGCCAAATAAACCCGAACCAGACAGTGAGGCACAAAGCCCATCGCCATCCCTTGAAAAGCCCAGTGAATTTAGTCACAGCAGCAGCAAAATCATCACCACGCCGATTCGCTCAGGCCAACAAGTTTATGCACCAGGCGGCGACCTCATTATTATGGCCTCGGTCTCTGCCGGCGCCGAAGTACTCGCCGACGGCAATATTCATATTTATGGCGCTCTGCGCGGCCGCGCGCTCGCCGGTGTCCTCGGTGACACCTCAGCACGAATTTTTTGTCAAAGCTTAGAGGCCGAACTGGTCTCTATCGCCGGCAATTTTAAAGTAGATGAAGACCTTCGCAAAGATCATTGGAAAACCGCAGTTCAAGCCCGTCTCGACGAGCAAACACTCTGCATTACACCACTGGTTTGAGCTAGGCTAATCGCCCTTTTACACAATTAACACGCAACGACCAAAGAAGGATTAAACCCTTGGCCAAGATAATTGTAGTTACCTCAGGAAAAGGCGGTGTGGGTAAGACCACCACCAGTGCCGCCATCAGCAGCGGCATCGCTATGCGCGGCCATAAAACCGTTGTCATCGACTTTGATATCGGTTTGCGCAACCTCGATATCATCATGAACTGTGAGCGCCGAGTGGTGTATGACTTTGTCAACGTCATTAATGGCGAAGCCAACCTTCGCCAAGCCTTAATTAAAGATAAGCGCGCAGAAAATCTTTATATTTTGCCAGCGTCGCAAACCCGTGATAAAGATGCCCTCACGGTCGAAGGCGTAGAGCGTATTCTGAAAGAACTCGCCGCCGATGGCTTTGAATACATCATCTGTGACTCGCCAGCAGGTATCGAGCACGGCGCATTTATGGCAATGTATTTCGCCGATATGGCCATTGTGGTTGCCAACCCAGAAGTCTCATCAGTGCGCGACTCTGATCGCATACTCGGCATACTCCAAAGCAAGTCGCGCCGCGCAGAAAATGGCGAACGCGTAGAAGAGTGCTTACTCCTGACCCGCTACAACCCTGAGCGCGTCGCCAAAGGCGAAATGCTCGGCGTTGAAGATGTCAAAGAAATCCTCGCCACCAAACTCCTTGGTGTGATCCCCGAGTCAGAAACGGTACTCAAGGCATCGAATCAAGGTATTCCTGTGATTCATGACATCGAGAGCCCCGCAGGCCAAGCATACTCTGACGCGGTCAGTCGCCTCCTCGGCGAAGAGGTTGAGCACCGTTTCATGAATATAGAGCAGAAAGGGCTGTTGAAACGCCTGTTTCGGAGGAGCGCATGAGCATATTTGACTACTTCCGCAGCGCAAAGAAAGACACCGCCTCGATCGCCAAAGAGCGTCTACAAATTATTGTGGCGCACGAGCGAAATCAGCGAAATCAGCCAGACTATCTGCCTAAGCTTCAGCAAGAGCTATTAGATGTCATTCGCAAATACGTGGATGTCGATCAAGATCAAGTTGAAGTTCAGCTCGACAACAACGGTAATTTCTCGGTGCTTGAGCTCAATATCACTCTACCCGATAGAGTGTAATTAAGGCCCTAGCGATATCGTCGCTGAGCCTAGCGGCTACAAACTAGAGACCTCATTAACACCCAGAAAACGGGACTGTTTGAACGTGCAAGCGTTCAAACAGTCCCGCCTGCATTGACCTTACTCGCGACATTCACGCAAATCAGCCACCGCTAGATAAGGCCTAGTCTCTCTCCCCGAAAAAAAATACCATCTTTGCACTTCACAGCTGGCTAATCATGCCCCGCACTAAGCAACGACACTTTAGCAAGCGCGCTATTTGCGGTTGGGATTAACTGCCAACATTGATAGTATTAGCGTGATATCAGCGCAGGATTGTGGCCAAATCTCAACCACGTAAAACAGCTATAAAAGAGTCTTATATGTATCTTCGTATCGCTTACGCCCTTCTCTTTGTCATACCTAGCATCAGCCTTGCTGCCGATTGCCAAGACAGCGATATTTTTAGCGAACAGTTGCTCAGCGAGGCTATTACCGAGCTTGTCCAAAACTTTGGCACGGCGGCCAGTACGCAGGCCATTTCCAGCTGCGAAGTTGGACCGGGCAGACAGCGGCAGATCAAACTAAGCGACCATGAGCAAGACCAAGAATTCAGCTACTACCGCATGGTTAGCTGCCAGGTAAATACCGCCCCCGATGAAATCAGTTGCAAGAGCAGTGAAGGCAGAAAGATAAAATATCGCGGTACCACAATAGACACTGACACAGCGCTGAGCGACACCAGCTATGATGACAAACAAACCAAGAATTATGTGCTCGCGCTAGATTGTTTTAAGCAAGGACTCCAGGCCGGCAAAGTGAAAATCCGCAAATATAATCAACTACTAGACACCACCCTGAGCATTCCCTTGGCGGCGGACAGCACGATTAACTCAATCAAGGTGCTAGCCGGTTTTCGACGCTATATTGTTAATACCACCCCCGAGCGCCATCGCTTCAGTGTGGAGCTTGACAAGGAATACGGCTGCTTTATTGAGCCATTAAAATAGAAAGACGCATGACATACATTTAGTCTTTGGTATTAGCACAGAAAGCGAAAACCACTATGCTTTCTGCTTGCTAGCGACAAACAATAATACCCCGCCGAGCACGGCTATCGATGCCAATCCAAATCGCGGGGTCACCGCCTCCCCCAGAAGTAGCACACCGCCAAAAGCAGCAATAACCGGAACGCTCAATTGAATGGTCGCGGCCGTGGTAGCCGCCAATGCGGGCAAAACTGCATACCACAAGGCATAACCCATTCCTGAGGCGAGGGCGCCCGAGGCAAAGGCATAGGCCGCACCCACCCACGTCACCTGAGCATTCCCCAGCACGACCACCAAAATAACGGCAAAGGGTACAGCGCGCATAAAATTGCCTGCGGTAGCCGCGGTGGGATCCGCCGTGCCTCGACCGAGCAAGGAATACGCGCCCCAAGAAACACCAGACAGCAGCATCAGTATTGCGCCCAGCAGCGGCGGCGACTCGATGCCGGGCAACATAAGCCACACTATGCCACCGCCGGCCGCAACAGCCCCGACCATCTGATAAATAGTAAGGCGCTCTCCCGCCCACAATCCGTAAACAATCATGGTTGTCTGCACCGCACCAAACAGAAGCAAGGCGCCGGTTCCCGCGCTCAAACTGATGTATGAGAAAGAAAAAGCCGCGGCATAGACAAACAAGGCAGCGGCCGACAACCAACTCCCACCCAGCTGATACCTTGGGAATTTAACCAATAGAAGCAGGCTGAGTATCGCTGCGCCCGAGGTAATCCGCACAAAAGTGAAACTCGCGGCGCCGATGTGGCCCGCCGACAAGGCTTCACGACAAAGCAGGGAATTAGCCGCAAATGCCACCATGACCATTGCAGTAAGTAACACCAACTGAATTCGCGACATGTTGCTACTTCGACTCCCGTATAAGCCTGTGATTCAAAGTAAGCAGTCTTGTCTTACTGCTCCCTATTTGCGTCCTAAGAACTTGCCCAGAGTTAGCGCAACGCACTGATGAAAATGAAAATCAGCGCGCAATTCAATACCAAGGCAAATAGTCTCAAGGCGATGTGTACTCGCTTGCAAGTAAACCCGGGCTTTTCACTGCTTGGCCAAATAGCGGTCGAGCTGATTCGCAAACATCTGTTTATCGGCCGAACTATAGGCCGCTGCGCCGCCGCTATGCACGCCTGATGAACGCATAGTGTCCATAAAATCACGCATTATTAGACGGCTGCGCACATTCTCAGTGCTTAATAACTCACCTCGCGGACTAAGCGCAAATGCGCCCTTCTCTATCACCTCCGCGGCCAAGGGAATATCACTGGTAATAACCAAATCGCCAGCTGAGGCGCGGCGCACAATTTCATCGTCCGCCACATCAAAACCGCTGCTTACCTGAATCGCCGATATATAAGGCGAGGGCGGCACGCGAACCGCCTGATTTGCAATTAAAGTCAGGGTAACGCCTGTACGCACCGCCGCCTTAAACAGTATTTCTCTTACTACTACCGGACATGCGTCCGCATCTACCCAAATTGTCACCGACACCTCGCTATTACTTTATATACCCGATAAACCATATCCACACTGCGCCACACAGACGACCAAGATGCGACATTTCGCCCCGCCTACACCACAGGTCAGCTAGTGTGCCTTCGCTAGTGTACAGATCTTTCAGCCGCCCCCTAGGGAAAGTACGAATATCCGTCGCCCTGAAGCTCCCTTAGGATAATTCCCTTGCAGAGGGTACTACGAGCGCATAAAGATGCAGAGAGCCAGTGCATGAAAGAACTGCTAGCGCGGTTAACAAACAATTACAGCGGCAAGGTGGACAGTGATCACCTTAACGCACCTCGTCGCCCAGATTCTGACAATATTCGATGGCTGCAAAAAGCAATATGGATAGTGACCGCGATAATCATCATTGCCATCGGCGTGTATATCGACAAACTCAACAATAGCAATCATAAAACAAGCGAACGCAGTGAAGCAGACAATGCTCTACAAGTGATAGCCGCCCGCTTAGAGGGAAATATCTTCGGCAACTTACAAACCTCTAAAGCCATGGTATCAGCGGTTTATTATAATCCCGACTTAGATCAAGACCAATTTGCGCAATTTGCACAGCCTCTTTTCGACGGCAGCGCGCAACTTAGAAACATCACCGCAACCCGAAATCTAACAGTCAAGTATATGTATCCAGTTGAGGGCAATGAGGCCGCGATAGGCTTTGATTATCACGACCGGCCAGATCAACTTAAGGATTTACTACGCGCGCGCCAAACCCAGCAAACCGTCATCTCAGGCCCTTTTGAACTTATTCAAGGCGGTCAAGGCTTGATTCTCCGCCTGCCGGTAGTTATTCCTGATGGTAGGCAGGCAATACCGCAAGTATGGGGAACTATCTCTGCGGTTGTCGACTTACAGCGCCTCTATGAGGCAAGCGGTCTACTTGCAAGCAACTCAGACTTGAACATTGCCATACGAAAAATAAATGGCGATACATCAGCGGCATTCTTCGGCAATAGCAGCTCTTTTTATGCCGAATCCCAGCCGGTAATAAGTGAAATTGCCATGCCCTCAGGAGATAAATGGGAGCTTGCGGCCATCCCCAAAAACGGCTGGTCAACCTTGGCAGAAAACGCCTATACACTGCGCGTCTATCTTATTCTCGCCGGTCTGATCATCTACTCGATGATTATAGTGACATGCCAGCAAATTAACCGTCGCCATCGCAATAATCTTTTACTCCGCAGCTTATTTGATCTATCGCCAAACGGTATAGCACTTAGTGAATTTAAAGACGGTAAATTCCTGCAAGTGAACGATACTCTGCTCGAAAGCACGGGCTATAGTCGCGACGAATTTATAGCATTAAATAGCTGGCAGCTTAGTGCCCGCAGCAAAGACGAAGCCGAGCAGTATCAAATACGCGCACTGCAAAAGACCGGTCGCTACGGCCCGTATGAGCGCAATTATATTCGCAAAGATGGCAGCGAATTTCCGGTAAGACTCAGCGGCGTTTTAATTCATGACGATGTCGGTAGATCATTCGTCTGGTCAATTATTGAAGACATATCTGCACAAAAGAAAACCGCTGAAATCATGCTACGCCAACAATCCCTAATGCGATCTATGGGCGCCCAAGCCCGTGTTGGCGCCTGGGAATACATTGTCGACGCAGACAAGATATATTGGTCTGAAATGACTAGAAAGATATTTAAAGTAAGCGACGACTTTTCCCCCACTCATAAAAACATCAAAGATTTTTCTTACACTCGGGACTCCCATCTGCGGATAACAAAGGCCATAGGGGAAGCGATAAAAGACGGTATTCCTTTTAGCGAGGAAATTAAAATACGCACCGAGAGCGGTCGTGAAACATGGATTCACATTACCGGCCAAGCGGAATTCCACAATAATAGCTGCAAACGAATTTACGGCTCCGTACAGGACATCGACATTCGTAAAAAAGTGCGTGATGAACTTGTCGAAGCCAAAGAAAATGCCGAAGCCGCCGCACATGCCAAAAGTGAATTTTTAGCAGTGATGAGCCATGAAATTCGCACCCCAATGAACGGTGTATTGGGCATGCTCAATTTACTCGAGAACTCACCACTAAATACCGATCAAGAACGCAAAGTTAATATTGCTAAAACCAGCGCCCAATCGCTACTAAGCTTAATCAACGACATCCTCGATTTTTCTAAAGTCGATGCCGGCAAACTCGAGCTTGAGAATATTACTTTTAATATCCGCAAGCTGTTTGATGATATTGCCGCGAGTCAAGCCCTACACGCCAATGAGAAGGGCTTGGAACTCATCGTAGATCAAAGCGCAATAGAACAAAGCTGGGTATCCGGCGACCCAGCGAGACTGCGTCAAATCGTCACCAACCTGCTAGGCAATGCCATTAAGTTCACGGCGAAAGGCAACGTTATTCTACGTGCGGCAGTGCGACCCAGAAACGGCAAGTTAATACTGAGTTGCGCCATTACCGACACCGGTATTGGTATTCCAAACAGCGAAATGAAGCGCTTGTTTTCACCATTTTCCCAAGTAGATGCCAGCACTACTCGCAAGTTCGGCGGCTCAGGCTTGGGCTTGTCGATATGCAAAAATCTATGTGAATTAATGGAGGGCAGCATATCAGTTGCCAGCAAATATCGAGAAGGCAGCACCTTCACCTTTAGCGTCTGCCTGCAGAGTAGCAGCGGCAGAGAGCATGGCGATCAAGCACTGATCAAAGCACGGAATCGGCAAGTGTTTATTGTCGATGACAATAGTGAATTTAAGACCTCCATTGCCAAGCAACTTCGGCAATGGGGGGCGCATATAAACCCCGTAGCTAACGCCACGGCGCTACTTACGACAAGCGACGCACCAAGTCAAAGCAATCATGCAAACTTAGTGATCATAGGCACGGACAACGAGAGTTTGAATGAAGCGATGTTGCTATGCACTCAACTTCGGCAACACCCAATATTTGAAAAATCGGCCATTGTCATCGTGGGTAATTTTGAAATCACTGATGTTGAGCAAATTAAATCCACAGGAGCCAATGCCTATTACTTAAAACCAGTATCTTATGCCGACTTAGTAAGCATCATTAATATTCAGCCGCATGAAAAACGTTTTCCAACAATTGCAAATACCGGCCAGGGCCTATCACCGCCAAACAACAGCAAGCAAGCTTCACCAGCGGATGCACATTACAATAACCTAAAACACGAGGAACTCAGTCAGCACAAGGTGCTATTGGTAGAAGACAATCCTATTAACCAAGAGGTCGGACGCTGCACGCTCGACGAAATCGGATTATCTACGGACATTGCGGAAAACGGCAAGCTAGCACTGGAGATGTTGAAAAACGCGGCACCGGATTACTACTCGCTCATTTTACTAGACTGCCAAATGCCAGAAATGGACGGCTATCAAGTGTGCAAACTTATTCGCACCGGCGCCGCAGGCGATAGCTACCGAGCCATACCGGTCGTCGCTCTCACTGCAAATGCAATGTCCGGCGACAAGGAAAAGTGCATGAGTGCTGGTATGAATGACTACCTGCCGAAGCCATTTACGCCTGAAGCATTAATAGAAAAGCTTCAGCACTGGCTGCCTATCCTGTCAGCGTCGCTCACATCAATTACGGCGCCACGCACGATCTCTAGCCAGAGCACTAGTGATAGCGACGATGAACTTCCTATTTGGGTCTGCGAAAAGGCATTAGACAGCGCCATGGGAAAACCGGCCTTACTGAATAAATTACTGCACTTATTCTGCGAACAAATAGACGTTCATATTAGCGACTTAGATCGCGCCTATGCCGCGTCTAACTTTGACGAACTCGCCTCAATAGCCCACGCCGTAAAAGGCAGTGCCGGACAACTTCACGGCACTCAACTTCACCAATGCGCCGCCAAGCTCGAACGAGCCGGGAAGAGCTGTGAGCTAGATACAATCACTCCACTCTATAAGGAGTTCAAACTACATAGCCACGCTCTCAAACTCTGCTTTGAAAATTACTTAACCGAAGACCAAAGTGAGGCATCAAGGGCAGAGTTAATCTAATCCCTTGGTAATAATCCGTCCAAAGCCTGTAAATCCAAGCCTTAAAGATGTGAGCCACAGGGCCGCTCGCAATCAGCCCCTTGAATACCTAGACTCACCAAAATGAATCTTATCCGCATGTCCCTTGGCTGCGATATGGAGATGTTCGACAGCAAGATTTCTCCACTACCGGTGACCCCGAAACGCGGCGCAATTCTAAGTAAAAATCTCAATCGCAACATCAGTAGTAATAACAATTGGCCTACGGGAAGCCTTAATGTATTTCACCCCACGCACCTATCAGGGATAATGCCCGCCTTGATCTTGACCAGCCTTAGGAATCCAACATGACACTTCAACGCCTCCGCCTAGCTAAAAATGAAGATAAACGTTTGCGTAGCGGTCATTTGTGGATCTACAGCAACGAAATTGACGCTGCTACAACGCCACTGCGCAATTTCACTGCGGGTGAGCACGTCATCGTCGAAAATCAACAGGGCAAAAATCTGGGTGTCGCCTATGTGAATCCACAATCATTAATTTGCGCCCGCCTCTTGAGTAGTGACGAACGCCCCATTGATGTTAACTTCTTTAAAAAACGCATCAAATCTGCGCTCGCCCTACGCGAAGCACTATTCGAGCATCCCTGCTATCGCCTCATCTACGGTGACAGTGATTTACTGCCGGGTCTTATTGTGGACCGTTTTGGCGATCACTTGTCGGTGCAACTCAACACCGCCGGCATGGACGCCATGCGTGACATTATTATCGAAGCCTTGGTGCGTATGCTGCAGCCGCTATCCATTCTGCTGCGCAACGACTCCCCTGTTCGCAAGCTGGAAGGCCTTGAGCTAGAAGTCGTCACCGCCTACGGTGAAGTGCCCGACGAAGTCGAGCTTATTGAAAATGGTGTACGCTTCTTAGCACCCCTGGCAGCCGGCCAGAAAACCGGCTGGTTCTACGACCAGCGTCCCAATCGCGAATGGCTGCGGGCATTAGCACCCGGCAAGCGGGTATTGGATGTTTTCAGCTATGTCGGCAGCTTTGGGGTTCAGGCGGCAGTCTTCGGCGCCAGCGACGTGTGGTGTGCAGACATATCTGAAACCGCGCTAGATATGGTGCACAAGAACGCTGAACTCAACGGCGTCGCCGATAAACTCAGCACGGTGCAAGGCGATGCATTCACCACACTGAAATCTTTGAAGGAAGCTGATGAGCGTTTCGATATCATCATCGTAGATCCACCGGCATTCATAAAACGCAAAAAAGATCAAAAGGAAGGTATCCTCGCTTACCGCCGCATAAACGAAATGGCAATGCGACTGTTAAATCCGGACGGCTTTCTTATTTCCGCGTCTTGTTCAATGCATATGCCAAGAGAAGAATTGCTAGATCTAGTACGCGCCTCCGCTCGCCATATTGACCGCCACGCCCAAATTCTTGCGGAAGGTATGCAAGGGCCTGACCACCCTGTGCACGCAGCAATACCAGAAACACGCTACCTCAAAGCGGTACTGAGCCGAATTTCCCGCGTCTAATGTTTTCACGTCCCCGCCGCGGCGCATAGCTAGCCTCGGCGAGGGATATGACGACAACTAACAACTCCAAATTGGCTATTTCAATTAGGTTCTCGAAGCCTTTTCGAGGCGTTTAACTTGATACATCCGCTGGTCGGCACATTTAAGTAGCGCCTCATAATCCTTGGCATGAATAGGATAAATTGACCACCCTATGCTCGCTCTCAAGGTATATTTACCGTGTTTAAGCGCCAGCGGCTCCTGCAGAATCAGCTTGATACGCTGCTCCCCGCGGTTCGCATCACCGTCACTTTTCATGTCGCGGCTAATGATGCAAAATTCATCACCTCCCACCCGTGCCACTGTGTCAGTCGCACGCACTCGATGACGCAATCTACGAGTGAACACCTCTAATATCTCATCCCCAAAATGATGACCATAATCATCGTTGGCCTTTTTGAAATCACTGAGATCGATGAAAAACAAGCAAAAACCACCGCCATTTCTTTCACAGCTTACTATTTCTGACTTCAGCAGCTCCAAAAAATGATGCCTATTAATCGCACCAGTTTGGGTATCGTGATTCGCCAAGTAATGATATTCACGACGCTCTTTAAGCAGGTTAGTACGTAAGGTTTTAGACATCTCGCTATAATAAAGTGCGACAAATGCGATAAAGCTATGAGTGGTTAAAATGCTAACGTAAAAGGCAATGCCGTCATCGACATACGGTATCGCCTTCTGTATCGGGAGGCCAATATACGGGGCCGCAAACAGCAATGACCAAGATAGCAGCGCCAAAGCTCCCCAAATTACCCCCGCCTTAAAATCGATACTGATGGTTGCCACCGCGGGAAAAATCATCAGGCAAATAGCAGCGGGCGATAAAATCCCGCCGGTTATCGCTGCCAGATAAATCAAGGCCAAGCTGAGAAAAGCCATAAGCGTATTCACAGCAAGAACGTGATGCCTCAAGCCTCGCAGTATATAAATAGAAAGCAGGGCGCCAACACCAACAAACGCGAATAAACCTCGCACAGTATGTAAATCATGCGACCCAAAGGGAAGAAAGTAACTCGCAATAAAAACGATGACCGACGTATAAAATAAAACACCAAGGATTAAGCTGGCCACCAAACGGTGACGGTACAACTTGGCACCACCGCCTATATTGGAGTGAAATGAGTCTATGAGTGGAATTAGATTAAAATATCCCAATTTGGTCATCCTTAACCTTGGTATTATTCTAACTAGCCTAGCACTGAGGGCGACAATCTAGCGCCCTGCAAAGATATGCATCAAAGAGTTAACGAAAATTATAGCTGTTTAGGAATAATAGACCAATTTTCTCGCCCGTGAATGGCCTGCGTATTTTATAGCAGTGAATCGCACGCCAATCACATACTCCTAGAACACTATTTAAAATCTGCCGAGCTATGCCGTTCCATCACCTGCTTGTCTTCTGGTCCCCAGACTCGATTCACTCTAATCCCGCGCTTCACTGCCGGCCGCTCTGCGATCTGATTCGCCCAGCGGAGTACATTGGTATAGGAGCTAACATCAAGGAATTCAGCCGCGTCATATAAATGCCCCTGAACCAGAGCCCCGTACCAAGGATAAGTAGCGATATCGGCGATGGTATAACTGTCGCCACAGAGGTAGTCGCATTCAGACAAATGCTTATCCAGCACGTCTAATTGCCGCTTCACTTCCATGGCATAGCGATCTATGGGGTACTGATATTTTTCAGGCGCATAGGCATAAAAATGTCCAAAGCCGCCACCCAAAAACGGCGCACTGCCCTGCTGCCACATAAGCCATGACTGGCAAGCCGCTCGGGTGGCCGCATCCTTAGGGTAGTAGGCGTCAAATTTCTCAGCCAAATAAAGTAGGATTGCCGCCGACTCAAAAACTCGAATTGGCGGATTCACACCGCGATCTAGCAGGGCGGGAATCTTAGAATTGGGGTTAATCTCAACAAACCCGCTAGAGAACTGTGAGCCATCGCCAATATTAACGGTGTAAGCGTCGTACTCGGCGGCACTGATACCCAGCTCCAGTAACTCCTCTAACATCACGGTTACTTTTACGCCATTTGGCGTTGCCAAGGAATGCAACTGCAAGCCGTGCTCGCCTACAGGTAACTCCTTGTCATGGGTGGCGCCAGATATCGGTCGATTAATATTACTGAATTTACCACCGCTTTGATTATCCCACTTCCAAACCGTTGGCGGGGTATAGCTATTAGAATCTGACATTGAAAAACGCTCCCATTATTTAAGATAAACTTCGAATTTTCAGTCCAATTCCGCTGATGACCGACGACCCAACACCACTGCGTATACTTTAAGCCGCGCGGCACAAGCGTTAACAAATAACAGCCATAGCTGCGGTAAATTGATCTTATGACAGAGTAAGACAATTAGTGATGATAGCGATAAACCGCCAGACAGAATCATGTAAGTTAACCTATTTATCACCGATGGCGCAAAATGTGGGGCCGGCAGCGTAACTTCGTGCCCCAGATATATTTATCGCGCCCTAATTATCGGCGCGAGATCACACAATGGACCTCTACCATTTCCCCTTCAAGAGCTACGCTAGATTATATTGAGACCGCATCACACGATGCTGAAATTTCAGATAGTGAGGGTCATAGTAATTCTTATAAATTATAATTTTTTTGGTAGGTTGCCGACCCCATGGCCTCGATTTGAAGATCAACCATCTTGAAAAACGCAGGTAAGATAGCTGAATAATCTTGATCAGGCAGCAAGCTATTGAGAACAACCACGGCTGCCTCGATAGTGGAAAGGCCATCTACCCTGGGTGATTTTCTAATCTTATATTGAGATGCCATCTCTGCCTGAATGGCGATACAGGGTAAATCCGTCAGCCAGGGATTTAGATGCATTAGACGAGCAACTTTACGCCACGTGCCGTCTAATAAAATAATATTTTTGATATGTTTACCCACCAGCTGATCCGCAGTGATCGCGCGCTCAGAGGGGAAAACTAACACGCTTTCTTCCTGCCATGCCTGCCCCATAATCACAGTGGGATCAAAGTCGTCTCCCACCACGCGTACAGCACCTACAATGGACTTCTCTAATATAGGCGCAGAGGATAAAGCGTGTTTGGCTTCTTTTACGTCTTGCAAAATAATCAGCCTATAAGGGCAGGTCATAGTTACAAGGGCATCGCACAAGCAGGTTTTAAGAGGTCGGTCGCAGCCTTTACACACAGCGCGCTTCACCATACTGCCACCCCCTAGTTAGTTAGAACCGCTACAATAACGAATACACGCCAACAGTATCAGGCATTCGGTTTTTAAACTCCTAGCAAACCCCGCCCCAAGGTAAACAAGCTTAGATATCAGCTCAAGCTAGTCTTTGACTAAGCTATTTTCTCCGCGCTGCTTTTTTAGGCTTACCGGCGGCCTTCGCTGGTGCTGGTCGCTCTGCCGCGCGCTCAAGCCAGAACAAGGCATCTAAATAATTTATATAACGACTTAAATATTGCGGTGACAAATCGCGCATCGATGTTAAGGCTTTAATAGCGAGCATTTGCGGATTGAGCGGGCCAGGGCTTTCCGGACCTTGCTGAATAGCTAATTCTACTCTTTTTACTATTGAGTGCCGCTGTTGAGAAATCTGCATCTCCCTGCTGGCTTTTAAGGGCCTCTGCTCGCCCGTGACCACACCGCCGTCTTGCTCAGTGGACATGTCTGCGATAAACATAGCGCCAGCTAAACTCAGGTTTTCCTGCTCGTTTAATGTGCGTTCCAAGGCGGATGTCGCCGAATCTACAGGCACTTGTTTTTGATCTAATAATTCCCGCAGCCCAACAAGCATTGCAAGCGAGCTTTGAGCGCAGTAGCCAGTGGCTTGCTCAGTCAAACTCTCTAGCTGCGCGGCGGCAGCATGTTGATCTGCTTTATACGAAGTTAAGGCCGCGCTAATTTTGTTTTCTAGAATGCTCTGCACTGGACCACGCTTGGTGGCAGCTCTTTCGAGCAAAGACTCGATAAAACGAAATCGCGCCGGATCAAAGCGATCCGCATTCGTTTCACGCAAGCTTACTAAATCCTGCTGCAACTTAGAAAGCATACCCTAAGGCGCCTCTTCTACCGTACTGCCCACCTTCGGCACGGGCGCCATTTCTACGCGTCGATTTTGCGAGCGACTATCGCTGTCGCTATTCTCTACCACCGGCTGCTGCGCGCCAAATGCCGCCGCAAATACCATATCTGCCGGCATTCCCTCGTCAATCAGAGTGCGAGTTACGGTAAGCGCACGCTGCGCGGACAGCTCCCAGTTATCACGGAAATGTAAATTACCTTTCTGAATGGGTAGGTCATCGGTGAAACCACTGACCATAAGTAATTGCTCATTATCACCGAGGTATACCTGCAGGGGGGCCCGCAGGGTATGTAGCAGCTCTCGCCCCTCTTCCTGCAGCTCCGCAGAATTCGAGGAGAATAAGACGCTGCCGCTAATACCAATTTTGCCGTCGCGCAAAGTAACTCGACCAGTGGCCAGCGGATCAGCCAAGGCTTGCTCTAGGGCTAAGCGCCGTTGCTCTGCGACCTCTCGCTTGTGTATTTCTTTCTCTAAAGTTTGTGACAACTCCAGCTGAAACCCCAAGGCCCACACTAGCAATAATACAAACACACCTACGAGCCCCGTCATCAGGTCGCCAAAGATGGCCCAAATAGGTGGCTCCTGATCTAAGCCATCGTCCAACTCAGAGATACTCACGCCGATGCGTCCTCTTGGGCAGTAACGGCGCGGCTACTCAAGGTTTGTAATTGAGTGATGATTTCTTGATGAGATAGCATATTGTGGTCGATAATTTCCCGGGCCTGGGCAACGTAATACGCCATTTGCTCATCGCTGCGCTCACCGTTACCCTGCAAGCCAGCCTCGACTTTTAAGAGGGTCTCTATCAAGCCCCCATTGGCATCGCTGAACTGGGAAACAGCGCTTGCAAAAGCATCACCCAAACTCGCCAGCTCCGCGCTGCCGCCCTCAAAATGCGCGACAATATCAGACAATTTGCTAGCTTGTTTTTCTACACTATCGCCAAACCGCTGACTGATATCCGCAAGTATATCTGAGGAATTAGTGAGGATACTTTCCACCGCTTCACGCTGGCCCAGCGCCGACATCTGTAATGACTCAGACAAGCCGTTCAACTGCGTCATCAATTCCCGACGCTCATCCAATAGGCTGTTGTCGCGCTCACTATTTTCATTCATTTCGGCGCGTAATTTGCTCATGATTTCAGCAGCGACACGCGGTGTTTCAGACGCTGACTCAATCAAACGCCCCATTGGCTCTTCAAGCGCATGCGCCAAACTTGCTAAATGCTCTGCAACTGCGGCTTGTAAATCTGTTAAACGATTGACCGCTGTCTCGCCACGCTGCTCTTCCAACACCTGCAGGCTTTGCAACTCTGCTTTTATGGTGGCTGTCATATCGCCCATGCGCTGCTCATAGCTATCAAGCCAATCACTCTCAGTGCGAGTACGCGCCGCCACCAACTCTTCGGATGCCGATAGTAATTTAGTGAACTCCGTTGTCAGCGCTTGCGAACCAGCGCGGGCATTAATTGTAAGAGTCTCAGCACTACTGCGCAGCAACTCTGCACTTTGATCAAACACCGTCGACCAATTTGCCAGACGCTCTTGCTCAGCGGACTGCTGGGTCGCCACCCAATCTTCACTCACTGTATTAAAACTGTGAAGCAGGGATTGTGAACTATTTTGAAATTGGTCGGCGAGCTGAGCAAACCGTTGATCCATAGTGGCGAGCAAGGACTCACTACCCACTTGCTGCGCATTCACTGCCCGCTGCCAGGCACTGTTAAACTCATCCGACGTGTTAACGTAACGGGCCTCTAAACCTTCTAAATGCGCCTCGGCAGTAGCCTGTAAATGTTGCTGGCTACTCTTTAAATCGTCACGAATATCACTAACGAACGCAGACACAACCGGCGCAATATTCTCGCCGGCAAGACGGCCGCTGTCGGCCAGGCTTTGTTTCAAAGAGGCGTCTACCGAATGTGCTAGCTCGGTATATTGTTGCTGCGCCGCCGCGTGAAATTGTTCTTGGCTGCGCGTTAAAGTGCTAGCCAGATCATCCCCCATACGCCCGAGCCGATCAGCCAATACAGCCAATTGCTCAGCGACGGCGGGCAAGGCCTCTGCCTGTGATTGCATAGCCTGATAACTTTGGCGGCGCTGTTGACTCAATGAAAATGGTTTAAACACTGTGCTCATACAGGTATCTAATTGACGAGATACCTGCAGGCGCTCACGACGACTTACAGTTGAGATCAAACCCAGCATCGCCGACGCCGAAACCCCCGCCACCGATGTGGCAAAGGCCATACCGAGCCCTTTGATCGGCGCTGCCAAACCGGCGCGAACTGCCTCTAATTCGTTGGTACCCTCTAGCGCTACTACGGCGCCCTTGAGGGTAACAACCATACCAATAAAGGTACCCAACAAACCGAGCATAACCAGCAGACCGATGATGTAGGGACTTAAGACAGGGGCAGGCAAGCCCACGTACTCGCCTTGAACACGCTGGCGAACCGCATTGCGCAGGGTGGTGGGAATACCCGCCAGCCAGGACTCTATGTCTTGCAAGGAATCGTCAACGCTAGATAAGGCCTTGCTCAAAACCACGCTCGCTTGTTGATAGCGCACTAATTCTGTGAAGCCTACCGAGTAGGCAGCCGCGATAAGCAAGGTTACGCCTAGGGCGAGGGCATTGCTGCCAACGAAGGCCGACGCCATCCACACCACTACAATGGCGCCTAAGATAAACGCTATTACCGATATCATTCTTATCATTGGGGTTTCTCTACTTCAAATTCTAGCGCTTCTATTAAGCCGATCACCGGCAGCAGTCGCAATTCTAATTCGGCCAACAACACCGCCTGCATTTCGCGAATAAACCGATCCAACCACCCACCTTTTTGCAACCAGCGGGCCGTTTCGGTCTGTGCTGAGTTCGCCAGTACGGGCTCTAAATCACTATTTTCAGAGGACATATCGCGATATTGCTGATTTAAAAAATAAAACCGTTTTGCCAATAAATGTGGAATACCGGCAAAAGCACGCCGACTAAAATCGGCCATGGTATCTGCCATACTGCTATCCAGTGTCGCCAACTGGGCGAGCTGATGCGAATGACCCGACATAATCTGCTGCAATTGCCGCCGCAGCGTCACCACCTGATGATCCATTTCACTTTGATGCAGCGAATAAAATCGCTGGTAAGCAACAAAGCCGGCATTGGGGTCATCGAGAGTGTCGCGATTGGGTCGCGGCAGAATGAAGGGCGACGTGCTTGCTTCGGAGCCGCCCTCGCCCTCCAGTACAAAACTATTAATAATAAAGGCCAACATCGCTGCCCGTGTCTGCATAAACACGTCATTCGCGTCGCTGTCGCTATGCGCTGCGGTAAACGGTTTCTTTTTTAGCCCACGCAGCGACTCAGCCAATACAATAGCATCTGACAAACTGATCAATTCGCCGAGCTTATCGGCAAACTGGGCATTGTTATGGTCACCGTCCACCACCGCCAGATCAAGCAAGACGCGCTGAAGCCGGGAGCTTGTTAGCGAAACTGGGTTCATAACATCCTTAATGGGGGCAAAATCACGCCGACAACGCAGCGCGAAAGTAGATCGACGCGAATCTTGACACTGCCAGACAGGAAAATCCGATTAGCGGAACTGACCAAGGCTGGTCAAACCGCCCAAGCACAGCTACTTTTGGCGACCAATTATCACTATTTTACCGCCAACTTCAAGGATTAGCCTTCAGATAGCCACAGCCAACGCTGAGCCCAGTATTGGCCCCGGAGCATTCCCCGAGGCCAACAAACTTAAGGCGCGTAGGTGTCCTTTAAGTAATCTATGATATCCACCGACTCAAACATGGCAACGCCGGTATTTGGGTCAATCAGATAAGGCACTTGTGACCGGCCCGTTAACTCCCGTAAACGAAGCCGATTGGGGCTGGTAATCGGCGCGTCAGCAAACCAGCGCGAGCGCACTATCGGCGGTCCCACCTCCTGCCAACGGGACTTGGCAAAATTACGAAGTAGGTAAGGCAGCTCTAACTCCGTAAGCAGCTCACGCACAGGCCGAGAATAAGGGCTAGCTTCAAAACTATACAATTCCAAGGGCTGCTTAGCTGCCACCGACGGCATTGCGTTCATGCCGCGAACACCGCCTATTGAGCGCGCTGCGCTGGCCGCCATTGACCCAGAGAGCGCGAGTTGCCGACGCAGACCGCGCGGTGACCGCCGACGCGCATCGCCGTAATTTTTATAGAGATGATCAATAATATCAGCAGATTCCAAGAGTTTGTCGCCAGTATTGGGATCGATCAACAGCGGGAATTGACTCACACCACTGATATCTAGCGCCTCTGGACGAAAGCGCATGCCGCCCACTGGGCAGGGATAAATAAGTGCATCTAAATCTAATTCGCTCAAAACTTCCCTAACCAAGCGACAGTAGGGACAGGCCTCAAACTCATAGAGCACCAGCATTTGCTCAGGCTGCCGAGTTTTAGCACCACCAAATGCCATTGCACCGCGCCAACCTCGCACCGAGCTGGCCACCGCTGAACTGAGTAGATCAAACACCGTTACAATTCCTCCGTTTGAATAAAATATTTATGTAGCGGCAGCATACGCAAAATATGGCGTGTTAGGGCAATATTAATTTATCGATACTCGCTACAGTATTGACATGCTTAATTTATCAATCACTATTGTAAGCTAAAAATTATAGCCGCTATCCCGCCGCGTTTATTCCAAGCTCCCCTAGGACCACCCCAGACTATGCCAAAGCTCAATGATTCTTTAGAACTGCCCTGCGGCGTGATACTGCCAAATAGACTTTTAAAGTCAGCCATGACTGAAGGCTTGGCGAATACCAACGATCAAGCCACACTTCGCTTATCGACATTATATAGGCGCTGGGCTCAGGGCGGCACAGGCACACTCATTACCGGTAATGTTATGGTTGACCGCCGCTTTCTTGAGCGCCCCGGTAATGTTGTTATAGATGGCAATGGCGGTGAAGCGGCCCTACAGGACTGGGCAAAAGCCGGCACCTCAGCAAACAATCAGCTATGGATGCAAATCAATCACCCCGGACGTCAATGTCAGCGCCAAGTGTCGGCAAGGCCACTGGCGCCCTCCGACGTCGGCATAGATCTTGTTGGGATGTTTGGCAGACCCATGCCAATGACCGAAATTGACATTCGCCACACCATTAACCGCTACGCAAAAGTCGCCGCTACCGCCAAAGCCACAGGCTTTACCGGCGTTCAAATACACGCCGCACATGGCTATCTCATCAGCCAATTCCTATCTCCGCTGGCAAATATACGCAGCGATCAATGGGGTGGCTCGCTTGAAAATCGTGCGCGTTTTCTGCTTGAAACCGTAGCGGCAGTGCGCGCGGCCGTCGGCGACCGTTTCGCAATTTCAGTCAAACTCAACTCCGCCGACTTTTCCAAAGGCGGATTTAGCCATGAAGACAGCTTACAGGTTGCCCAGTGGCTCTCTGATGCTGGCATCGATTTACTAGAAGTATCAGGCGGCACCTACGAAAAACTCGCACTCATGGGCGACAAAAGCGAAGACACTAGCGCCGAGTCTAGCCAACATAGAGAAGCCTATTTTCTAAAATATGCGGAAGGCATTCGCAACGTCACTAAAATCCCACTCGCTATTACCGGCGGCTTTCGCAGTCTAGCCACTATGCAACATGCGCTGGATAGCGGCGCGATGGATGTCGTTGGCCTAGGTCGGCCACTGTGTTCGCAAGCGGACATACACCCCCTGCTCAATGGCGAGCAAACTAGTCTGCCAAACTGGGAGAAAGAACTGCGACTGGGGCCTGGCTGGCTTGGCCCACAAAGTAGTAATCAAAAAATCCGCACCCTTAACTTTGGCGCCGCCACCCAGTGGTATTACCGGCAGATTATTGATTTGGCAGAGGGCAGAGAACCCAATACCCACACCGCAGTGCTACGGGTAATGCTCAAACATATGATTGCTGAAAGACGGATGGCAATGAATCGAGTAAAGCTACTAACACAGGGATAGCCGCTACCAAGCGACAAACCAGAACAGATATATTCCGGCCGCCTAGAGCTTAACGCTTTGCGGAGAAGGCGCGAGCCTCGCTAGCAATCGCGGTGGCATCGCAAATTACACTGCCATGACCGGGATATATCGTTTCAATTTCAAGCGCCGCTAAATGCTTTAGCGTGTGCTGCATTTGTTTACGGTTAGAATAAATCGCTGGCACCACCACGCGCTTCTGTGGTCCGCTGCCCAGCAAAGTGTCACCGGTAATAATACTTTTACTAGCCGAATGATAAAAACAGCAGGAATCCCAAGAGTGGCCCGGCGTATGCAGTAGCTCCCAGCCGGCAAAGCCAAAAATACTATCGCCGCCTTTTAATCTTATTGTTTTGTCAGCGCCTTCCCTTGCCGCTTCCAAGCCACCAATAAACTTTGGCTCTAAGCGAGCAGCGTGATTACGAGAACGACTAAAGTACATTGACCACGATCTCCGACGAAAAAGCTCACGAATACTTGTGGCTATGCGGATCAAAACACCGGCGGGATCATTGAGAAATTTATGCACACTCCGACTCGATCCATATGGCGCATAAACAGGAGCACCACAAAGACCAGCTAGCGCCAACACACCGCCGTAATGATCGGGATCATCGTGGGTAAATGTAACGGCTCGGACGCAATGAATGGAATATTTTAAATCTGACTCGATAAAACCCAGTACGTAGCGGTGACAGGCTACCGCCACATCAATCACTAACAGTTGCGGTTCGCCGTCGCGAATGTCTTCAATAACATAGCTATTAGACAGCCGCGTTTTGACTTGGTGGATCTTCATCAGAATCGCCTAATTATTTTTACTACAATACTTGCGACATCATTCACTTTGCTTCGCGAAACGAGAACCATTTAATACACAGTTATTTGCGTACTCATGCAAGCAAATAACAAAACGCGCCAACCACTATCCTTTCTGCTGGCTGGTGAGTCAATATTGCCGCGATACTCTTCCCCGGCAATGCGATGCAGCAACGGATATTATAAACGCAATCAAGCTAGCGCTATCAAAAGACTGATACTGCGGTTCGGCGGGTGACTCACTGGCAGCCTGATCATACTTGGCTACTATAAATACGATATAGAAACAGAGGCAGTCATAGGATTTGTAGGCAGCCAGCCCGGCTGCTAAAAAAATAGCAAACTCAATGCGAAGGCCGCACTGAGCTTTGTGGCGAAGATATTAAATAACCGAGCCTTCCCGTTGAATCGCAATCCAGGCTTCGATCTTCTTACCAACTTTAATGGGAAGTACTCGCCAATACATGATGAATGGCGTGCCGTCTTTTTTGTAATTAATCGCCTTTCCTTCAAATTTCTTACCCGACTTCAAGGCGCTAGTAAGGCGATCTATCACTTTTTTATCGGTAGCCGCGCCCTGAAGAATGCGCGGCGTTTCCCCAATGACTTCTGATGGGTCATGACCAGTTAGCTTTTTGAAAGCTTTGTTGGCATAGATAATTTTCCCTTTAGCGCTTGCATCAGTAACTAAGATCGAGTCAAAGCTGTTCTCTGCAAGCACCTTTAACAAGGCTAGGCTGGTTTCCGTTTCCGGCAGGGATGTTTCAATTGTGTACGCCATTTTTATATTCCATTGTGATAAATTATCGACCTTGTTGTTACGCAGTATCACTTCATACAGATCTCCGCCGACCCAAAGAGCTGTCGCTCAAAAAAAGGACATAAGAGCTTATCGGCATAATTGATAGCTTTGGAATGTAGACTCCAAGCGATCAGCACAAAAAACAAGAACATGCAGACAGCCGAGTAGCACGATGCTATGCAAGCCTCGTAGGCAATATCACCTGTCTGCAATATGAGTCGCTTGAATCTTTTGTGATGCCATATCGCCCCGCATGTTCTGGCGTAAAATTGAACAAGCATGGGTAAAATCAGCTCCTCGAAAGGTATTGCAGCTCCGAACTATATTAAAGCCGCGCGCGCTGCGAGATACTCTGGGACAACACCTGCGGTATAGGCAGCACAGCAGACGAGCTACAGGATGATTATTGCGCCGCATTGCTGCGCCGCGCGATAATAAAATAACAGCATGCGAACGCTACAAATAATAAGTTATGGAGAGGTAATATGACGACACCCACTAGGCTTGATGTCGCCTTTGACAGTGATGGCACACGCTGCAGCGCATGGCATTATCTGAGTCAATCTGAGCACCCTACAAACCCCTGCATTGTAATGGCCCACGGCTTAGGTGGCACCCGCGAGTGCGGTCTTAGCCCATACGCTGAACGGTTTTCCGCAGCAGGCTATCATGTCTTAGTCTTTGATTATCGCCACTTTGGCGACAGTGACGGCCAGCCCCGCCAACTATTAAAAGTGGATTATCAACTAGCTGACTGGCGCGCAGCTATCGCGTTTGCGCGCCAATTAGAAGGTGTCAATCCCGAGCAAATTATTTTATGGGGCACGTCATTTTCAGGCGGTCATGTTCTTAGTATTGCAGCAGAAGATAGCCGCTTGGTGGCGGTTTCTGCACAGGGACCCATGGTTGACGGTCGCGCCGCCAGCCTAGAAATTTTGAACTACGCCGGTCCCGTTCACTTGGCCAAACTCAGTAGCTGCGGCCTTATCGATCAAGTACGCGGCACGCTGGGAATGAGCCCATTTTATATTCCCCTTATTGCTAAACCGGGGGAACTTGCAGCAATGAGTAGTAGCGACGCCTTTAGTGGCTATCATGCCATCACCGACCCCAGCTGGCGAAATGAAATGAGCGCGCGCACCGTGCTGGTTTTGTCGCTGTATAGGCCCATCAGCAACGCCAAGAAAATACGCTGCCCGGCCTTACTCCAAGTCTGCAATAAAGACACCGTGGCACCGGCTAAGGCCGCTATTAAAATGGCTGAGCGTATGCCCAACACCGCCACACTTAAACAATACGACATTGGTCATTTTGATATTTATACCGGCAAGGACTTCGATATAGGCATTGCAGACCAATTAGAATTCTATGCCAACGCCCTGCAAAACGCGCGGGCACTAAAACTATGAGCAAATATCACTTAAAAAACAAAGTCATCGCCATTACCGGCGCCAGTGGCGGCTTTGGAGCAGCGTTGTGCAAGGCGCTTTACGAACGCGGCGCAAAGCTAGCATTACTCGATATAGACGACGCGGCCCTCGCGGCACAGCTTGAGCATTACCCCGACGCATATAGGGCGAAAAGCTGGCATGCCAATGTCTGTGATACTGACAGCTTGCGAGACGCAATAAACGCCGCCGCCGACTATTTTGGCGGCATCGACGTAGTAATAGCCAACGCAGGTATCGACTTAATAGAGCCACTCACCGCCGACGGCGACGACAGTTTCGAGCGGGTTATCGATATAAACTTAAATGGTGTGTGGCGCACCTTTCGCGCGGCACTGCCACACGTCAAAGCGAGTGGCGGCTACCTCTTGGCTATATCGTCCATGGCCGCTTTTGTCCACTCACCCCTGCAAGCCTCTTACACCGCCAGTAAGGCCGGAGTTTGGGCGCTTTGCAACAGCGTACGCCTCGAGCTTCGTCAATACGGTGTTAGCGTCGGCAGCCTGCATCCAACTTTTTTCAAGACACCCTTGCTGCAGAATATTTCAGACAACAACGCTGGCAACGCACTGTGGGGAGAACACAAAGAATTCCCCTTTAAAACTGTGACTATTAATGAGGTCGTAGACGCCGCCATTGCAGCTATTGAAAACCGCACCGAGATTGTCACCGTGCCGAGCATAAACGATATCATTGCACGCGCGCCCGGACTATTTCGTAAGCTCATCGAAGGTATCGGCTTTAAAGACAAAAATGTGCGCAAAGCCATGAGCTTCGCAAACGATAAATAACGACAACATACCAATAAAAAACGACTGGACATTATCATGACGAACTTCGATTTCACCGGCAAAGTGGTTTTTATTACCGGCGCCGCAGGCGGTATTGGCGCAGCCTGCGCAAAGGAATTTTATCGCCACGGTGCAAACTTAGTGCTGACCGACCTTGGCGCCGACGCACTTGAAAAGATCGCTAAAGATTTCGATCCGGCAAGAGTACTAAGCCAAACACTAGACGTCACAGATATGAGCGCAACAAAAATAGTGATTGCCAATAGCATAGAAAAATTTGGTCGCCTCGACATCGTATTTGCCAATGCTGGCGTGGCCTGGCAAACACCCAAAACCATTGCCACCGCCGACGAAGCCGAATTTGAACGCATTATCGAAATTGACTTGCTCGGCGTTTGGCGGACAGTTCGCGCCGCACTGCCAGAAATCATCAAAGCCAATGGCCAAATATTAGTGACCTCCTCTGTCTACGCCTTTGGCAATGGCGTCATTAACGCCCCTTACGCTATGTCTAAAGCCGGTGTGGAAAGCTTTGGTCGCAGTTTGCGCGCCGAACTGGCTGGCACCGGCACCACCGCCAGCGTGCTGTACCCGGGGTGGATAAAAACGCCTATGACCCGCATTGCCTTTGGCGCCAATGCCACGGCTTCAGAATTAGTCGAGACGGCATTTCCACGCTCATTGCGACGTTTAATCACCCCAGAAACTGTCGCCACTGCAGTAATACAGGGTTTATCTAAGCGCGCGCCGCGTATTATCGTCCCCCGCCGCTGGGCGCCGATCTCGGCGCTGCGCGGCTTATTAAATATGTACACCGACCGCATGTTCGACAAACGCAGTGACTTACAACAACTGGTTAGACGCGCAGAAGCCGACCTAAACAAGGAGTGAGTCGCACCCAGTCAGTGCGCAGCCTTTAACTCTTGGTCAAACAAATACACCGCCATTGCTTCACGCTGCTCTGCACTCAGCGGAAAAGCCGGCATCGGCGGTGTCGGCGCGCTAAAGAAATCCGCCAAACTAGCTGCATTGTAACGTTCGCCTAAGGTCTTAAGCGCCATCCGCGAGGCCGGCTGATGGCAGGCCGCACAATTAAATTGCTGATAAAGCTGTGCGCCCTGCGCCGCCAAACTGGCGCGCTTTTGTTCATCGTAGCCATCGAGAACACCCACGTCGGCATCTACCTGCTGGACGGCGGCCGGTAAAGTAAATGATGACTCAAGTCCATCATCAGGAAGAACGCGGTAAATTGAGCCCGAGTAATCATCTGAGATATAAATTGTGCCATCTCTAGCCTCAGTCACGTCAACAGGCCGACCCAATAAGTTCCCGTTTTGCAAAAAGCCGCTAACGAAATCGCTCTCTATTATAGTCCCGTCGGGCTGCCACTTGAGCACCACCACTTTGTACCCATCTGGCACACTCCGATTCCACGAGCCATGCAAGGCCACCAAGGCACTGCGCTCAAAACCGGCAACGGCGCTGTGTCGCAAGAAGCGAATGCCCAAGGGCGCGTTATGGGCCTTAAACTCGTGTGCCGGCAACAGGTTCTCTGGCGAATCTTTGGGTAGCTTGTCACCGTAATCAGGGTCAAGTGTCGATGTATTTATATAAGGCCAGCCGTAAAAGCCGCCCTCTACAATATTGTTCAGCTCGCAGGGTGGAAAGTCATCACCCAGTAAATCGCGGCCATTATCCGTGCCGAACAACTCATTGCTCCACGGCGCCCAATCCAAACCGACGCTATTTCGCAAACCGGTGGCGTAAATGCTTAGCTCGCTGCCATCAGGCTTGAAACGCATAACGCTTGCGCGCTGTGGGTCCTCCTCCTCGCATACATTACAGGTTGATCCCGAACTCAAATATAACCAGCCATCTGAACCCGCCCGCAACGTCTTAGTCCAGTGATTACCCTTATCACCGAGTCCCGTGACCACCCTCGTGTAGACGCCGCTAACCCTGCCAGACACCGCATCAAACGCAATTCTTCCCACCGCATTAGACTCGGCGACGTACAGCCAGCCATTGAGGTAATCTATGCCGTGTGGACGCGTGAGATCACTTAACAGTACGCTGACGTCGTCTGGCGATCCATCACGATTGGCGTCTGCCTTCAATATCAGCACCTCGCCACTACGCGGACGACTGACCAAAATATCTCCGGCCTCGGTCGCGTACATGAATCTAATTTTGCCGAGACCGGTCGCGTACAAATCCAATCGAAAGCCATCAGCGACATCCAGTTGCTGACGAACTATATCCGCACTAGGCTCATCGCCGCCATATCCAAACAAAGCGTTAAGGGCCACCTTCGATGTTGTGGCCACCCCTGATGGACCGTAATGCACCAATAAAAACGGTGTCGCCATTAACACAATCAATACATAGATAATGGAGCGCAGAATTCTCATTGCTATGTTGCATCCCTTAATTCGATTTAAGAACACAGATTAGCCTGATGACGCCAATATTTACAGCGTCAAAAACTCAACAGCCAAGCAGCTATCATCGTCTAGAATGCGAACGCCACGGGCAGTGCTACTGTTTAGAAATTATAAAATTGCTACACTCACGCCCAAGCACTAAGAAGCACAACCTAATAATAGAGGCGACAAACCATGATGGATATGAGCGGTGCAGACGGCGAGAAGTGCCCCTTCGACCTAAATTTTGACCCCCAGACATTTAAGCCAGGCGACCTTGTGAGCTACCGAGTGGCAGGCTCAATGATGGATATGCCCTTTGTTGGCGTGCTAGTAGAGGTCCACGACGACCACGTGATGCTCGCACACTACAACGGCACCGACACGCCAGACAGCGATATAATGCGCGGCAGTAGAACTGACCGCCCGGTAGTAAGCGAAACTGAGGCGATGAAGTAGTGATTCCTTTTTCGAACTCCAAAAATCACCAGCCCTAAACGAGCAACAAACTAAACAGCTATCGCACAAACGCTATAAACACAGTGCTTTTCTGTGCAGACCAATAAAAAAGTGCTTATTTTGTTTTATCTTCGAGAAGCAGTTGCATTACTCAATTTCCGCCCCTATAATGCGCGCCCTGTCATAGAGAAAACGACAGCAGATCAGTTGCGGGGTGGAGCAGTCTGGTAGCTCGTCGGGCTCATAACCCGAAGGTCGTAGGTTCGAATCCTGCCCCCGCTACCATATTAAAGAACGGCAAATCAGTTACTTACTGGCTTGCCGTTTTTTTTCGCCTGTCGGTTTTGGACCTCTGTGCCCATCCTGCGCACAAAGCGTGATCTAGTAAAACTCCAAACTCTACCAATCGACCTTCGGTCAACGACAGGCGCTTATATCGCACCACACTCCATTATCATAATAACGCCGAACGCCTAAGCTGTTAATTTGTAGCCAAAGTTTAACCACGAATTGCATACGACAGTGAAACACCACCCTCACCTCAAGTCTTTGAGAAAATTGTCTCTTTTAATACTTAGTGCAATTAAACCTTGCTGGTTATTACAGTCCAACAAGGCCGCATCAATATAAGCGTGATTTAAGGCCAACCTAAATGTTCTGCAAGCCACCTTTCTAGCGTTCTTAATAAAGAACTAATATCCATACCATCCAAGGTATGTATCTAGCCCTTAGGGATCAATCCACCAAGAAGACCTGTGACTGTGTCAGTAAGTATATCGAGCGGATTAGCACTAGGCTGCTGGGCGGTTGCAGCCTGGAATTGAGTAACGACCGCACACAGGGGATCTAACGGTGTACCGGCAAGAGGGCACGCCCCACCGCCACCTAATGCCGACGCCAGCGGATCTAGCAACAGGTCTAAAGGCGTTCCGGTCAAACCACCTTCGCCACCACCGGCACCACCACCTTGCAACATACCAGCAAACGCCTCTAAAGGAGCAAGTAGTGCATCAAGCGGAGTACCAGTTGGTCCAGCAGCACCGCCATCATCGCCACCAGCACTGCCGCTTAACGCTTCACCAATCGGAGTCAGAATAGTATTCACACCAGAAAATAGCTGTGATGCAGCGCCACCAAATAGTTGATCAAACGTCGGCGCCAACACCGCGGCCAAGCCGCCAAGTAATTGCTCACTTAAGGCCTCGACGCCACTGTTAATTTGCTCTGACACCACACCTTGCTGTCCAGATTGCTCTTCAATAAAAGTAATCGGAACAATGCCCGTTAACACATTTTTCAGAAGATTCTCTACGGTCTGAGAAACACGGAATGCTGTCAACACGCCATTACCACTGTCGATTGCGACGACCGTATTATCTAGGTCAGTAAAGGCCATTTTAAGGGTAGTTAAGGCGCCACCTAGTACTGGAGCGTCCATCACTTCAGCCGGCAAATTACTCAAACCTTCATCAAAAGCATCACGTAATTGACCAGTAAGTACCATCAACGCCGTTAAATCTAGTGTACCGTCGTCTCCGCCAGCGTCACCCCCAGAGCCTCCTGCATTTAATATCGGCGCCAAAGCCTCCCCTAGCGGTGCTAGTGGAGTCCCTGCAAGTGGGTTTTCACCACCCGGCGCAGCTGCACCGTCGCAGTCACCTTGCCCAACCAAAGACATAAGCAAACCAGGTAAGTCTGCCAACAGTTCATTACTAGCTAACTGCACATTTTCTGCCGCCGCCGAAAATGCCTGCTCTGGATCAGACGCAGATTCAGCATTAACCGCCGCCAACACTGCGTCAAGAATATCAAGGGTATCTTGGGCAACGACTTGATCAAGGCAACTGAAGCTCGCCTGAAGAGGCGTGCCTTCAGCAGCAGACGCTAAACCACCAAAAACCTGTTCAGACAAGGGCTGCTGAACAGCGTCCAAGGGTCCTTCAATACCACGATAGCTAGCAACTTCATCACCACCATCCGTGCCACCATCTGTACCGCCGTCCGTACCACCATCAGCACCGCCGTTTGAACCACCATCAGCAACAGTATTTGAATTTCCACCGCCGCTGCTACTAGACCCACCGCAGGCGGTGAGTACCAAGCTTGCACTGAGAGCTAAAATAAATGCCCTACTTTTCGAAGATAATTTCAACATTTTCTTATTCCTTCAAGTCACTATCGAGGTGCTAGCCTGACACCACGTGCCGATCGCTGCCTCTCATTCCGCCCTATTTAAACAGTACGACACAATAACGACTGCAAGGGAAAACCGACCCTAGATTATAACGAAAAAAAAAGACGGCACTGAGACCGTCTTCTCATTTTACTTGTTGTACCACTCTTATCTATGCAAGACCGCAACGAAAGCCACCCAGCGATTTATCTATTAACCCAGTTAACATATCCAATGAATTACCGCCGCCGTCTACGCCAGACAAAATAACGTCAACCACGGCACAACTTAACGAAAGTGTTTTGCTGGAAGGTAAGCACTACATCAAGCCATTCGGGCGACGCAAAATTCTATACCTATGGAAAGCGGTATGAAGAAGAAATGTTAAGTAGTTGCCAATTTAACCAAATGGATATCCATATGGCGAACGGAGCAATATGTCATGGGCAACATTAGAGCAGGTAAGGAAAATGGTAAATTACTACTGGATTTTCATTTTTATGGAGTTCGCTTTAGGGAGCAGACCGCGCTTACTGACAACAAACAAAACCGCCAGAAAGTACAAGGACCTGATTACACTAGGTAAAAATTGCTAGTAGAACTTTGGCAGTGATACCCGTGCTTTTATCAATGCTCGGTAGGCCTGTCCGAAATGATTGGGAACGCCGAGGTAACACTGACTTTTAAGGGAAGCTCGAGAACCGAATTTTCTGAATATCCAAATGGGCTAGGTTTGTCATATAATGAGCCCCAGATTTTTGGTACATATTCTATTTAAGCCAAGCAAATTCATAACGCCTTGCCTCGGCGCAGAAATTCAACATCAGGATCACCCGTGACAGACAAAAGAGAACCTCCGGTAGCACTCGTTCGCACATGGATTAATTTACTAACTTCCAGCGAAGAAAAAGAAGTCAAAGATCGTGCGTCGGAAATGCTGTTGAACGCGTTTGGGGACATGAAAAGTGCTGCTGCGTTTGCTGAGAAACATCAAATCCATATCCCTTAATGCTGCCGGCCATGGCATTGTGCACTTACTAAAAGCTGTAATCCCAATTAAGGCGCAGACCGATTGAGCGCAGCGGTGCAACGGCGTCGGATGTTCCAAAGTCGGTGGCCAAGCGACTGTAGTTGTATTTCTCTCCTAACAAATTGTTACCAAACACAGACACCCGCAGGTTCCACAGGTTATGGATATAGGTAAGCCGAGCATCAACCAGTTCATATGCATTTTCTTGAACGTTCGGCGTGTTCTGAGCTAGGTAGTAAAAGCCACTGTTGTAGTAATAACTGGCGCCGACCTCAATCGTGCCAGCCAAGCTGGGAAGATCAAAAGCCTGAGTTAGCCCGACAGTTCCCGATAGCTCCGGTGTCCGCACCACTTGGTTACCAGTGAAGTCATTATTTTGGGTGAGTAGACCAGTGTCCTCATCAAAGCCGGAGCCATCCGGAAAAGAAACATATTCCGAGTCCAAAAAGGCATAAGCCACATTGAGTACGAGTCCGCTCCACAAGGACGGAAATAGTTGCGCAGTCGTTTCAATTTCTAAACCCTGAATTTGCGCTTCAGCCGCGTTTTCAAATGTCGCGATGCCACCCTCTAGAACGGAAATAAACTGCACCTGCTGGTCTTCTATATTGTACTGAAAGGCAGCCAAATTGAGCGATGCCAAGCCGTCGAAAAGCTGGGTTTTCATTCCCAGCTCCCAAGCGGTGAGCTCCTCCGCCCGGACATATTCCGGATCATCAGTGATATTCACGGCATTGAAAGTGGAGCTCTTGGTAGCAGTTTGCCACGAGGCGTACAACATCGCATCGGGGCCTAGGATCTGCCAGTTTGGACGCATCTCAAGGACCAGCTTAGGATCGAGACTACGCGTCGTATCACGAAAGTCGGGGTTATCTCGACCGCTGAAGTTCTGCAAGGGAACAACCTGCCCCCCGAGAGTGCGCAGGCCGGAACTGGACTCTATCAGCACTCGCTCCTCGTTCTGCCAGCGGAGCCCACCGGTCAGCGACAACCAGCTCGTCACGTCCAACTTGACTTGGGAGAAAATCGCCAGCGACTCCGTCCCGACCAGACCCACCGCGTCAACGGTCCCTGTAGGCAACAGAGAATCACCCAGAAGGGCCTCGAGCGTCGCGGGCACAACCTCCGGCAATCTGGCCCCCAAAAGCAAGCCCCTATCTAGGTCAGTTGTCGCAGCTTGGAGGAACCCGGAAAGGCCCTGCGTCGCGTCAAAGTAATACGCTCCCAAGATCCACTCCAGCCAGTCCGAACCCCAACTCCCTTCATTCGAAAGTAGCTGCAGTTCTGTGGTACGAACATCGGCCACACCAGGATCCAAGGCGAATGTAACTAACGGCTGCCGCGCTCCGTCATAGTCAAAAAGCTGGCGCGAAACAATGCGCTGTTCACTGGCCAGAACCTTGATATCTAACCATGGAGCGTTTATGTCGACCTTACCGTAGAAATTTTCATTGATCGCTTCAGAGTATACCGCCTCGTTGTTTTCACCGTTGTAGGGATCCATTGGCCTAACCCCGGCCAACTCGCTGATCAAGCTAGGCTCGGTATTCACCGCGAATACTGTGCCCGTACCCTCAATGTCGAGACGATAGTAGGCTAGGTTGATATCCAACCACTCGGCAGGTAAAAGACGAAGCTTAAAGCGGCCAGCCTGCGACTTCTCCTTGGGCAAGTCACGACCATCGGTATTGTCCGGGCGCACATCGAGTCGACCATCATGGTGAGCTTCCTGAGTGTTAAAAACGCCGGATAGACTGACCGCCAGCCAATTGGCTATGGGCAGATTGACGTGCAACCGGTTGTTTGATTGCTGAAAGCTGCCGATAACAGCTTGCAATGACACCTCCACAGATTCCGTGGACGGGTCCTTAGTAATTACGTTAATCGCACCGCCGAGGGCGTTACGCCCAAACAACGTTCCCTGAGGGCCTTTGAGCACTTCGATCCGTTCAACCGCGCCAAAATCCTGAACCAGAGACAATGCAAACGGCTGGTAAATACCATCGATATAATTCACGACACTAGGATCTGCCAACAGAAAAGCATCGCTGCCAATACCGCGAATATATGTCGTTGTATACCCGACTTGCTGGGTGATAGTGAGACCCGGGGTAATCTTGGGAAGGCCAAAGTTGTCCAGAACACCGCGCGCCTCAAGATTTTCAGCGCTAAATGCCTGAAGTGAGATTGGCACATCCTGCGGCGACTCCTTGCGCTTTTGTGCCGTAACGACGACTTCCTCAAGCAGTCGATTCTTTGGGCTAAGCTTAGAGGCAGCGAGATCACCCGTTAGTGCAGAAATAGGGTTTTGCGATCGCCCATCGGGCTTGGGATCAGCGGACGCCCGGTCTTCGGCCACAGCCTCGAAACCAGCAGCTGTAAACACTAAAAGCGCCAGTCCAGCGATTCGCCTCGCTACTATCATCACCTCTCCTCCCCCACTCGAAATATCTTTGCCCTTAAGCCTCAAAGGGGCTTAAAGCAGCATCCTAAAAATCCAGATAACTTTGTTTAATCTACCGCCATCTTTTGCCCTCCCGGCTGCAACACGCATCACTTCTAAAAGGTCGAATCGCTATGTCTACAAAAGATAGCTTTCGTTAAAGGCAGGTCTCTGTCCGTCAAAGTCCAGTTTTTTTGCAAAGCCCGCTATGTCCTTCGACAGCATCGACAACCCATCGAACTAACGAACTGCGCCACGCCTTATAAGAACTTCCTATCTAACCCAAGAAATACATCGCTTGAGATGCAGCCACAGGATGATTGGCGGAGCTTTGTGAGACCCTAATATTATTTAAAATACCTTTATATCTCATAAGCAAGAGTCGCCTCGGAATGCAATACGGATAAAATAACATTTCATGAGTCAACAGGATTTCTAAAAACCCGAAGCTTGCAAGTTCGAGTCCGCCTGCTCAATTTATTCTTCGAAAAAATACCGACAATTTCGCCTTTAAAAATCAGGCGAAGCACACCAAATCACCAGATAACTTAAAATTATTAAAATTCCCACTTAAGCGAAGCATTCCACTCTGCGGCCGGCGCGTAACGAACAACTTCTCCAGCCTCGAAGACGATACCAAAATCGCGATAGTCTTCAGATGTGATATTTTTTCCTGAGATCGATACAGTCGTTCCCCACTCATCTCTTATCCACGAAGCGCGAACACCGAAAATTCCGTATTTCTCTTGTTCAACTAAATTCTGGACGTCGAAAAAGAAACCGCCGTTTTCGTAATAATTTGCGCCAATCTGAAACTCGTCATTGAACAAACTGAATTGATAATTAATATCTAGGCTAGCACTATATTTAGGCGCACCGCCCAACTCATTTCCTGAGAAATCGCAGCCGCCAGAACTCAAGTATGTGACTTCGTCATAACACGGTGCATCTGGCCATTCGGTAATCTCGGTATTAATATAAGAGCCATTCAAAATGATCTGCAAACCGTCTATCGGGGGCATGTACGTAAGATCAAACTCAGCACCATTTATCTCCGCCTCATCAATCGATTTAACCAATACAGTACCGCTGCTGGCTATTTCTACTTGATAATTTTGCAAGCCCCGATAGTCATAACGAAAGGCCGCAGTATTGAGACGCAGCGATCGATCGAAAAACTCGCCTTTGAAACCGACTTCATAGGAATCGACTTCTTCAGGATCAACCGCATCTGGCGCGGTCAATAGCGCGGTCACATTCCAGGTACCCGACTTAAAACCTTGTACAAATTTCGCATAGAACATACCAATGTCGCTGGGAAAGAAGTTCACACCAACAAGGTATGAGGTATCTTCAAATACTAATTCTGGCCCACTTATATCCCTCACAACAACCGGGACCTGCTCCGTTATGAACCCAAGGTCGACGAGACCAAGGTCAACAGATGTAGTTAGCTGAGCCTTGTTTTTTGCTATTTTTCGAGTTTCCTCGGAACGCCGAACACCCAAGTCCAATGCCATCCACTCGGTCAATTCAATAGAAAAGTTTGCAAAAAAAGCGTCCGCATCAGTATCGACGATACCTGCTACAGATTCTTTAACTCCGCCACTTAGCGGAAGAGGTGGCAAGATAGATGCAGCAACATCCGCTCCAATTTCAAACACCAGCGGATCCCACCCAGCGGACGCATCTCCTGTATAAGCACCTAGCAGCCAGTTGTAGGAAAGGCCAAACAAATTCCAATCATTAGTTGAGGAAATTTGCATCTCCAAGGAATCGATATCAGAAAAGTATTCATCGTTCTCTTTATTATAAGAATATTTCAAAAGGTCATTTTCTGAGCCATCTAAATCACCCAAGGTGCCACCGACGACATCCGTATATCCAGCTAACGCCCATGCTTCAATGCTGTCACTAATAAACGTGAGTTTACCGGTTAGCGATTCACTTTCCATAGAGGTAAAGCCATCTACGTTCTGTGCAGTATGGCGCGGCCGATCTGGTGATCTAGCAGCTAATGAAGTCGCATTAACCAGGCCGGTTTTCTCCAACTGGACAACAATACCCTTACTGCCCTGTGAGTCAGATTCTGTATACGAGAGATCAAGACTCAACCAATCTGTAGGGTCAAATCGGAGTTTTACACGAATACCCTCGCGCTCTTCCGGAGCAAACTCAAACTGTCTATTTGGAAACGTACTGGTGTAGTGAGTATCTACACTATCTGTGTAGGCACTGACCGAAAATCCGACATAATCTGAAAACAAAGGTCCTGAAAGATAAGCGCTTAAAGACTCTTTATTGCGTGTACCCATACCAAATTGAATACTTCCCTCGAGAGCTTCGGCCGGCTTCTTGGTGTTAATAACGATAGCCCCAGCAGTCGTATTACGACCAAAAAGCGTACCCTGAGGCCCTTTTAGCACCTGTATGCTCTCTACATCACCAATATATTGCAGAGCGCCCACCGTGGAGGGACTATAAAAACCGTCAAGAAACGTGCCCACGGTAGGATCGACCGCGGGCGAAAAAGAATTACTACCAACCCCGCGTATATAGGGCATTGCATAGCCGACAGCGTCCGCATATAACAATCCCGGCGTGGTGATTTCCAGGTCTTCCACACTGCTGATACCGTATTTTTGCAGATCCTCGTTACTCATGGCTGTAACCATCGTTGGAACATCCTGTAGACTTTCGCTACGGCGACGAGCTGTGACGGTCACTTCCTCCAGCTGACGACTCGCTTTTTCCTGCCTTTCTTGGGCATTCGCCACGGGGCCACACAGAACCAGCAACATAAATAGAGAAGGGACTTCGCCGACGGCAAAGACCTTTTTACATTTTCTTTTGACTGACGTTTTAGCCGAACTCATGTCCTGCCCCACTCCCTTGAAGTCTTTTTATTTATTATTTTTCTACCTACTAGGCAGTTAATCTTTTTTGCCAATCTAATCTATAAAGATCGCCAAACATATTCCCCCCCCAGTGAAGGGGGGGGTGGGGGGGGTAATATGGATGTACCCGACAATTTATGGGTATTTGCACACTTATTAGCGCAGAGGGCAACGAATGGGCCTAATCGAGCGAGCCCAATGATTCATATCAAAGCCCTAGCTGCAAGAAACTCCACTGCAGTCACAGACAACACTACGTTTCACCATCCCGATAGTTAGCATTGAAAGGCCCGCTTAGCGGCTCTTTTTTATTAAAAATATATACTGATAAAGATCCGTATTCCTGATGGTTTCGTAGTCCGACTATAGTAATAATCTCTCAGTCAAGGAGTTAGCCATGATAGACCCAATAGAACTTGCCGAACGTGGTTTGGTACCAGATATGCTGCTCCGGCGCGGGATTCGTAGAGAACTTGCAGATCGTTTAGTGCAGGAAGCCAGTGATGATTTGAATAGCAATGAAGCTCGTCGTAGGCAATTTCGAGATGAGTTGCGCCATTCAGAAATAGCCATCAATACCACCGACGCGAACGAACAGCACTACGAAGTGCCCGCCGCGCTTTTTGAACTCATGCTCGGGCCCTGCCTGAAGTACAGTAGCTGCTGGTGGGATGAGCAATGCAGCAGCCTAGCAGACGCAGAACACGCGATGCTGGAGATTTACGCTGAGCGCGCACAGCTAGCCGATGGTCAACAGATTCTCGATCTAGGATGCGGCTGGGGTAGCTTCACCCTGTGGGCTGCTGCACGCTACCCCAGGTCTAGATTCACCGCCGTATCCAATTCAGCGGGCCAGCGGTTATTCATAAAAGGGGAGGCGAAGAAACGCGGTTTAAGTAATGTAGAAGTCATTACCTGTAACGTCGGGGATCTTACCCTCAATACTCGCTTTGATCGTGTTATCACGGTTGAGATGTTGGAGCACGTCCGCAACTACCGGGATCTGCTTGCCAACGTATCGCAATGGCTAGAGCCAAACGGCCTCATGTTTGTGCATATATTCTGCCACGCCTACCTGCATTATCCTTTTGACGGCGGCTGGATGACAGATAACTTTTTTAGCGGCGGGCAAATGCCTGCATTCGATACATTGATGCATTTCTCCGAGCATATGCGCATGGTCGATAGTTGGCGCGTTAATGGCGAACATTACTCTAAGACTCTTGAAGCGTGGCTAGAAAAGTTGGACGACAACAAAGCTCAGGCGCTCGATATTTTAGAAGATGCACCAAATCCTAAAGTGCAGTATCAGCGCTGGCGCATGTTCATACTGGCCTGCTCAGAACTGTTTGCATATCGCGGCGGACAAGAATGGTTTGTTGGTCATTACCTGTTAACACCAGGTCAATTGGCAGATTAAAAACAGACTAATTGACGTGGTAAATTGCAAAGTTGGGGCCTGTTTAATTGCGCTGAAATTTAAACCACTTATCGCCAATATTTGCAGAATGGTATGCCCCATCTCAAGACTCAGATGGGGCAAGCAGCTCACTTACGTAAGATAATAACAAGCTACTTTTCCGGGTAAATGGCGGGTTAACATGGAATACAAAACAACACGCTAGATTAAAATTTCTATAGGCCATTTGGCAGTGATACCCTTGCTTTTATTAATGCTCGGTATGTCTATCCGAAATGATTGGGAAGGCCTAGGCAACACTGGCTTTGAGGGGAAATTCGAGAACCGAATTTTCTGAATATCCAAAGGGGCTAGGTTTGTCATATAATGAGCCCCAGACTTTTGGTGCATATCCTATTTATGCCAAGCAAATTCATAACGCCTTACCCCGGCGCAGAAATTCAACATCAGGATCACCCGTGGCAGTAAAAAGAGAACCTCCTGTAGCACTCGTTCGCACATGGATTAATTTACTAACTTCCAGCGAAGAAAAAGAAGTCAAAGACCGTGCCTCGGAAATGCTATTGAACTCGTTTGGCAGCATGAAAAACGCGGCTGAATTTGCCGAGAAACATCAAATCCGCATCCCTTAAATGACTAGATCGGGTTAGCCTTTTCTTTATTACCCCGCGTAGCCGCCGTCAATGACAGCTTCAGAGTCCGCCACAACGGCAAAGTAATTTGACACCCAAAGCAAGCACGCATTGGAAATTTCTCACGGTTCATCCATTTGCCCCATCGGCTTGTTATCTTCAAGGCTGCTCCGCAGCGACTTACCATCTTGAATTGCCACCTGCGCCAAAGCTTTACCAATAAGCGCAATTTAGATAAGGCCTAGGTGCAAGAATTCACACAAAGCAGATACAGATAAAAGTAAATCCGTCTATTTAGTACCTTGCATCAAGATTTAGCTGGCGTATTTCATTAGAGCCTACGGGCAACACAAGTGTTAAGCCATCGTACCCCAGAGTGACCCCAGCCGAGCGAATGTCTTTCACACCGCGCATAAAGAACCATTCTGCCAGAGCGTGCGGCGGAGCCGGAACAAGGTGGTACAAAACCAGCTCTTTGACATTGGCTTCATTTGCCACTTCGGCCGCCTCAATCGGGGATGTATGGTAATCCTCTATATCCAACATAATCTTTTCTAAACGCTTATCCCCTTTTGAAGCAAAATGCTTTTCCATCCGTTTCACAATATGTCTAGCCAGACCCTCGTGGATCAGCACGTCAGCGTTCTGAGAAAACTTTATGGTCGTTTCGACTTTCGTCGTATCGCCGCTGACCACGACAGATCGCCCCTTATAGTCAAAACGGTATCCGACAGCAGGTTCAATTGGCGAATGATTGACGCGAAACATCTGCACTTTTAGATCGCCATCTTCTAAGACGACCGCAGAATCGCCATCCAAGGTAAGCTCTCTAGCTACCATTTTTCCTACTGCAGGATCTAAAATCTCCTTGCCGTGGTGTGCTGTTCGATAGAGACTATCCAAGGCATATGCTCGAGTGAATCCTTCGACCACCTGTTCAACGCCTTTGGGTCCGTACACGGTTAAAGGGCCGGGGCGGCCTTGGGCCCAGGTCGTCATATTGAACTCACCAAGGTCTCCGATATGATCGGAATGAAAATGGGTTAATAGTACGGCCCCCACTCTCGCAGACGGAATCCTCCAGAGCGCAAGGTTATTGGTGCTGCGGTTTCCGGTATCAACAATGTAGTACTTCCCCCCCGCAATCACCATCACACAAGCAGCCGCTCGATCTCGAACCGGCATAGGCGCGGCACTACCACAAAGCGTGACCCGCACAGCATCATCAACAAAAAGATCCTCTGGAATGTTAGATGCTCGCTGCGCAACTTCCCGCTCCAAAAGAATTCCTTGCACGGAGGGGATCTGCACAGTCGTTACGACTGCCGCTAGCGCAACCGCAATTAAACCTACCGAGTAAAGAAAGATTTTCATATTTTCATCGCCTGTATATTATTTTTTTATTGCAGCATCTAATCGCTAAATCTGATTCACCTAAGGCGATATTATCGGATATTCATCAGCTCTTCACTGTTATGCACCACACCGTAGAGCTTCCATTTCGTATCTACCTGCTCCAGAGCTGAAACACGGTGACGGAATACCTGCATAGCTTTGTCACCGTCGACTCGCTACGTGATCTGCTTAGTGTAATTTCGTTTGCATTTATGCTCTAGTAAAAATGATACTTCCTCCCCGCACCTTTTCGGTGATCTGTCGCTCAGAAGTTTTGTAAACATTCATCTTTTATTGCACAAACTCTGCGTCGCAGAAGCTAGCCTTAGAAGTAGATCTTTGGGTTTGATCTCGCGCGGTCGACCGCAGCGGAGACTAATTTTATCGCCCGCAGGGCAGGCGCAGATGATGCCCTATGAATCAAAATTAAATTCGCTCGGAGTATCCACATTGCGCTTTTGGTTTTCTGGCTTATTCTGACGAGGTTTACCGAATTTATCTTTTTGACATTATAATTTGGTGTCGCGTGATCGGCACTGTTTGCCGGAAATATATGCATTTTACACTAACTGCAATGTGTGGCCTTACAGCAGCGCCGGTTATGGGGAACCGATTGCTTGTCTTTATGCATTTAAAATACCGCAATAAAAAATACTACTGGCCGACTGACTCTTTCCGTTCCCGCTCATACTCATTGAAAGATCTATTAGCGTCGTCTATGCACTCATCATATTGAGACAGATGGAGTTCAGCGCATTCATTTCTATTACCAGACTGAACACCCTCATAAACCGCTCTATTCGAGCAACCATATAAAGTGACCAGCAGAAAGAGTAGAGGGATCAGTTTCATTTTTTTAATATCCGCATTGTTTATGTATAGCGATTAACTTAGCCGGCGCGTTAGCGTTTCGCTGGCGTTCCTTTTTATACCTTAGTCACATATTGCTAATATCGAAGCCCAAATCTAGGATATTTTATGCTGCCGAGTCAGACCAAAGAATGAGCCACGAAAACCAAAATATTTTGCGCCGCAACTCATCCCTCAATGCGGTCTCCACAGCGGCCGCATCGGCATTCTGCCCGGCGCCAGCAATAAGCAGACCTTGACAGTTGGTGGCGTTCAATTGACATTAGGCGAATATTTTGCGACTAGTCAATTGTGTCGTGAAGTAAGCAATTTCTTATTTTTAGATTGGACACGCGTTTCATGTTAAGCAAATACATACCCGGAGGGGTACTATCCGGTGCAGCGGAGCTGATCAGAGAGCTTGGCGGTGACCCAATTCCGCTGGCAGAAGAAACGGGGGTTCCCATTGCCAGCTTGAGCGACGGTGATATCCCGGTAGATATCGCTGCGGTTCTGAAATTTTTCGACACGGCGGCGCGACTTTATCAGTGCCCGAACTTTGGTATGCGCTTGGCCGCGCGCAATGGTATGAATATCTTCGGACCACTGTGGGTCTTATTGCGAAGTGCCAAATCACTGCGGCAGATGCTAGAAGACCTCAATAATAACTACGATATGTATACGCGGGCAGCGACGATATCGCTTGAGGAAACTACGGGGGGCTTATGCCTGAGCTGGGATACGGCATCTAACCACACTTTCAACACCGCACAAGGGGCCGAATACGGCTTTGCGCTTTGCGTTAATGATATCAGAAAGTTCATTCCCGACTTTCGTCCCTTGGCGGTGGAATTTAGACATTCTGCGCCGCCGGATATCTCAATGCATCGTCAACTCTTTGGCGACAAATTGAGCTTTGACCAAGCACGTAACGTCATCCATTTTTCTGCCAAGACCTTAGATGTGGCTCTTGATTCAGCCAATAGTCGAGCACACCGGCTGATGCAATCAGTGCTCCGCTGGGACACCGGCGTTTCTCAAGCTGGGCTGCCTGAACGAATAGAAAATACCGTGCGCGCCTTGCTGCCTTATAGTACATGTACAGTTGAGGAAGTCGCTCACTCTGTAGGCGTAAACGAACGCACCCTGCAAAATCGCCTGCAAAGCCACAACACCAGTTTCAAGAAGATCAAGGACGCGGTTCGTTACGATCTGGCATTAAAGTATCTGCACAGCTCGACACTTAGCATGACGGAAATATCTGAAATATTGGGCTATTCTGAACTCAGTGCATTCAGCCGCTCATTTAAGCGCTGGCACGGCCAGACATGCAGCAGTGTAATGCGGAAAACCACGATTGACAGTGGCGCTGCTAAGCTTGAATAATTGCGGTAAACAGTCAGTTAACGTAAACTTCTACGGCTATTTGTTAGCCAAATATGTTTGGCTATTTGTTCGTTGATAGCGCGATTTAACTGATCGATCATCGCTATTTAGCGCCCTCAGGCAGGAGTCCGAAGTTACGTGACGCACGACATTCCAGGCAAGACCGGAACGGACAGTACAAAACCGGCCGACAATCTTCGGATGTCCGACCTATCGAGCAATCATCTGGCATTGCTCGCTTGGGTTCTGGGCCGCGAAGGTATGGATGTTGAAGCAATGTTTGCCGAAGTGGGCGCGCGCGTACCCTCCTCTAACAGCCCCAGCGACCGCGTTTCGGTCATCACCGTCATTAAACTATTAGAGAAAGTTCAACAGCAAACTGGCGATCCCTGCGCGGCGCTGAATCTTTACCGCAGTCTGAAACTTACCCACCTAAATGTATTAGGGTTTGCGCTGTCATGCAGCAGTACACTGCTGGACTTTTTTGAACGCCTACAACGTTTCTGCGACTACCTCGGCTCCGCTTTCTTGATTGAAGCTAAGCTATGCGATGATCACTATTTGGTCATGGGCAGATGGAACCCAGAAATGTATCGCGAGCAACTCAAAGATACACCGAATTCAAATTTATTAATGGAAAGCCTAGGCTATTCCGCTATAGGGATCATTCAGGATTTGTTTGGCGGTCAAGTGCCCATTCGCTGCCTTCACTTACCCGGCGAACCCCACGAGAAGGTGATCGCCGCATTTTCCGAAACTGCATCGGCACCAGTCAAAACCGGTGAGGATTTCATTGGTGCTGAAATTGACCTCACCATCATGAATGTCCGTCTTCCCGGCGGCAACCCCGCACTCGCCAGAGAAAACGACCGGCTATTAACCGAGTATTTGGCGACATTTAATGAACAAGATATTGTGCACCGCTGCGAGCAACTGATCATTGAGGGCATGCCGTTCGGAGAATTTAGCTTAAAACAGATCGCCAGTAAGCTGGGCACCAGTGAACGCGTATTGCGACAAAACCTCCAAAATCACGGCCAAACCTTTAGTGGCGTGGTCAACCGAATTCAAAAGACACTTGCCATCCAGCACCTGCAAGAGAACCGCAAAAATATCAGTGAGATTGCCTATTTGATAGGCTTTGACAGCCCCAGTAATTTTAGCCGGGCATTCCGCAACTGGACTGGGCAGTCCCCTAGAGAATACAAAGTTAAGAACAAGATTCAATCGACAGACAATTAATCTAAGGAGGATAATCAAGGAAATACCCAAGACAAGAAATGCCCCCCTCCCTACCCGCTACTTAAATCAACTCCAAACTCGGCGACAAATAAAAACTCTCCCTACCTCAACACCCCATTGAATATTTTATTCTCGAACCTCCGCAAGTTCGCCTAATGTCAAACCCACTTGCGCCTAAAGTCAACCTCTCAGTCAAAACCTACTTTAGTATCACTCTCACGATGCGGCGAGCACCCACCAAACCGCATTAGCAAAGAGAAGTAAGTGCTCGCTATGAGTAAGCGATAATAATGAGAGTGCCTATGCCTAGCCCTTCTACGTCAATTACCGGCCGAACGTCTATGATTCCAGTCCATCACAACTCGCCAAGTCTTTACGGGCGAATACTTAAGCCCATTTTAAGGCAGGTATTCAAATTATTAATGGGCGCTGACAATGTTACGCCCCAGAAAATCCGCAAACGGCTGGACTTAATCGGTAAGTTCTCCACCAAGCTCAGCGGTGTGCAGCGTGTTCCGGTTCGCGCCGGCAACCTTGATGCTCTGTGGCTGATCCCCGAAGGAGCTGCCGCCAACAGCCCTATCATTTTGTATTTACATGGCGGCGCCTATGTCAGCGGCTCCATCCAAAGTCACTGGGAGCTTGCAGGCCGGCTTGCCAGAACAGCGCAGGCGCGCTGCCTGATCATTGATTATCGCCTTGCCCCTGAGCACCCCTTTCCAGCGGCAGTTGATGATGCCGTGGCTACTTGGCAATGGTTATTGAACGCCGGCGAGCAGGCCGAGAATATGGTCATCGCGGGTGATTCCGCCGGCGGCGGCCTAGCGCTGGCAACACATTTGAGAACTCGTGAACTGGGTCTAGCGCAGGCCGCTGGCATCTACTGCATGTCACCTTTTACCGACCTTAGCCTGAGCGGGCCTTCGCTACTGAGTAAACGCAAGCAGGAAGTGGTACTGACCAACGTCGCCACCCTACCCGAGGCTGCGGCGCATTACTCGGCAGGCCAAGACACCACAAACCCATTAATGTCACCGCTGTTCGGCGATTTGACGGATCATCCACCCACTCTAATACACGTGGGCAGCGACGAGGTTTTGCTGGACGATTCCATTCGCTTCCATAGCCGCGCCCTTGAAGCCGGTGCGGACTGCCGGCTCAAGATATGGCAGGGCATGTGGCATGTATGGCCCCTCTTTGATCGACTTGGACTGCGCGAGGCGAAAGAAGCGCTTTGCGACGCAGCCGAATTCATCGGCGCTGTAACCAGCCAAGCAACAGCTCCCCATCAGGACAGCGCAGATCGCGCCGCCCTATAACAGATTCCCTTTGGAGAAAATCCCAGTGACCAATACAGATCGCAAGCACCATGAATTCATTATTGTAGGCTCCGGTATTTCCGGTATTAGTAGCGCCCTCGCTCTACTTCGTGGAGGTTTCAAAGACTTTCTGATGCTGGAATCTGCCGAAGGCGCCGGGGGCGTATGGCGCGAGAACATCTATCCGGGCGTGGCCTGCGATATCCCCTCGGTGGTATATCAGTTCGCCGAGGACCAAAATCCGAACTGGAGCAAACTCTACGCCGGTGGCGAAGAGATTATGAAATACCTGAATCAGACTCGGACGAAACACGGTCTGGATGAGCAAACTCGTTACGGCGTCAAGGTCAGTAAGGCGGAGTACGATGACCGCAATGCACAGTGGAACATCAGCACCCATGACGGAGAGGAGTATAGCTGCCGGTATTTGATAAAAGCGACTGGGGCGTTCAACTCGCCGCTAATACCGAAGATCCCCCATCTGGAGGACTTCGAGGGAACACTTTTTCATACCGCCCGCTGGCCAAAAGATCTAGATCTCAGTGGCAAGCGTGTCGCGGTCTTAGGTACCGGCTCAAGCGCGGTGCAACTTATTCCCATAGTCGCTGATGCCGCCGCTCAGCTCACCGTCTACCAACGCACTCCAATCTGGCTACTGCCCAAATTCGATTTCAATATCGCGTCGCCGTTTCGCTGGGCATTCAAAAATATCCCTGGCAGCTACGCCCTATCTCGCAAACTAAGCTACAGCGGCATCGCCTATTTCCTGCAAGTGGTGTTATCTGCATCCGGCAAACACCCGCGCGTGCATCGCCTACTGGAGTCGGCCGGCCGCTGGAATATTCGCAGACAACTGAAAGATCCCGCGCTTATAGAGAAGTTCACACCGAACTATAACCTCGGCTGTAAGCGTCCCAGCTTTTCAAACAACTACTACAAAGCATTCTCAAAATCTAATGTCAGTCTTGTTAGTGATGGAGTTGAGCGGCTGACGAAAGACGGCATTCTAAAGCGAGGCGCCGACAAAGCAGATCCCTTTGACGTGATCATCCTTGCGACTGGTTTCAATATTTTGGGCGACGCATCGACCAGTCTGCCAGCATTCCCGATTGCCGGACGGCAGGGTCTCAACTTACGTGAGTACTGGCATAACAGCGACGGCTTCAAAGCATTTCGCGGCGCCACCGTGAGCGGCTTTCCAAATCTGTTTCTCAATCTTGGTATTCCTTACGCCGGCGGCACCAGCTGGTTTGAAACCGCCGATCTGATCAGCGAGCATATCGTCAAATGCGTGCAAACTGCCCAGAGTCGCAGCTCCGCTGAAGTGGAGGTTAAACCCGAAGCCGTAGATGCCTATATGGCCGATATGGATAAACTGCTTGATCAATCCGTACATCACACCGGCTCCTGCGCAACATCAAGCAGCTACTACTATGATAAAGACGGCAAAACTCCCCTTTATTCTGGCGAGGCCCCCAAAGTATCGTGGACCGAGACCTATGCGAGCCCTGAACAAAGCTATGTTTTTCGATCAATGGAAAGTTCGGCTCAATGAGTAAAAATAATGTGACTATCAAGGCGGCTAGAGCGCTTATCACTGGCGCGGGAAGTGGAATCGGAAAGGCCACTGCGCTTTTGTTTTACCAAGATAGATGCCGCCGATCCAACTCAACTTGGATTAGTCGCAGGAAAAACAGAAAATGACCGAGGGCCGGTGGACATATTAATCAACAATGCTGGGGTCGCCTTAAATGTGCGACCCCTTGATCAATCCACGGATGACTGGGATTGGACAACGGAGTCAGTTAGCATTTAGAGGCCCACAAAGACAAATTCACACATGGTGGGTCGCAGCAAAGTAGAAGCCAGCCGAGTAGACGAGTTTTTCCAAAAGTACGGACACTCGCCTGAGCTTGTGGCGAATGCCATCGTATCAACTATAAAACACAATCGAGAGCAGGTGGCGGTCGGCCTAGAGGCCAAGGTCCTCTATAGATTATTGCCGCTCGTCCCCCGCTCAATTCAGGGGCTGATCACAGGTAAAGTCCCAATCTAGGACCTCTAGTGTCACCACCCATAGACGCGCCTCTAGGCCTAAGAGGCGCTAGGGACTGCTTGGCCAGACTCGAGCTGCTTGCCCAGGCGTTTCAATGCAAAACCTGCGACCTTGGGAAGAGTCATGCGAAGGGGGCCAGACAATGCCCAAGGCACCTCAAAGTCCATGATCCAAGACAGCTCAGTGCCGCCGTTCTTGGCCTCGACACGCATTTGCGCTTCGTAGTTTTTAATCGGCCCACCATTGCGGGAAATGCGATAGCGAATCAGCTCATTCGGTATCACTTCGATTATGGTCTCTTCCACGCCGACAACCGGCGGACCGACACGACGCACAGCGCCCGGACCATCACGATCCTCACCTTCGACAATAAGCGTCATAGGCATACCTGCAGCCTTGCCCATCGCTTCGCTATCTTTCAATAATTCAAAAACATCGCCTACAGGGCAGGCGATTTGACGGTGAACCGCTATGTGAACAGATTTCATATTTTCTCCACTCGTGGCTTAGTTAAAGGAATACCATTAAATATAACTCTATAAAAACGAAGCTGCCGCTTACCAGCCACGCGTAAGGCTAGCCGCCGCCAAACAATAGCACTAATTGCATAAAGCCCAAGAACCCACCAAGGATACCACCCACCAGAACAACCAATACTTGGTCTTCATTAAAGGCGGGCAGCAGCAATTGCTGAAACTCTCGCGGCGGCAAGGCCCGCATGCGACTGCCGATAAGATCACTGATCGGCTGGGTTAACTGAGCATTAACCTCAGCGCTCCCGACGGTACGCATAATTCCACCGAAGGCCATCTTAACTGATTTGTCTGCGATCAACCCACCTCCACCATCCTTCAGGGAAGCCCAGGCGATAAACTTCGCCAGCATATGCTCGTCTATCGCGCCGCGAACGTGCCGACGTACCATACGATGCACTTCGTCTGCGTGCGGTCCTTCCCACAGGCTCTCGACCAGCACTTTCGAGTTCAAAAAGTTTTTGCAGAAGGTTTCGCCAAATAGCTGACTGACCTCATGCTGGCGCTTCAAGTACAAACCCTGCACGGTGAATGGGCCAACCTTAACTGGGTTGGCCGGGTGGGCAATAAGCTGCAGCGCAATCCAGTTTGTGAATGCACCTGCCAAAACGCCAAACACAGGTAAAACCCAAGGCAACGGCAGAAAATACCAGGCCAAAGCTTGGATGACCCCCAAAGGCGCACCAAAGTAGATGCCGGAGCGAATCACAAAATCCATTTCCTTACCGGCACATTCTAGAAACAGCTCGTTGAGAAACTCTGGCTTATCCTTTACTTGGTCAACCGCGAGCTGCTCAATATCAAGGTACGAATTGGCACGGCCCTCAAGCTCTTTGAGGATGGCTCGCGCGAGATCAGGCACGTTCTCACGCACCTTTTCATACACCTTATTCCGAATCCCCTGAGGCGCCACCTGCCACAATTTAACACCGTGCTCATCAATGATTTCGTCTACCCAATCATTAATCTGCGGTGTGAGTAGCGCCGCCAAATCATTGACTACCTCGCTCTCGTCCAAGGCTCGAAGGACTTCAGCAGGCGTGGCAATTTTAGCAACAGAAAAGCCAACCAGTGTGCGAGTCAACCGCACCCGAAGCCGTGGAATAATCCCCTGCCAACCGATAATTCCCCAGAAGCCCACAAATCGCACTGGGAAGAAAAGCATTTTTATACCCACCCAATTGGTCAGCCAAGCAACACATGCTGTTATTGGTGGAATCGCCACATAGGCAAGCCAGGGTTCAATGACCATCTTAATTACGCCTACCGCTTTTATTATTCACTCGGGTCAATTGTGCGCCCCCGAATAGCACCGAGTTCCCAATCCGATATAAAAACAACGGAAGGCGGTGAAATGTTAAGTTAAAGCCGCTCGAAGAGCGGCTGATTTGAGGTGCTGATTCGAAAATAAACGTCCGAACTGCTTAGACCTGCTTTGCTAGCGCAGCCGCCGGGGTACGCTTGAACCGGTAATGCTTCATTGGGAGGAAGTTAGCTCGCAACAACATCTCCACCGAGGTCGAAGGTCGAACCAAGGGGGCATCACCGTGCTTATCAAAATAGTAGCTGCTCGCTGCGCTGCAATTATTATTAAAAAACACGGTATTTTTCTGACGTTGCTGAACGTTTTCAAAATACCGGTCATGGGCATCTTGGCGAACTTCCACGCATGTGGCATCGCGCTCGCGCGCCGTTTGTACCAAGCGTGCAAGGTGTGTGGCGTTACCCTCAACCATCACAAAGTAAGATGAACCAACCAGAGCATAGGGCCCCAACATAATATAAAAGTTGGGGTAGCCAGGAATGGTCATGCCTTCGTAAGCTTGATAGCGATTCTCATCCCAAAACTCGCCCAGTACCTCACCCTCGCGGCCGCGGACTTTAAAGGTCGGCAGGTTGTCCTTGTCGAACAGTTTGAAACCGGTGGCTAAAATTAGGACATCGATATCCCGCTCTTCGCCATCTGCCGTCCGTATGCCGGTGGGCGTGACACTTTCAATAGAGGTTGTTACCAGCTCTACGTTATCGCGGGTAAACGTAGAAAAGTAATCATTGGAAAAGGTAGGGCGTTTGCAGCCAAAACCGTATTTCGGCATCAGCTTCTCCCGCAACTCGGGATGGTCGGGCAGCTGCGCCTCCAAATTTTTTCTTCCTACACCCTCGAAGAAGCGGACTAGCCAGGGAGCTCGCTTGTAGTAGACGGTAGAGATGATCAAAGCAGCTTCCATCATCGCATTGCCAGTAACACGGGCAGTGTTCTGTAAACCACCAAACCAGCGAAATGCGGTGCGCACGACAGCGGGAATTTTCCCATCTGGCTTTTTAAGCACCCAAATTGGTGTGCGCTGGTAGACATCAAGATGTTCTACATCTGGTGCAATTTTCGGAATCAACTGAACAGCACTAGCTCCGGTGCCTATCACTGCAACTCGTTTACCGGCGAGATCGTAGCTCTCATCCCATTGCGCCGAGTGCATTACCTTACCTTTAAAACCCTCAAGACCATTTATTTCTGGCAATTTAGGCGTGACCAGCCCGCCGGAAGCAGCAACAAGGTGACGCGCTGTGATCAGACCACTATCTGTTCGCAACTTCCACAAGTTACGGACCTCATCAAACTCCGCATCTTCAACACTAACGCCAAAGCGGATCTTAGGATAAATTCCATACTTACTAGCCAAGCGACGAGAATAGTTTTGGAGCTCATCACCAGGCGCGTATACGCGCGACCAATTTGGATTCTGCTCAAAGGAAAACGAATAGACCAAAGACGGTATATCGACAGCCACCCCTGGGTATCGATTATCACGCCAAGTGCCGCCAACGTCTTGAGCACGCTCCAGAATAATAAAAGACTCAATTCCACGTCTTTTCAGCTCTATTGCCACACCGAGCCCAGATATACCCGAGCCGACCACAACAACCTCATGATCTGGAATAGCGGAATTAGTACGTGGCTCTTTAGAATCTAGCTCAATGTCGTCCAGCATCTTTTCTTGTGCAAGCTTCATAATTATTGTCCTTCAATCTACTCTTATTTTGTCAGCGATATATCAATTTGCACTCGCGATCCGCAGCTGAGGCGTAGGTTTCTCAGGAGCAACGGAATAACGCAAATGTGTGCGCATAAAATCTACGATTTCCGCAAAATCCCGACGCGCTTCGGGAAGGGCTGTGTACAGCACAGGCCATGCATGCAATCGATCCTCACGACTCAATAGTTGCACGCTTGAACCAGCTCGCCGGGCGGAGTTGGCGAAGCGATAAGAATCGTCACGAACCGCTTCGGTATCACTAACCGATAACAACATCGGCGGCAAACCAGAGAGGTCGCCATAGATCGGTGACGCATAAGGATCTTTGGGATCATGACCGGCCAGATATAGCTCAGTAGCAAATTCGATCATTCGGGGGCTCAAGATAGCGTCCGAAGTACCATTAGCGCTGCGCGAAGGGGACGCCTTAGCAAAATCAACCAAGGGTGACATCGCAACCGCGCACACCGGCAGGCGAAGTAGCTTAGACCCCTTACGACTTTTTAAAACGTCTCTAACCCTCAGCAAAGTAGAGAGCGTTAGATTTCCGCCAGCCGAGTCTCCTATCACTACCAGCGGATCATCTGGGTAATCAGTTGCTAGAGCACAGTAAGCGTTAAAAGCATCATCCGGCGCCGCTGGAAAGGGCATTTCTGGCGCCAGCCGATAATCAACCCAAAAAACACGCGCGTTCAGGCGCTTAGCAATCTGCCCGCACAAACCAGCATAGGTTGCGAACTTGCCGCATATAAATGCACCGCCGTGCAAGTAAAGCACGGTAGTCGTGGGCTTGGCTGTGCTAACACACACAGCCGGAACGCCAGGCGGTACGGCGGGCTCATTGGCCACCGTGGTTTTGCGCATAGTCACGCCATCCGGCAACATCGCAGGCGGACGAACCAGACCTACAACGCGACGGCTGTGTCGAAGCATCTGCTCAGCCGACTTCGGTTCGCCCATCATGGCGATTCGAAAGGCACGGTCTACAATTTTTGAAGCAAAAGAGCTCATAACGAAGTCCTCAAGCTCAACTCGCTGTTAAGCGATAAATTTCGCCTAGCGCGCGGGCATAGGTCCGAGGCGCATAGCGTTTTAGACGCCAACCCAATCGACTATCGAATTGCGGCATGAAGTACATATTATTGCGATCTAGAGCATCTAGGGTTCCGCTGGCAACGTTTTCTGGTGACGCCACAAACACCCAGTTGTCCTTAATTTTGTTAGTGAATTCATTAATGCCGCTGTTCATGCGACCGCGCTCCAAAATATTGGTATTGACCGCGGTGGGACAAAGGGTGGTGACATGAACCCCAGACCCCGTCATCTCGCCCGCCAATGCCTCTGACATAGCCAGCACAGCAGCTTTAGACGCGCTGTATGCTGCAGTGCCCGGTATGGCCGCAAAGCCGGCCGCCGACGCCACATTAATAATGCCGCCAAACCCAAGTTCACGCAGTTTCGGTACAAAATAATGGCAACCGTAAACGACTCCCCACAGGTTAACGTCAATCGCGGCGCGCCAATCGTCTAGAGACTGCTCGCCTATACTGCCGGCGACGGCAATACCTGCATTATTAATGAGTAAAGTCACTGGCCGCCCAAGCAAGGTCTCCGCCTGTTCGGAAAGAACCCGCATTTGCTCTTCATCAGCCACGTCACACTTGTAGCCTATTGCACGACCTTCACCTAGCTCGGAGAGCTCTTCGGCCGTTTTATTAGCCAGCTCCTCATCAATATCTACGCAGATCACAGAGCCGCCGCGACGGACGATTTCATAGGCGAAACAGCGGCCGATACCATTAGCGGCACCAGTCACAACTGCAGCTGCACCTTCGGAGGGTTTTAATACTTTACGTTTACGCATGATCATACTGTTGCTGCCTGTTTTATTGTTGGTTTATAGCTTCCGTGTTTTGCGTGCCATTCGCGCAAGGCGGTAAATGCCAATAGTGGATCACCGGTTTCTTCATAAACCGTCTTCCACGCGGCAACGTGGGCCCGATTGTCGATATCCCAGGGGTGAAACGAGGGCTTAATGTAAGGCAGTGTTTTGGTCAAAAACATTTTGGGAACCACCGCAGCGCCAAACATAAGACTCTTAAACGATTTAAATGCGGAGCGAACATTGGTGAGCTGGCCATCCTTCCACACGAAGTAAAGCCATATACCATGAATTAAGGGCAGAAAAAGGCCCATCGAAAGACCAGCTGTGGCCATACGCAGAGCGTAGGTACCAAGATCTGAATCATCGCTACGGCGATCCATGAGCACGTCAAAAGCGACTGATTTATGCTCGGTCTCTTCAACGAAGTGCCAGTACATCATGGCCGCAATTTCAAGTTCGGTTTCGTCCCAAAGCTCGAGATTATCGAACATGACCTCAGAGAGAGAAGCTGTGAAATGCTCACTAATGGCAGCAAAACCCAACTTTGTTTCATCACTCATATACTTCTTAAAAACATCCAAAACTTTTCCTAGAATAGCTTCGGCATCTTCAAGTGGAACTCCAAAACCGGACAAGGTCTCATTCATGACCGCATGTTCGCGAGCGTGCAAACGCTCCTGACGAATCAAGCCAAGGGTAGCCTTATGGATCGACGGATCCTTAATCTTTTTAAGCTGGTCAGCAAAGGTGTGGCATATAAAGCGCTCGCCAACAGGTACCACAGAAAAAAGCGCGTTCATCCAGTGGGTAGACCAAGGATCATCATTGAACCAGTAACGCGGCACTTGTTTAGTAGCCACCTCAAATGAAACATCTCGGGGTATAATTTCAACTTCACGGGAAATCTTCTGACTTAAACCAGCCATGGCTGTCTCCTACTACTGTGCTTATTGATTTGAGCTTAAGTTAACACCGACCACAATTCCGAACCCATCAATAGCGGCGAGAGATTATTCATTTGCGCCACGCCGGCGCAAGGTAAGTATTGCCAGCACATATACACCCCACCCACTTGCCGGCCTTGCGCGCCTTTACACCACCCTTGTGCAGCGCTGAAACCCTTGCAGACTGGGCATGCCGGCCAAGCACTAGACACTACCCAGCCGCGCGCGCAGACACTAAAATAGTGGTATTGGGAGTCGAGGCTCTTACCCTGCGATCACCGCTCATCAATTTAGGTGAAATGTGCAGCCAACTGGTATGAGATTGAGGCTTGGGAATCGCGCGCACCCATTAGCCGCAATGGATATCGCGGATAAGGCCTGGCATTAATTACAGCAAGCAGCCACCGGATAAGTGATTTTTAGCGGGTTATATTATTTTTAGACACGATAAACGACCACACCTAGCAACCTCACAAGACCTTAGAGTTAAGTCGAGTAAGGTGAGGCAAGCCGCGCTGTGCGGAGAATTACAATAGCTCGACCTAGGATACGCGGAGTATTAAAGATTATTGTCGAGATTAAAAACCAATAAGTCGAAATATAATACGGCGACTCCTCTGCAGGAGCCGCCTATATCAAGACCCTAGTATTGCCAAGACAAACGTAGGCCATAAGTTCTTGGCACACTCGGAATAATCGGATTAGAAAATTCCGCACCGATATACCCTCTAGTAGTGTTTATATCGGTAAGATTTCGACCAAACAGGGTCACACGGGTATTCCATGGCTCATGAAGATAACTGAGTCTTGCACCCCACATTGTGTAACCGTCCTCAATACTTTCCTCGCGATTAGACGGCTCATAGAAAAACTCTTGGGTATAGTAAAGGTCGGCCGCCATTTCGAGCTCACCGTCGCTCAACATCCAAGTCTTACTCAAAGCCAGATTACCCGATATTTCGGGGGTTTTTTGGATTCGATTGCCAGAGAAATCTTGATTCGAAGCAGAAAGTCCAGAGTTATTGGTATATCCCTTGGCATTGGGGTATGAGGTAAATTCAGCCGTTTCAAGCCACCCAGCGCCACCAACAAGAACCAGACCCTCGACCAAATGTGGCGCTATAACCCACATAATATCAAAGTCTAAACCGCGGATATTAGCCAGCTCGGCATTTTCAAAAGACACGGAGCCGCCGGTGGTCAATGACACAAACTGAATTTGCTGATCTTCAATTTCATAGTCAAAGATAGCCGCACTGAATACCAAAGTATCATGCAAGAACTTTGTCTTTACCCCTATCTCCCAAGCCGTTATTTTTTCTGGCTCGGCGTAAGTTGGTGGAGCGGTCACTGCCAAGCCATTAAACGTACCACTCTTGGTAGCTTCTTGATAAGACAAATAAACGAGGGTTTCTTCATCGAAGGGGCGCAACTCGAAGGAGATCTTCGGACTGGTGGTGACTGTGGATTTTTGGGGTTCAACCCGCTCACCGGTCTGCGTTACTGCATAGTCATATTCAAACAGAGCGATCTCTTCATCACTTACAAGTGCGCCCAATTCAGAATATAGCAGCTCGCGGCCTTCATCCTGATAGCGCAGACCTAAGGTAATATCAAACCATTCGGTCAAGGTCACTGTCGCCTGGCCATAAATCGATTCAGAGTCCGTTGCCACCGAATACTTTGAATAAAGGACGCCGGTACCAAGACCTTGAGGTAGAAGATTCAGCCCCAAGCCGTTAAGCGTCGAGAACACACCACTCAGTGGCGCCAAAATCGGACTCAGCAAATTGGCATGAATCTCTATGCGATCGCCCGGCTCGCTAAAGCCTGTTATACCTTCAAATTTATAGACCCCCACTATCCATCTTAGCCAGTCGCTTCCCCAGGATTCCACATTTGAAATCAACTGAATCTCAGCGGTTTGGGTGTCACCACTAAAGCCTACGCCCGAAATACCGACACCCTGCACACCAGAGCCATCAAAATCAAGAACGGTGCCTGTTCTTATCTGCTGATCACTAGCCAATAACTTGATATCAAACCAAGGGGTAAAAAACTCAACCTTGCCATAAAGCATTTCATTGTCGACGGTACTTGTACAACAGTGATCAAGGGAGGTTTCGTCGTCTCCGCGCCTATAATTCTCTTCTTCTATACCCAGCGCGAGACCGATCGCCGTCGGCTTGAGGCCTGGCTGCACTAATTCACCGGGATTATCACTCTTCAGCGTTAAAGCCGCGATCGTCATATCCACCCATTCATAGGGCGCCCAGCGAGCTTTTATCCGGAAGCCCTCAGTTTCGTCATCATGCATTGGAGCAACCTGATTAGGCGACGTATTCTTTATGAAGTGCTCTGTTTTTGCAAAGATAGGCGACATTGAAACTGCAAAGTTCTCACCAAAAGGAATATTGACGTAGGCCTTAGCATGTAAGTCCGGGTAACTTGCCGCCGTGACGTTTACTTGGGCATCGAACTCACCGAGTATAGGATCTCGAGTAATAATATTGAGCGCACCACCGTTGGTATTGCGGCCAAAGAGTGTCCCCTGAGGACCTTTTAGAACCTCAATTCTCTCAACCACACCAAAGTCCTGCGTCATCCCCGCAGCAACAGGCAAATAAATTCCGTCGATATAGGTGCCAACACTTGGGTCAGCCGTCAAAAACGCATCGGTACCTACGCCACGTAAATAAACCGTTGTAAATCCGATCACGGAACTAATATTGAGTGTTGGCGTTACAAACTGTAGATCACTAGTATCAAATATCCCCAGGGCATCTAGGGTCTCCGCGCCAAACGCCTGGACTGAAATCGGCACATCCTGCAGGTCTTCTTCCCGCTTTTGCGCGGTGACCACAACCTCTTCTAATAGGCGACTGCTCCTCTTTTTGGGCACGGCGGCTTCACTAGGGGCTGCGACTTCAGTATCTGAAACATCCTGAGCTTGAATTTGCCCCACGCCAAAAGACGCAAGAAAAAGTAATGATAACGGAACTTTATTTTTAATATTCAACAGAATATCCCTCCATGGGCTAGGCTATTCAGCAATCAGTAAGAACTTATTTTTCTTAAGCTGGTCACTATTATTATGGGAAAATTTGAAACCTGTATTTATTCTTCAAACGCCAGAATTCAGGCTGCTACGTCGCTATTTTTTTCATCTATCGTTGAGTGACTGATCAGACACGTCAAAATTATTATCTAATGAAGGACACATTAACGGTTTGAGATCCAATTTCCCCCCCCTCGCTCGGGGGGGGGGAGGGGGGGAAAGCGAGGGGGGGGGGGGCAAAGAAACAAGCGTACTGCAAAAAGACTCAAACTCCCGCTCCGTCCCTAGACTACTGCAGCGCACAAAATTGGTGCAAAAAGATATAAAGAGCGATATTCAAGGCGAGCGAGTATGAACACATCATACATTAAGCGCTCGCGTAAGGGTTTTGTAATCTGTGTAATCAACGACATCAATACTAGCCGCAGAAAGCTTGTGCTCAGAAATGACGTATTGGGCCCGTGCTCGGCGGCGGCTTAATGTAGGGGTTAGCGCAGGGATAAGATCCAGAGCAGCGGCAACAGCTTAGCAAAGGAATGTAGATCTCCTCAGTAAACTGTGCGCTCTCCATCGTTCGCGATAGCGCTAATGGCGGGTCTTGAATTTTAGGCGATTCGTGTCAGGGATTAATATTTCCAAGCGAGACGCAAGCCATACGTTGTTGGCTCACCGGGAATAACCTGCCTACCAAACTCCTCGCCTATAGCCCCTCTGGTGGGATTTGCATCGGTCAGATTTCGACCAAATAGCGTCAACCTGGTATTCCAAGGCTCATAAAGATAGCTAAGCCTCGCTCCCCATAAGGTATAACTAGGCTCGAAACTTTCCTCCCGGTTAGACGGCTCGTAAAAGTATTCTTCCGAATAATACATATCTGCGGCCATTTCCAACTCACCCCTATCAAAAAACCAGGTTTTGCTTAGGGCCAAATTTCCTGATATCTCCGGGGTTTTCGGAATACGGTTACCCGAAAAATCTTGATCTTGACTGGTAATCCCAGAATTATTGGTATAACCCTTGGCATTGGGGTAAGAGGTAAATTCAGCCGTTTCCAACCACCCCGCGCCGCCAACGAGCACCAAGCCATCTATTAAATGAGGCGCAATAACCCAGGTCACATCGAAATCAAAGCCGCGGATATTGGCCAACTCGGCATTTTCAAACGATATGGATCCACCGGTTGTTAGCGAGACAAACTGAACTTGCTGATTTTCGATCTCATAGTCAAAAATCGCCGCATTGAACAGCAGGGTTCCCTGCAGGAAGCTGGTCTTTAAGCCTAGCTCCCACGCCGCTATGGATTCTGGTTCCGCGTAAGTTGGCGGACCTGTCACCGCAAAACCATTATAAGTACCACTCTTGGTGGCTTCCTGGTAAGACAAGTAAACCAGCGTTTCTTCATCAAATGGCCTCATTTCAAGAGACACCTTGGGGCTCGTTGTTACCGTCGACCGCTTAGTTCCAACCCGCTCCCCGGTCTGAGTCACTGCATAGTCATAATCGAAAAGAGTTAGCTCATCACCACTAACTAGCAGACCTAATTTAGAGTCCAGCAATTCGCGCCCCTCATCCTGATGTCGCACACCCAAGGTAAGATCGAGCCAGTCAGCAAGTGTGAACGTCGCTTGCGCAAATACCGACTCAGAAGTTGTTGCCACTAAATTGGTTGCAAAAAGTAGTCCGCTATTCAACTCTGCCGGAAGAAGCCCTAGCCCCAAACTATCTACCAATGACAAGATACTATTAACGGGTGACAGTAGCGGATCCAACAAATTGGCATGTAGCTCTAGACGATCACCTGGTTCTAAATAGCCAGTTAGCCCTTCAAATTTATAGGCGCCCACTATCCATCGAAACCAATCACTTCCCCACGAATCCGCATTGGAAACCAACTGCAACTCCGCAGTTTGTATATCGCCACTAAAACCAGTATTGGTAAGACCAATACCATTACGAGCAGAACCATCAAAATCAATAATGGTTGTTGTGCGTATCTGCTGATCACTCGCCAACAGCTTTATATCAAACCACGGCGTATAAAATTTAATGTTCCCGTACAACATTTCATTATCAACTAAACTCCCACAGCAGTGATCGAGCTCGGTTTCCTTATCGCCGCGCTGATAATTATTCCCGGCTATACCGATTGCCTGGCCGATAGTAGTGGGCTGGATCGTAGGCTGCACAAGCGCACCCGGCGTATCACTGTTAATGGTTAAAGCGGCGACAGTCATATCCACCCAATCAAACGGCGCCCATCGCGCTTTTATTCGATACCCCTCACTTTCATCGTCGTTCATCGGGCCGACAGGATCAGCTGCGGTATTTTTTATATAGTGTTGCGTTTTTCCGTAAACCGGAGACATTGAAACTGCAAAAGTATCGCCAATAGGAATATTGATATACGCTTTTGCATATAAGTCTGGGTAGGTCGCGACCGTCAGGTTTACCTGAGCGTCGAACTCCCCAAGTAGCGGATCCCGAGTCATTATATTAAGTGCGCCGCCATTAGTGTTGCGACCGAAAAGGGTTCCCTGTGGCCCTTTCAGCACCTCAATTCTCTCAATGACACCAAAGTCCTGAGCCACACCAGCAGCGACGGGCAAATAGATGCCATCAATATACGTTGCTACACTAGGATCAGCGGTCAAAAAGGCATCAGTGCCCACGCCACGCAAATAGATGCTAGTAAATCCTACCACCGCACTAACATTCAGGGTTGGGGTTACAAACTGGAGATCGCTGGTGTCTGTTATACCCAAGGCATCCAATGCCTCCTCACCGAAAGCCTGCATCGAAATCGGGACGTCCTGTAAATTTTCTTCCCTTTTTTGGGCGGTTACCACCACCTCCTCCAAGAGCCTGCTAGTCCTATTCGCCTTAGTTGCCTCTTCGACCTCAGCACCACCATCCCCTGCTGCCGCTTGGGCCTGAACTTGAGCTGCTGCAAAAGAAGCGAGTAAGAACAATGATAAATTGAGATTTCTTATTATTTTCAAAACAGTATTTCTCCGTGATTTACCCTAGAGGCAGAACGTGCATTCGCACTTCAACCCCAGCCACTACAATGACACTCATTCAGAACCTATAATTTTTTACCATTCCTTGAATGGCAAGCTACGTCATGCTCTCCGTCTATCGAGTCATTCAGCACATCGGTTTAAACTATTATCTACGGATAGCGGCACCAGTAATTTCGTATGCCACTATCTCCTAGACGGGGTCTACTTAACTATAAAAATGAACACCGAATACCAAACATAAAAGCGTCGCGAATTATTTATGACCATTTAGCGTATTACGTGACCTTGAGCGCATACACACCGCCGGCCTTTAGAACGACACTTTAGGCCGCCAATATCTAGAAATGTCATACAGCGCCAGTAAAACCATTTTGAAAATTTTTATAGTAGTGAATACCAACCCTTTCAAGCCTAGCTATAATGACGATTTTGTTATTATCCGCCGCTGCCGAGTAACCCCTGCAGGCGTTACTCGGCAAAGTAATCGCCTCACTCAGGGCTTCTGTTTACGACCTGACGCTAAGCTATCACTGACCAGAGTAGTAAACCGATCAATTTAGGCACAAGGCTATTCACATTCAGCCCCTCAAAGGATGGCGGGCAGCTAGACCATCACCACGCGCCCGCAAAACACCTATTCTTGCACTTACGCAGTGCTCACACCCAGACCCTTGACCGAAAAGAGGGAACATCTCTGCCATCAACTCGATACTCCTTGATCACAAGCTAAAATCTAAAGCCTAAAATTGGTGGAAAAGTGAGGAAATAACCAGAGTAATTATTGTTATTATGGGAAAGGTTCAGAACACCCAAATACAAAAAGGTGGCGATTCGATAGCACAGTAGAATCGGATGTATGGCAGCTATAGCTATACACTCCCGATTACTAAAAGACGTGTAGATGGTTGCCAGGCTAGGCAATACGGACCGCAGCGCTTAATAAATAGCGGGTAATTGACTTCTCTCGAAGGAAGGGGCTCTTCGAGTCAGAGCGTAGGCATTTCCCTTGCGACAGCAATAATATGAGAAGGTAAAATCTGACATACGTTGCGCATTTTAACGCTATATTCGAGGAACTTAAAACCCATTTCCCGACAAAATTATGTAAGCGAGCCCGCCGTTTAAAGCTAAATATATTAACTTCTAGGGATGCCAAAATGGGTATGTTCAGCATTAGTAGGCCGTCAGCGCTAAAGCAACACCAACGACCTCAAGCTCTGCCTCAATTACCGAGCTAGCCTAGCCTCTGCCCAGCAAGGACCTAGCAATCACCTCTTTCATTATTTCAGAGGTGCCGCCGTAAATTGTTTGTACTCTTGCATCAATGAAGAAGCGAGAGATCGGGTACTCCTTGGTGTAGCCGTAACCGCCAAACAACTGGAGGCATTCGTTAACTACTTTCCACTGCATTTCAGTCGCGGCCAACTTAACAATAGCGGCCTGATCTACAGTCATCTCGCCTTTTTTATACGCCGCTGTGCATTTCTCAACATAAGCGGTATTTACTTCAAGCTCAGCCTTCACTTCCGCCAACTTGAAACGAGAATTTTGAAAGGCCCCTATCTTTTGGCCAAATGCGCTGCGCTGCTGAACATAATCCAAGGTAATGGCAAGCGCTCCACGAGCCGCACCGATTGCAGTCGCCGCTATACCCAGGCGCTCTCTTGGCAATTCCTGCATCAAATAGGCAAAGCCCTTACCTTCCTCCCCCAATAGGGCGTCCAGCGGCACGCGTAGATCGTTAAAAAATAGTTCAGCTGTATCGCTATCATGCTGACCAAGCTTCTCAATTTGCTTTCCGCGCGAAAACCCAGGCAGTGAGGTGTCGACCAAAAACAAAGAAACCCCTTTGGCGCCAGCCTTGGGATCAGTTTTAGCGGCAACAATAACAAGATCGGCGTGAATACCATTGGTGATAAATACTTTGGAGCCATTGATAACATAGCTGTCGCCGTCGCGAATAGCCGACGTTGCTAACGCTGCAAGATCGCTGCCAGCACCGGGTTCTGTCATACCAATAGCCGCAACAATATCCCCGGATACCATTCCCGGCAGCCAACGATCGCACTGCTCAGCGGTACCTATACTCTGAATATAGGGAGCAACAATATTGGCGTGAATATTATAACCGCCAGACAAGCCGGAATATCCTTTGCACGCCAGCTCTTCAATTATCATTAGGGCGACATCAAAGCTCGCACCGGCGGCGCCATATTTCTCTGGAAAATCGACGCAGAGCATGCCGGCGTCCCCAAGTTTCTTCCACAAAGCCTTTGGTAGTAAACCAGAGCTTTCCCAAGACGCAAATTCAGGATCGACTTCCTGCTCAAGAAAGCGAAGCACCATATCGCGAAACATTATTAGATCTTCATTTACTGCGGTCATATCACTACCCTATTATCAATATGTTATCCCAAGACATAAGCGAACTTAATATCAAGCTTCGTCTTGTATTCTAACTGTATTTATCGAACCCTAACGCGTGACGATTGGCCCGCGCTAGACTAGGAATTATTGTTGCTCAGTTGCTGAAAAAGATATTCACGCTGCTATCTTCAAAGAACGGCACTTCACGATAAACAGCAGCACATTAACCATGAGAAAATATTAAACGTTACACGCTACGGATCACTCCGCACCAACATTTTTGGGCTCGGAAATAAACTCAAAATGCTGATCGGCGATACTAGAATCTGTCACCAAAACCTTCAACCGGCTTAATGCATCGTAGGGAGATTCAACCGATAGGGAGTTTATTAGCCATGACGGCAAGGGTCCCGCGGGATCAAGATGAATATAACTTGAAATCTCAATAACGCCATTACCCATTGGAGTTAAAGTGAAGTCTTGATTTGCTTCCACAACGCGTACCCGTCCTGACTTCTCTGGCATGACGCCCTGCGTACCACTACCGGTCATTGTGATCACTAGGGTATTCGGGTCTTGCTCCCACACAGTACGCAACAACATATCGCGATCGCTGACAGGCCACGGCATCTTGGTGTGGACGTAGACTAACTCCTCGTTCGCGCTAACGGACTCATGCAAGTAAGAATCCCCACACAATTTATCCCAGCGAGGCCGCAACTCAGGGTCTCGTAAAATAGTCACCAGGCGGTTCATACTGCTCTTAACGGTAGTTACTCCCCGGACTGCATTTAAACTGGAGCCGGCAACCGGTTTGCTATAGACCTGAACACCATTTTTATCTCTCGCCAAGGTCCAATCATCGGCCGCGGCATAAGCGTGATTAAATTGCAGCAGAAAGACCCCAAACAACACCAAAAACTTTGTCACACAAACCTCCAATATATAATTTTCATTAACACAATATGCAAGTTTACAGTCATAGCGTTAACCGAAGCTTAACCCACAACAATTAGTGTCAAAGGGCAAGACTAACTCGCCATTTCAAAGCAAATGCCTGCGATACAGCTCAGAGCAATCGCCGCTTGCAGCAGCACGTATAGAATTTACTATTTTTAAAACGCCTTAGCGACGCGACCGCGATGAGTAGTTTTAGAGCGCTGAACATTCAAGCCCTACCCCCCTCGGAATTATTAATACCTTTCTTATTCTCACTCAGCTCCAGAGGCATCTGGGTAGGGCTATACATCCGGATACGCTAGAACACTCTACAGCACATTAACCATACCGTATTTTGATGCTGCAAATCGCCAAGAACATCAGCGACACCAGGCATGTCGTCATCATTAGTGCATAAACTGTTATTAGAAACCAAAAACTCAAAGCCCACACACTGCCGCTGAGCCGAAATTCGCCAGCGTCAAGTTAAAGATAGTTCCAAGCCAAATACAATACTGGTAGTCGCTAATGAATATTCTTTCTACGCGAGAGAATACTAATCGTATCGCGACAATCTATATCGGTACGACTTGAGAATACTTCCTGATCGTCTTTTCGTGCAGATTCCACAAAAAACCATGTCTAGCCCACTACTAAGCGCCAAAATTACTTGCGGGCAAGCGCTGACAACACATGCTTTATGGCAACAGACTTAACTGGTTAGAATGTATAACTTCTCGCCACAATCTTACTTTTCTAGGGTAGCCATAAAACTGACATTATTTGAAGGTCGACAATAAAGACTGCGCATTTTCGCCCAACCGATGAAGCAACACGATATATATCAATCACATACCACATGAAATTGGAAATCACTTAAATGGAATAACAAATTTTTCCAGTAATACTCCGCCACCAAGAGACGCAGACAGGCCATTTATTTAAGCCAGTAAAGCGACAGAGTTCACAAATAAATTTATACCTTATTTCCTATAGCTAGAATTTTGCGATAATATAATATCTTTAAAATATCAACATAATAATCATGGAATCTATTATGAAAACCAAAAACGCACTAAAAAAGATCGCACTCCTCAGTTGCTTGAGCCTTCCATTTGTAGCAAACGCTCAGTCTATCATCACGGTTTTAAATGATAGCGGCGCTTTAACGCTGCTCACCTCAACCCTCCCAGCACGTGAAGGACTCCAATTTGCGTCAGGTGAATTGCTACCCTTGGCTACAAGCTTACTAAGCGGCACTATTCTAAACGACCAAACTGGCTCAATAGCAGGTGCTCTTGTTGGACCATTATTAGACGCCTCAGGTGAACTCGAGCGCCTAACTACCGTTACCGACCTACTCGTCTTGCCAGGTCTTTAAGCTCCAAATGCCAGCTTACACTCATCAGCGAGCTGGCATTTATCTCTCCATCATCAGAGCCCACAAATACCAAACAGCTTTTTAGATTGACACCCATGGTCACTCTCAAATCATAAACCTAGATCGCACCCCGAACCAACACATCGCAGCGCCACGAACACTTAATCAATCTAAACTCACGACCATCACCGAGACCCGGCACTTATCAGATTTATGATTGGCAAGCCTAAATACAATTAAAAAAAGGGGGCCTCACGACCCCCAAGGCAAATCTGATTTCTGCTGCAAATTAAGCACCCATACTCATCACATGCACCCGCGACAATCCACCATCTACAAGCAATTGTGCGCCGTTAATAAATTCAGCAGCATCAGAGGCAAGGAACAAGGTGGCCGCCGCAACGTCGCTAGATTGGCCCAGGCGTGGCACAGGCGTTATCTGCGCCGCTTGCTGCAATTTTTCGACGGCATCTTCGCCATAACCGTCTTTTAGTATTGGGGTCTCTATAAGACCCGGGAGAATAACGTTGTGACGAACACCAGGCACTGTCACTACCGCATCTTGAGTAAACTTGATCAGCGCCGCTTTTGCCGAGCCATAAGCGGTATAACCTGGCAGAGACAATAAAGCAGACGCCGAAGAAATATTAACAACTGAGCCATTACTAGAACGTCGCAATAGTGCCGCCGCGTGCTTAACATGGAAAATAGGGGCCTTCAGCAACACTGCCATTTGCTTGTCGTAAGACTCTTCTTGCAAGTCCTCAGGATTCTGCATAATGCCAATGCCGGCATTATTTATCAGTATATCTAACTGATCGATTCCCACGAATAAAGCTTCAACTTCTGCAGGCGAACCTGCATCACAGCGGCGCGGTAAAAACTTGTCACCCAGCTCAAGAGCAAGCGCCTCAAGGCTAGCGAGATTGAGGTCAGTGGCAATCACTGTCGCACCCTCACTCAAAAATTGCTTTGCGATCTCTAGACCAATGCCTGACGCGGCGCCCGTTACCAATACAACTTTATTTGCAAATTTCACTGACATCTCCATTATTATTAACAATCACGCTCGTTGAAAAATATGTACGAAGCCGGCACTGCCAAGCCCGCCATTGTGTTGTAGCGCAGTGCGAGCGCCGGTCACTTGACGCTCATCGGCTTCACCACGCAATTGCCATACGAGCTCGGTAATTTGCGCCAAACCGGTTGCACCGAGAGGATGGCCCTTGGCCAGTAAACCACCAGATGGATTCACGACCACCTTACCGCCATAGGTGTTTTGATCTTCAAGGACAAATCGCTCCGCATCAGCGATTTCACATAAGCCTAAAGCGGTATAGGTAATAATTTCGTTACTGGTAAAGCAGTCGTGTAACTCAATGACATCAATATCATCTGGACCCACGCCGGCGCTTTCATATGCCATCGCTGCGGCCTCGCGACTGACGCCCCGAAACATAACGTCCATAACATCGCTTTCGAAGTATTCGGCTCTATCGCTGCAACTGCCCTGCCCGATGAGCTGAACATCGCTTCTTATTGAATGCTTCTTTGCAAACGCCTCGGTGCAGACAACCACGGAAGCAGCACCGCAGCTAGGCGGACAAGCAAATAGTTTGCGCAAACCACGATAGATAGGGTCGCCAGCAAGTATCTTTTCTGCAGTAAGCGGCTCACGAAATATCGCGTTCGGATTATGGGCCGCATGTTTGCGAGCCTTCATGGCAATTTTTGCCAACGCCATCTCACTTACACCAAACTCCTTCTGCAACATCTCCGCTTGCACACCAAACATGCAGACCGCAGGCGGCAACTGCTGCTCAGCCTCGGATAAGCCCATCAATCTCGCCACGGCCTCGCTATGACGCGCTAGAGGACTGACCTTCTCAGGGAATACCATTTCAATGGCTCCCGGGCTCATTTCCTCAAAACCAAGAGCTAAAGCACATTCAACAGCGCCACTCTTTACCGCTTGGACAGCCAGCGCAAATGCACTGGAGCCACTAGCACAATTATTATTGACGTTATAGATCGGTATGCCGCTAATACCGAGGTGATAGAGCGCCGCTTGACCACTGCAGGAATCTCCATACACATAGCCTGCATATGCCTGTTCAACTGCGGCGTAGTCAATACCAGCATCTATAAGTGCATGGCGAGCAGCTTTGGCGCCCATGGCATCATAACTTTCACTCTGACCAGGCTTTTTGAAGGGCACCATTCCGACCCCTGCGATGACTACTTTACTTGCCATGCCATACTTCTCCTGAGTGCTCCAATGGCTATCTGCCATAATCTTGCCATCCTACTGAATTTCACGAAGCTGGTGGCCACCTATATTGGGGGGGGGATAGCAACAATCGAAACAATATTGATTATGGATACAGCCGCAGAACGATAAGACCCACTGACCAGACGGGTCTTGGCTTATCATTTTCGCCCCCGAAATATGACGCTCTCAAACACAGACAGCCTTACTGCTTTATCAGTGGCTTCAAAGATATGAGGTGCAAGCTTAGTGAAATACCCTGCAAACGCACAGGACGCAAAAAATTAAATTATGGTAATCGATTCGGCATTCGACTAGGCCGTATAACGCCCTGCAGATCCCTTAATATATCGCTAGACTCTGAATTGACATACGCACAGTAAAACATTATCTTCATTAAAATATATTAAAATAAATCCTAGCCTACTAAGGAACATAAACTCACATATAATTGGTGCCGGCATGCTAGCGAATAGCAGCCATATGAGGCAAATAAAAAAATGAATCCCCAAGAAATATCCAATAACATACAACGCTATTTGGCACTGAGGAAGCATCACGACCCAATCTTCAACAAGGTGATCAGCAACCTTGAGCAGTGGAAGATGGAGCAGATGGCTTATTGCTACAGCCCTCTGATGGACACACCGTCTCACGAAAAACTTTTGAATTATTATTTTGAAGAAATATTTTGCGGCATCGATTTATCAGAGCTTCGCGAAGCTAAATCGACAGTCAAGTTTATCGAAAAATTCTTTACCGGCACGGACATGCTACTAGCAGCACTTGAGTTTAACGCCCTAACAGGCGAAATAAATCAAAGCCTTACTGAGCATATTTTTGAAGAAAAAAAACACAAAGAAGTTAACATAGAAAACTATACTGAAGCCTGCCAACAAGGCAGTGTGATCAAAAACTTAGAGCTGCAAATATCGCTATTCGAAACCTTCGCCGAAGATCTTAATACAACCGTTTCAAATAGATTCGTACAAACATCTATAAAAGTAGCCCGCTTACCTGCAAAACTGAGTGGCTGTGGCAAACTTTATAAATTAGTAGAGGACGGATTTAGCATTCTTAAAGAAGTGGATGACCCTGAGCATATAGCGTCAACACTTATCAATCATGAGCGACTCATTATTTCTCGCTTGGCAAGCAATACTCAGCCAGCATACGTTCCGGCAAAACCCATCCCCGCCCCGTAATATATTCAAACAATCAGATAAAATTATTATCGATACCGATCTATAAGAAAATGCCCATCAAGAACTGATGGGCATGAAGCATAGGCAGTCGGCTTAATTTACTGCTCGCCCCCTACCTTCCCAATGCTTTTTACGCAACTCCGTTTTAAGGACCTTACCGGCGGGACTACGCGGCAAGTCATCGATAAAATCAACGGTCTTGGGCGCTTTTACGCCGCCCAACTCTCGCTTGCACAAGGCAATTAACTCTTCATCGCTGCACTGATGAGAGGCTTTTAGCTGAATAATTGCATTAACCGCCTCGCCCCATTTTTCATCAGGAACGCCAATGACCGCACAGTCTTGCACGGCGGGATGAGAGTTCAACACTTGCTCAACTTCATTGGGGAAAATATTAAAACCGCCCGAAATAATCATGTCTTTTTTGCGGTCAACAATGGTGATAAAGCCCTCATCATCCATCACTCCAACATCGCCCGTATGATGCCAACCGAACTGACGCACTTCAGCTGTTGCTTCTGGGTTTTTGTAATAACCTGGAGAGACTAAACCACCCTGGATACAAATTTCCCCAGCCTGCCCCCGCTTAAGCTCGCCGCCCTCGTCATCTAAAATAGCGACGCGATTATTGACACAGGGACGACCAATTGAAGCAAGTCGACGCTCATTGATATTGCCGTCTTTATCCAAATAGTCCCACGGCGCTTTAGCAGTAATGGCGGCTGGAGCTTCGGATTGACCAAAAGCCTCCGTCATTACCGGGCCGAAAACCGAAACCGCTTCTTTTAATTTATTTACGGACGTTGGAGCAGCACCAACCAGAAAGTGCTGCAAAGAACTGTAATCACGATCCTTCACATCAGGTAGTGCCAACATCATGTAAACAACAGTTGGCGGCAGGAACAAATGGGTCACTCGATATTTATCAATTGCGTCACAAATCAAATCAGGTGCCGCCTTACTCATGACAACATTGGTACCACCGCGAGCAAAATGCAAACCACCAATAATACCGGCAGAATGAGTCATTGGCGCTACCACTAAATGACAGGTGTCATCGTAATAATTAAAATGAGCGTAATAGTTCTGATACATGGTGTAAATACAGCGATGATTCAGCACCACACCCTTTGATTTCCCGGTGGTACCGCCGGTAGGGAAAATAGCAATGGTGGCATCTAGATCAATCGCACCAATCTCGTGATGCCCTGGTGCTCCCTCACTCCATACATCCAGACTCTTACCTATCGTCGCTTCGCCATCAATACAAACCGCCTCGCGGAGATTTGGTACAGCCTTCATAATCTGCTCAGCTTCATCGGCAAAACTACTGTGATAAAACAGCAGCTCGCCATCAAAACGCGTTAGCAGGTCCGAATTGGTAGCGACGGTATTGCGGGGGTTAATGGGTAACCAGACCGCCTCGGCCCTAAAAAGGCCAAGCAGAGTCAAAAATGCCACTGTGGAATTGGGTGCCAAAATACCTATATGGCTACCCTGCGGATAGCCATTCTTTCGAATGGCTGCAGCAATGCGATGAGTGATTGGCGATGCATCAGCATACGTCAAGCAGGAATCACCGCAATCAACATCAGTGAATGCAACATTGTTGGGGTAAAACTTAACCCCATTATCAAAATAATCGATCATTCTCATGATTTGTATCCCTTGCCAGAACCCTTATTCAGGAATCAATAAATATCAACCTGAACAGGGACAAACTTCTTCATCGCGCCCAGCATATAATTGTGACCTGCAGCCTGGCAGCCTGATACAAAACCTGTTTTAAGTGGCTCAGAATCTAACAAATAGGCAGTTAATGCCGCTTGGAACACGCCTGTCAGCTGATATGGTACAGATGTATGAATGACGCAGGTTCTGCGGACGCCAGTACCGATACCATGAACAAAATCAGTAGTCCGGTGGACCAACTTATTCTCGCGTGGCGGCATTCCAGGCTGCATACCCTCAGCAATGGTTGCTAGCGCTTTTTCCTGCTCATCGAGCGGGAGGAGCTTTATGTTATCTTCATAATGTTTTTGCAGTGCGATGACCTGCTCAAACATGGGACGATTTGTAAACGCGGTCAACTGCTTGGCACTCACTACGCGGTGATCATGCTGGAACCAAGCTGGCAAAGCACCACCGCCCCAGGGGTGTGCTAATTGGGTCATCAATTTCCCTGGCGCACTCACTTCCCAGCCACGACCTTTCTCCCAAGGAACCAGCTTATTGTTTTCTAGATACACATGCTCGGTTTGAAATATTGCAAAGATCGTTTGGGTTGATCCATATGTCGGCACGCCCGAAGCAATACAACCAGCTTCTAACGTATCTACGCTACTATCTTCTAAAACAATATTTGCAGCAACCTCCAGAGGCGTATACATATAGGCTACACTTGGTGCCAAGATCTTACCATTGGCCTTGAACTGCGCACCAAATTTTTCACGCACACGCAGCATATATGCTTGCTCGCCGGTGGTGTCCATGTAATGAACATTTGCGTTTGCTGCAGCCTCTACAACTGTTTCGCCAAAGTAATCGAATGGGCCTACAGTGTTACAAATAACCTTCTTGCCTTTCAACAGCGCCGTTAGGGCTTCAACCGTATGCTCAACTTCAACGATCTCATAATCAGCAGTTTCGATACCGGGAACCAGTTTCAGCCCCTCTTCAATCCGACTTTTACTGCGACCAGCAGCAATAAAAGGGATTTGGTACTCACGCATAAATTCGCAGATCAAGCGACCGGTATATCCGTTCGCACCGTATACAACAACTTGTTTATCAGACATTTCTACACTCCTCATTTATTAAATTATTAGCGTCTTTTATTAGACTGAAATATTGTGTTTATCCTGATACCAACGAGTCAGCCATGTAACCCCTTTCAGGCCAAGGACGGTATTCTCTCCATCTTCAATCATTGCCGCGCGGGCATCGCGCATGATTTTTTCCATGGGATATTCTTTGGTTAAACCGTTGCCACCAAACAATTGCAGCGCATCACTGGTCACTTGAAATGCCGTATCAGTAACGAAGGTTTTAGAGGTCACCGACGCCAAGACATGAGGGCCGTGTGATGCATAGTTATAACTGAAAACATGCTTTGACAAAGCGCGGCTGGCTTCAACTTTTTGCCACAAGGAAAAGATTCGAGTCTGTACTGATTGATGATTAATGATTGCCGTACCACCTTGTTTACGCTCATGAACGTAATCAAGAGCATGCTCGAAGGCAGCTCTGGCCACGCCGGTAAACGTGGCGGCCATTTCCATATTGGCAAAGGTTAGCGTTCCCATCATCTGACCTACGGCTTTGTCGCCGGTGGCGATGGCATATTTTTCCGGTATACGAACGTCGTCAAAAAACAATCCACCCTGGGGCAGTGCGCGCTGCCCAATTTTATCCAGCGGCTTACCCCTAGAAACGCCGGGCGAATCCAAGGGAATCATAATACCTACCCAGTTCAAGCCCTGAGTGCCTTCCTTAAACAAGCCGTCACCATAGTCACAAGGCAGATAGGCCATTGCCGTCTGCGCCAACGGACCGTATGACACCCACGCGGATGACTGACCGTTAATTACATATTCATTGCCGTCTTTACGAACACTAAGGTTGCCCTTCAGCTGCTGTGTGCCAGGATGGACATTGGTGGCATCCATATCGACGATCTCACTGCCCTTATCAGGCTGAGTAGCCAACCAACAACCCGGCAGACTCCCAAAACGCTCAATAATTTCTGGATCGCCAGTGCCATAGGCGGTAAATGCAGGAATAGCTGATGCAAGCGTAGCAATCGCTAGACCCGAGTCACCCCAGCCAAGCTCTTCAAAGATAAGGGGGAAAATACGACTTTTTTCGAGATCACTCATACTGTCGAGCGCACCTAAATCTAAAATTCCGCTCGCATACATTTGGGCCATATAGTCGTGCAGCGGCGATCCCTCTGCGACCACCTCTTCCGGCGTCATCGCATCTAATTTTTTACCAATCGGCCTCATTACATCGCGGGCAAATCGGTGTACGTTTTCTTGTATCGCTCTTTCTTCTTCTGAAAGGTCAGCTTCAAGCCCACGCAGCCCTAAGACGGGCAATCCTAACTTATCAAAGGTGAACATTTTTCTTCCTCGTTATTAGAGTTCAATCTCTCGTGCGAGCCGACATACATTTAATATTATGTTTGAAAATCGCAGACCGCTTGCCGCCGGCCCTGATCATCAAGACCGAAAATTATGAGCTTCTAGGCTATAGAGTCTGCCAGGAAATTACCCACCACTAATGGGGGGGAGAGGGGGGGGGCTAAATCAAATATAGAGGAGACGCGGGAACCGTTGGCGATTTAACGATATAGAACTAAGACGAAGATAATGGCACTAATTCTTTCCAGGGATAGCTGCTAGTGAATGGCATAATACTAGGCAATAAGCCCTATGCGGCGGCCTTTTTGCACGGCACTGACGCGGGAATTGACCTCTAACTTTCCAAATATATTTTTTATGTGCCACTTAACGGTTTCTTGCCCAATACTCAGCGAGCGGGCGATATGCTTACTCGTCAAACCTTGACCCAGTAGCTCGAGAATTTGCATTTCGCGCTCACTAATATTGAGCTCAAGCTCAAGACTGCTTGCCGCTATAATAGAACGCACATCACCCTTGCTTTCGCCGTGGCTGCCAATCTGATCACTTATGGCAAGCAATAGATTGGCATGATCCGTACTTGTCAGTACGTCACGACTCTCATTAATAAGGCCGGGATATATATAGCTAACATCGACAAAGACTTGAATCAGTTTATCTCGAACCGCAAAATCCAGACACTCAGTCAATATATCGATAGCTCTTACGGAATCCCCACTGGCGCCATAAAAGAAAGCCAAGCGGACATTCGTCAAAAATCCTAGGTATACAAACCCCTTAGCCACTAATAATTGATGCAGCGACGCCGCCAACTCAATCGCTTCGGCGTACTGGCCAATAGCTGCCCGACTCTCTGCTTTTATCATTCCCAGATAATACTGGGCGCTGATATTCAGGCGACCGACGTTGTCAGCTTCTATTTTTTCAACCTTGGTATTGATCAACTGCCTATCAACCGAGGCGCGCCCCGCAATAGCAAACCGCAATTTTTGATGCATAGACGCCAGCGCCAAGCGAGGCCAATCACACAACCTCGCGAGAGATTCAGCCCTATCAAGAATATCATTGGCCTCAACACTACGACCCTGAAGATGCAGTACGGATGCGACCAGGGGGAATGAATGGATCAAGGAATCGACCAGACCAATCTTACTAATGGTATCTAGGCTTGGCAGCACTTCTTCCAACAAGAAACGGGCGTCTCCTTGCTGGTAGCGTATCTCTGCATGGAATGCTGTTGCAAAGGATGAATAGATAGAGAATTCACCTAATTTATCTACCGCAACCCTCTTAGCCTTAACAAAGCTGCGCTCGGCCGCATCAACGTCGCCCATATGCAGGTAAATCAAGCCTTCAAGACAATGGGCGCAAGTGATGCCGTAGGCCGGAGCCTCACTCTCAGGCACCGCCTTCCACGACACCTGTACATCCAACCCCTCGGCAAAGCGGCCCTCGTACAACATGCAATAACTAAGCACATTACAGCCTGTAATAAGTAAAAGAGGCAGGGTTTTTCCGGGCGAGTGCACGGAACTAAGCCAACCCTGACAGTGTTCCATCGCAGCTTTGACGTCATCGCGAAATACGGCATCCACCCCAAGCAGTACTGGCAAGCCATCACTGAACTCCCCCAATTGACGACGGAACTTGGCGGAATCTGTCAATGACGCGATGAGCCGACGCCCCTCGCTAAACTGATGCATAAGAATATAGTTAAAGGCCACGGCGAAGCACAACTTGGGCCTGGAGCGAACATCTTCATCACCCAGTAACTGAGCCCAGCCCACCAACTCCATGTACTGACCATTAAATAATAAGTCGTAACAGCTCTTTTCTAACAAGGCGCCCAAGAACTTACTATCGCCGGCATCGATAGCATGCTTTATGGCAAAACTCGGCATATTATTTTGCTCAAACCATTCCCGCGCTTTGCGATGTAAGCTAACCAGCAAGCCTGGCGCCTCTTTGTGTAAGCGCGACTCCAAGTAACTACGAAAAAACGGATGCAGCTGGAACCACTCACCTTCGCTGGTCAGCCTTTCAATAAAAAGATTTTGAGCTAGCATTTGATCAAGAAAATACGCAGGATTATCCACTCCGGCAATATAGCCACAGGTGTCACTGCAAAAGATATCTGGCACCGCCATCGCCATAACAAAATTAGCGAAGGGCTTGGGCATATCTTCGAGAATTTCATCGCTTAAATACTCAGAAATACCTCGATCTTTAAGTAAAAACTCACCGAGGGCGAAACCCGGTCGCTGCTTAATGGAGATACTGGCCAGCTTCAGAGGGAAGACCCAACCCTCGGTGTCACGATGCCAACGCTCGACGTCGGCGGGAGACAACTCCATGTCACAGCACTCCCTAAAGAAATACTGTGTATCTGCCAAATTCAGTTGCAATTGACTAGCACCAATCTCTGCATACAGACCGTTTTGAACGCTGCGATAAAAACCGATTTCCAAACGCCGGCGCGAACCAATAATGAGATGGAAATTAGACGGCGCGTAATCTGTTAGACGCTTGAGGAAGTCGTGGATTTGACGATCGCGAATATGATGGAAATCGTCAAGGATGAGATATAAATCATTGTCGCTATCGGATAAGACCTCAATCAAACTGGACAGTAAATGGTCACCTTGATCCTCTGGGGAGGTCTCCACCAATAGCTCGCGCCACTCTCGCTTCAAGGCATTACTCTGGTGGAGCGACGCCAAGACATAGGACAGAAAGCGATAAAACTGGTTGTCTTGGGCGTCAAAGCTTACCCATGCGACGAGGTAACCTAGGGCATGAAGATGCCTGAAAGAGCGGGAGAGGATGTTGGTTTTTCCGAAGCCAGGCGGCGCAACAACACTGGACAGGCGCGCCTCGGTAATTTGCTTTAGCAGTTCCGCTTCATTATGCCGCACAACTTGCTTGCCTCGCTTTTGCGGGGGAAGCGTCTTGGTAGTGATTATTTGAAAGTGCCTACTTACTGACATGATTGTTGTAATTCCACTCTCAGCCCGATTTTATTTACGGAGCATACAGGCCTGAATGTAACATAGTGACAATCGAAAACGAGGGCCGTGATACCGCAGCCAAGAAGACTGGCCGATCTAAGGAATGAGGTCAAGTTTAATAGGAAATTAGCCTAGGCAATGGCCACGAAATGCCCGATCTATAGCCAAACCATAGCCATTAAGGAAAGCCTGCCTAGCAACTTGGCTAGCGTCAACACCCAGTAAATACAGCGCAACACGCGCGCTATATCGCACGTCGTTTTTGTGGAGATAAACACACGCTACCCGGCGATTAACGCGTGTGCGTCCGAGCTAGATATTAAAGGAGTGTGAGCTAACTATACTATCCAAATCAGAAATGGTCTTGCTTGGCCAAACGCAAAAATGATTTGACTGGGCGATGCGCTGTAACGCAGAGCAAGCAAAGTGAACCGCAAAGCAGCTCACCTTGCCCTCAGCCAAAAGTTAGCTAATCTGCCGTGCCTGCCCCTCCCAAAAAGGCTTGCGCAACTCAGTTTTCAATACCTTGCCGGCACCCGACAAGGGCATCGGTTCAGAGCGGAATTGCACACTTTTTGGCAGTTTGTATCCTGCAATAATACCCCGGCAGTGAGCTTTGATCTCATCTTCCGTGGCCTGCATATCCGGCGCCAAAATAACAATGGCATGAACCGTCTCGCCCCACTCTTCAGATGGAATGCCAATTACTGCAACATCTTGCACAGCGTCATGGCTCATCACCGCATTTTCAACCTCGGTGGTAAAGACGTTCTCACCACCAGTGATCACCATGTCCTTAACCCGGTCGACAATATACAGATGGCCGGTATCGGTAAAATAACCCGCATCACCGGTGTAAACCCAACCATCTTTGAGTGCCTTCTCAGTCTGCTCAGGCTGCTTCCAATAACCCATCATGGCCTGCGGGCCGCGAACGAGTATTTCACCTGGCTCACCTAATTCACAATCAATGCCATCCTCGTTTATGCAGCGAATATCACTGATACTGGTCGGACGACCCGCAGAGCGCAGAAACTCACTTCCCGGGGCATGGTCTTCGGGAGGTAAAATCGTGGCAATAGGCGCCAACTCAGTTTGGCCATAGGCCTGCGCCAAACTGACATTTGGCCAGACGCGCATAAACTTCTCCAATGTTGCGGCAGGCATCGGCGATGCGCCGTACATGACCATTTCCAGCGAGGAGATATCAGTGGTCGCCACATCAGGATGATTTAAGACCATCTTGATCATCGCCGGTACAATTAGAGAGTGGGTAACGCGCTCTTTCTCAACAAGCTCGAGAAACTTTGCCGGATCGAAGGCTTGTAAAATAACGTTGGCGCTACAGGTTAAGATCGCTCCCATGCTGCCGACCAAGTCAGCCATATGGAACATCGGCGCAGCGTGCAAATAGCGAGAATGGCGCCCCAAGCCAAAAGCGGGCAGGGCCGAGACTGCACTCGCCCAAATTGCCAGATGCGACTGCATCACCCCTTTCGGAAACCCAGTAGTCCCGCCGGTGTAGAAAATACCGGCCATCTCTTCGCCACCCCGAGCACTTGCAGCGACTGGCGCCGAGGTCTCTATCAGCTTCTCAACATCTAAGGCCCAATCAGGGCATTCACCACCACCAATGTATATTGCGTGAGTTAAGCCAGCCACCGATTCAAGTAACTCTTTCACCTGAGCCGCAAATGCATCGTCAAATAAAATAACTTTTGCACCAGAATCACCAAGTGCGTATTCGTTCTCTGGCAGCGCCCAACGGGTATTTAGCGGCACCACACAATAGCCCGCCCAGGGCACTGTAAAGAGTCCCTCGTAGTAGTTGGCGCAATTCAAACTGAGAATCGCCACCCGATCGCCCTCATCAAGATTTAAAGCCTGCAACGCGCCAGCGAGTCGTGCAACCCGCTCTTGCACCTGCTTCCAGCTGCGGCTTTGCCCCTGAAATACGACGCAGTCACCGTTGGGATTGGTCCGCGCGGCGCGCTCCATCATTCTCTGTAATGAAATCGACATAGTTTAATTTCCTAAATACATTATTTTTAGCAGCTATTCTAAAGTATAAAATATGAAGCATTATTGATGTTTTGCAGCATAAATTTTATTGAATATTTTTATAGCTTAATACTAGCAGCGGGCTTAGCGAAAATGAATTTTATTAATATGCTCTAGCCGACAAAAAGTATTCATTTGATTACAGCCAATACCGGCAAATCAATTTTATTAATACGATTAGCTTCTTCGTTTAGTGCCGCTATAGTGAGGGCGCGGGAGCAACATTCGCTAGTGCGCCACTCCCCCCCAATGATGATCAATATTCGCGGCTATCACGATTACTACTCAAAGTTAGCCTGCATGCAAACAAGCTAAGCACTGGAGCAAGCCGAAGCAATATGTTTATTGCCACGGCAAGACAGCAATCACGGCGTCAGACCAACGCCGCAGCAATCGAGGCCGAGGCTCATTAAATCCTCAGCAAATCAGAAGGCGAGCTTTAGGCTGCGTTGTCTCCCATAACCGCTTTTACTTCAAGAAACTCTTCAAAGCCGTGCACGCCCCACTCACGCCCCATACCTGATTGCTTGTAGCCACCAAACGGGGCCTCTAAATCTACGGGAGCGCCATTCAAATGGACAGCACCGGTACGCAAGCGACGCGCCACTCGACTCGCTCTGTCATGATCGCCTGAGAAAACATAACCCGATAAACCGTAAGGCGTATCGTTAGCGATGGCGATGGCTTCTTCCTCGTTTTCGTAGGGAATGATGCACAGCACTGGCCCAAAGATTTCCTCTCTGGCTATAGTCATCTGATTATTAACGTCACTAAATACGGTTGCTCGTGTGAAATAGCCTTTGCCAATACCATCGGGCAAGCCTGGTCCACCACAAACTAGCTTCGCGCCTTCATCTATGCCGGTGCCAATGAGCCCCTGCACCTTTTCAAACTGCATTTTGCTCGCTAGCGGTCCCATCGTGGTGTTTGCTGCACGGGAGTCACCCACCACAATACCTTCACAAGCCTTGCGAGCTATATCTTCGGCCTTCGCCAAGCTCGATTTCGGCACTAACATCCGCGAAGGCGCATTGCAGCTCTGACCGGTGTTCATCATCATCGTGGCGACACTATTCGTGATGGCCTCTTGCATATCTGCATCTTCAAGAATGATATTGGCGGATTTACCGCCGAGCTCCAGTGACACATTTTTTAGAGTGTCCGCAGCCGCCTTGACGATCATCTTGCCCGCCCGGCTTGAACCGGTAAAAGAAACAAGATCAATATCGGGGTGGGCCGTCAAATAGGAACCAACGCCCGGTCCATCGCCATTCACCAAATTAAACACCCCCGGCGGCACGCCCGCTTCATGAAGGATTTCGGCAAGTAAATAAGCAGAAAACGGCGCAACTTCACTGGGCTTTAACACCATAGTGCAGCCAGCCGCCAATGCTGGCGCCACCTTGCAGGCCATTTGGTTCATCGGCCAATTCCACGGTGTAATCATTGCCACCACCCCAGCCGGCTCGCGCAAGATGGTTGTAGTACCTTTTTTCTCTTCAAACGCGTAGTTCTTCAAAATTTCCGTGGTCGTCATGAAATGACCCAAGCCCATGGGAGCCTGCGCTTCTATCGCAAGGCTAGTCAGCGGCGCGCCCATCTCCTCATTGATCGCCTCCGCGATATCTTGCATACGAGCACCGTAAACTTCGCAGACACGCTCTAGTATCGCGACCCTTTGCGCCGGCGTGGTAAGCGACCATTCTGCAAAGGCGTGTTTTGCCGCAGCGACTGCCTGATCGACATGTGTGTGATTGCCAAGTGAAATAACACCGGCTACTTCTTCAGTGTTAGGGTCAATGACGTCCAATGATGGCACGCCACTGGGGGCTATCCACTCGCCATTAATGTAAAAATTCAGGTAATTACGCATTTGATACATTTCCTCGATTTATCGCTTGGATTTCATTATTGTTAGTCTTTTCCTGCGGAACAGCTGCCTGTCGAAACCTCAATAGCTTGCGGGTATAGACAGACTCACGCGACACTCACATACCATAACCTAAATACCCCGCTTATTTACAGAACTACAGTTGAAACTAAGGTAGCCTAAAAAGAGGCGAAATACGCGCTCAAGAGAGGAGGAACCTAGCTTGAGAGCGCACTTAAATAAGCAAAAAGATACCCGGCCGAATACCTTAATTTAACACTACGGCACTGAGAATTTGAATTTAGTGTGGAGGAGGCAAAGGCAGTCGATGAAAGCCAAACCCAAAGAATCAAAAATCAGGCTCCAAAAGAGCTTATTTTTTGCTATTTAAGGTTTCTATGAACGAGATAGTTTAGAGAGTCGAGCTAGCGTGTAAGCAGACAATAGCGACCATTAGCTCACTATTGTCGGTTGGCATTTTTTAAGGAATAAGGCTGTATGCCAAGCGTCTACGCCCTAACAAGATAGTTGGCAAGCTGCGCGGTATGACTTTAAGTATCGGACTTGCCAACAATAAAGCTTGCGCAAGTAGTCGCGCTCCCACCCAGATTAAATGTCATTACATTTTGAGCATTATCTATCTGATAATCGCCGGCGCCACCAATAATTTGCTTATAGCTGTCTAGCAGCATTCTCACCCCAGTAGCCCCTACCGGGTGCCCCAAACCAATGAGCCCGCCGCTCATATTCACCGGGAGTTTCCCGCCGCGACCAATGTCGCCATTTTCTATCGCTTGCCAAGCCTTGCCGGGGGGGTATAAGCCGCTGTGATCCAAAATCATATACTCGGTGATATTGAAGCAATCATGTACTTCTAAGCCATTGATAGCGCTTAGATCGTTCATGCCAGCGCGCTTTAGCGTCTGCTGAAACAGCGAGTGAATGTGGGGGAAGATATAACCGTCGGGCTCGCTCAGACACAATTTTTCCTTAAAGGAGATAGGTGCATTGATATGCCCCCAGCCTTTAATCGTGGGTATCGCACTTAAGGAAATACCTCTACGAGCGGCGTATTCGGCGGCCTTGGCTTCCGTTGCCAAGAACACCACAGCGGCGCCGTCAGTAGTTTGACCACAATCCTGCTTGCGAATATTGCCGCTGATAATGGGGTTGGCGAGATCATCGTCACTGAAACTGTTTTCCGTAAATTGCCACCGCCGAGTTTGAGCGTTGCTATTGCGACGCGCACTGGCGAAATTCTGCTGCGAAATATTATAGAGATACTCCTTTTTCAACCCATAACGCTCTTCGTAAAGCCCGAGCATATTATCGAATGCGCAGGGCCAAACGTAGTCAGTTTCGGTCCACTCTTGGCTCGCCCACGCCGCAGGCCGCAAATTGGCAGCGGCCTGATCACCACTGACATTGCGCATAAGCTCAATACCAAGCACGCACGCAGTCTGGTAGCGCCCCGCTTCCAGGTCAGCCATAGCGGCAAGAAGGGCCATTGAGCCAGAGGCGCAGGCGGCCTCATGCGTTGAGGCTGGCATATAGCACATAGCAGGATCAACGTGACCAAAAAAGCCCCCAAGCTGAGCCTGACCAGAGAATAAGGACGAGACAAAATTACCAACATGACCAACGTTAATCTCGCCGGCGTCGAGTTCACTTGCGGCCAAACCAGATCGCACAGTTTCAATAAATAAGTCTGCAACGCTCAGATTTTCGCGGGCAATATTTTTCGCAAAGTCGCTTTGATAACCACCCAGTATATAAATTTTTTGTGCGCTCATTATTTAATTATCTCGCTTGAATTCTTACACAATATGGCTGTTATCGATCTTAAAGGCGTTCAATCAGAGTGGTAACACCGACCCCAGCGCCACCGCAGATCGCGACAATACCGCGCTTCAAGTTTCGTCTCTCCAATTCGTCGAGGAGCATCCCCATCAGATTGCCACCCGTTGCACCTAGGGGGTGGCCAAAGGCAATAGCGCCGCCGTTAACATTAAGCTGCTCATTGGCAATATTAAAATGGTCTTGGAAATACAAAACACTTGCCGCGAAAGATTCGTTCACTTCCCACAGGTCAATATCACTGGCCTGCAAGCCGGTGGCGGCGAGCAGTTTTTCGGTGGCCCGCAGGTGTCCCGTGAGCATTTTGACAGGCTCGTCACTGGCATTAGCGTAATGGCAGATACGGGCACGCGGGGTCAGGGAAAGTTTCTTGCAGGCGCTTTCGCTCGCCAATAATAGCAGCGATGCTCCATCTACCAAGGCGGGAGAGCTACCTGCCGAATGATAGGCTTGCAGAAGTGTATCGGGGTAACGCTGGCTCACTAAGGCTTGGCCGTGCTGAACATAGTCAGTAAAGCTGGCGGGCAAGGCCGCTAATTTTTCAAGACTGAGCCCTGCCCGCACAGCATTGTCGCTATCTAACAATGGTGCATTGTTAGCATCGCAAACAGGCACTAGGGAATGCTTAAAATAATCATGACTGGCAGCATGGTTGGCGCGCCGGTGCGATTGCAAGGCGTAAGCATCGAGACGCTCACGACTATAAGCCTGCTGGGTGGCAATCAGATCGGCGGACAAACCCATGTGCATAAATTTAGTGGCTTTCATCACCTTGGGATTGCTGAACCAGTCGCCCTGATCGGCGAACATGGGTACCGCACTGAGCTGCTCCACACCGCCGGCGACTAATACCGACTCCATACCAGACATGATTTTACTGGCCGCGAGATTAATAGCATCCAAGCCCGAGCAGCAAAATCGATTTACGGTGACACCAGAAACCTGCTCGGACCAGCCAGCATAAAGCGCGGCAATCTTGGCGACGTTAGCACCTTGACCACCGCTCTGGGTAGCGCAACCTAGCAACACATCTTCAACGTGACTGCTGTCGAGATGATTCCTCTCGGCGATGGCGGTGAATAGCGGCCGCAATAACTCTACGGGGCGCAGCGCTGCGTAAGCAGACGTGCCGCGCAGGGTAGCGCGGGGAATTCTAACTGCATCGACAATCATCGCACTTTGCATTTAATTTACCTTTATCGCTTCCATGACTTCTCTACCGCCTAGCACTTCGCCGACGTACTTACTTCTGGTATTTGCGAATCGACTCGCCGCTTGCCCACGTTGCGTGGGTACCGCTGCTAATTCGGTGGGGGAGGATAATTCGGCACACTGGCCCGGCTTCGATGTCTTTGGCGTCAATGAGTACACATTCAGAGCGATCTTCTTTCATATCAGTGATAAAGCTCACTAGGTAGCCGTCATCTTCATCTTTGGCGTCAATGCGTGGCACAAACGGCGCTTCGCTGCCAAAGCGTTGTTCGCCAAAGGGCAAGCTCCAAGATTCACCTGTCTGCAGATCGTGTTTGACCATGCCCGAGAATAAAAACCAATTCGGCTCGCCCCAAACCGAATAAATATAACGGTGCTTACGGCCAGCATACTGCTGATTGATAGTACCGAATTCTAGTGGACGGTCATCGAGTCGCTCTTCTTTTACGCCGCCAGTTTTTAGATTGAAACGCCAGCGATGCAACTTCGACTGAAAGGAGTTTATGTCAAGATTAGCCATCATTTTACCGGCCGCTTTTGGTAATCCGGCAAGTGGCTCTGGGTCTGGATTATCTTGAAAATAGCCATCCAAGACGATTTCATCACCTTCCTCGTAGGCATTCATCCAGTGCAATACATAGGTGGCCGATGCTTCAAACCATTGAATGTCTTCGGCATTTCCGTAGCGCGGCAGAATGGCAAATCGCGTGGGCATCTCTGGGTGATAGCCGGCGTGGTAGCGTCCGTTTTTTAGCTCTTCCGGATCCCAAAACATGGGTAAGTCGGCGAGTATCGAGTAATGTTCTGAGAATGCCATGTCATGGGGAAGCCTCGGACCCGGCAGGGGAACGGGGGTGTAATGCACTAGTTTATTATTGCTGTCGATCACCCCGTAGTGCTGGTAGGGCGGATAAATCGAGTAATTAAAAAACAACATTTCGCCGCTGCGCTCATCGACTTTTGGATGGGCGGAAATACCGTCTACCGGCGTCCAGCTTTCGGTGCCCAACTGTTCAAGGGTGTAGGGATTTAAACGGTAACCGTCACCGCACTGCCAAAAGGTCGACACCACTTCGCCGGCGTGAACGGTAACATCAGTTGAGGAGGCATCTTTCACTCCGCCCTGGGCGCCCCAACCGGGTCGCGTAGACATGCTGGGACGATTGGCAATGCCCGCCCAAAGCGCCTGCCCTGCCTCTTGCTCAGCATCAAAGCCCTTAGTTCGTACAAAGCGATTTCGATATTCCGCCTTACCGTCTTTAAAAGACATGCTGTGAAGCATGCCATCGCCATCGAAAGGGTGGTAATGACCGATAGACTCTTGCACGGGGTTTTCGGTGTTGCGGATATAAACACCGTCGATATCGTCGGGAATCTTACCGATAACTTCCATCTCGGTGGCAGTGTACTCGGTGAAATTGGGTGTCCAGGCGCCATTCAAATAGGGATGATGACTAGCTTTTAAACTGGATTTGACGGTGTTTTTGTAGCTTATAGCCATAAAGATGCCCTGAAAATAAGTTAAACAATGTTTTTATTTGTTGCTTGCATTATGAGACTAATATATATTTTGTCAATGCAGGGCGAACGTTTTAATTATCGTTGATGGAGACCGCGTGATAGTGAGCACTGGAAGAGCCAGCAATAGCCTATGAGCAACAATCATCTGGTTGTAAACAGCGCTATCGCCCAAGGATTAGACGTAATCGGTGATCGCTGGTCGCTATTGATTTTGCGTGATGCCTTTTTGGGCCGCCGTCGTTTTGAAGAATTTAGGCGTTACACCGGTGCCAGCAAAGCTACACTGACTCGACGTCTAGCGGCGTTAATCGAGCAGGGGCTGATGATCAAGCGCAGTATCTCGCCATTATCCAAACGCCATGAGTACCTTTTAAGTGCCAAGGGGGCAGCGCTATTCCCCGCGTCATTGCTCGCCTGGCAGTGGGAGCAGAAGTGGCTGGCCGATGCATCAACCAGCTTGCCTGACACCCTTATTCATCGAGGCTGCCAGCAAGCTATTTCACCGCAAGCGGTCTGCGGCGGCTGTGAGCAGACTTTCTCGCTAGATGAGATTCGCCTGTCACCAATAGCCGTTCAGGGTATTCAACACATTGAAGAGATTAAATCTTTAAGCGGTCAACGGCGGGTGAGATCGCCACTGGTGTCAGAAACTGCCGACACTCGTCTAGCGGGGATCAGTGATTTGATTGGCGATCGCTGGACCTTACTTATCTTGATATCCGCATTTTTTGGTATGCAGCGTTACGATGCGTTCGCAAAGCAGCTTAATATCGCCTCAAACATTTTAAGCTCACGCCTAAATCTCCTTGTCGACAATGGGGTATTACAACGTCGCAGCTATCAAGATTCACCGCCGCGCCATGAGTACCCTCTAACAGCAAAAGGCCTATCGCTTTTCCCGATTGTGATTGCCATGCGTCAATGGGCGGTAGAGTGGGAAGCGGATGCGACAGCCGTTGCCGGCCTGCTGCACAGTAGTTGCGGCGCACTACTAAGCATAAAAGTAAAATGCGGAAGCTGTGCTGAGATTATCGATCGCCAAGATATCGACTATGTATCACGGGCAGATAATCGAAAATAAGCAAGCGGCGCCAAGATTAATATAATGCGATAAGAGTCGGTACATTACAGTGCCAACAAATTAACAATAACTATTATCTATACCTTGTAATGATGCGTATGCGATGAAGTCAACGGAAGGACCTGACATGAAGAGACTATTAATCTGTACGGCGCTAATTGTGCTTTGCCTGCTAATTGCCGGGGGCTTGTCCTATGCTGGCGGTGACGGCGGTTTAGACTTGGGCGGCTATCCGGTGCTATTGATCTGCGCCTTTATTGCCTTTGCCATTCAATGGCTGGCGTTTATTCCAGCCTATATTTTTCAAACCGAACACTATTACGATCTTACCGGCAGCAGCACCTATGTGCTTATTATCTTACTGGCCCTGTTTCTCAGCGCGGGCTCTGAAAAAGGCCTTGATGGTCGCGCAATATTACTGACAGTACTGGTAGTACTTTGGGCTGCACGCCTTGGGCCGTTCCTGTTTCGGCGGGTTAAGCAGGCCGGTAAAGACGGTCGCTTTGACCAGATAAAAGTATCGATACCGCGTTTTTTATTAACCTGGACGCTACAGGGCTTATGGGTCTTCGTAACACTCATTGCGGCATTAACCGCTATTACCAGCCAGCACAGTGAACCGCTAGGTGTGATCGCCCTGCTGGGAACACTTATCTGGTTACTTGGCTTCGCCCTTGAAGTGGTTGCCGACGCGCAGAAGTCCGCCTTTAATAAACGTCCCGAAAATAGCGGCAAGTTCATTAATATCGGCTTGTGGCGCTGGTCTAGACACCCAAACTATTTTGGTGAAATTGTATTGTGGGCTGGCATTGCTTTGATTGCCTTGCCGGTATTTCAGGCTTGGCAGTGGCTCAGTCTCATTTCACCTGTCTTTGTATTCCTACTTCTGACCCGGGTCAGTGGCGTGCCCTTGCTGGAAAAGCGGGCCGACGCTAAGTGGGGAGGCAATGCAAATTATGAAAGTTACAAACGCGACACCCCAGCCCTAATGCCACGGCCACCCAAGCGCAGCGTATAAGAAGCTGCGCCACTTCAAAAAACAACTTCTTTAAAGCAATAAAATGAGACCTTTATGTTTAAGCGACTGGTAAGTTTCGCCCTGCTGTTGGCAGCTCAAGATGTTTTAGCACGCGGCGCGCCGGTGTTGGAAGAGATCATCATTACCGCTCAAAAGCGCGAGGAAAACCTGCAAGATGTGCCCATTTCACTGGTCGCAATAAGCGCTCAAGCAATGCAGGACGGCAATATTGATGATATGTCTGACATTGCCGCCGTGACCCCCAACCTCAGTGTGTTTAGCCACCCACCCCTGACAAGTTTGCGGATTCGGGGTTTGGGTTCGCCATTCGATAAGGGCTTTGAGCAATCTGCAGGTCTATTTCTAGATGGCGTATATCTCGGGCGTCTGGCCTTTCTCGACGCCGCATTTTTAGACGTTGCCTCTGTTGAAGTGCTTCGCGGCCCGCAGGGCACATTGTTTGGTAAAAACACCATTTCGGGTGCCATCAGTATTCGTTCCGTACAGCCGTCGCAAGATCCAGAGTTTATGGCAGAGGCGCTGACCGGGGACGACGATCTGGAAAAATATACCCTCACCGGCAATATTCCCCTTGGCGATACCGCAGCGCTACGCGCTTCGACGCTGGTGAATAAACGCGATGGCACGGTTTATAACACCACCCTGGACCGCGATGAAGGCGGTATCGACTCTCGAGTGGGACGACTACAGCTGCGCTGGGATATTTTGGACTGGCTAGATGTGACAGTGGCGGCTACCGACACCAATCAAGAATTCCGCCTCGGCAGTTTTCAAATACGAGCCGCGACCGACGAACAATTTGCGCTTATGCAGTTCTACGACCCCAGTGTTGAAAAAGACACTAGCAATAATCAGAGCGCCCAAGATTATCCGGCGATGACTTATCAAACGGGCAATAAGTTTGATATCCGTTTTAACGCCTCGCTGTGGGGCCACGAATTCAGCTGGATAAACGCCTTGAGTTCTATCAAGGAGCAGTCATTAACGGATTTGGATTTTTCGCCAATACCCTTGCTGTTCTTTCTCAACGGAGAAGACTATGAGCAGCTAAGCAGTGAGCTGCGCATCGTGTCGCCTATCGGGATGTTCGGGGGCAAATTGGATTACGTAGCCGGCGCTTACGTGGCCCAGAGCGACACCACGATTAAAGTTATTATTGATGCCGCGCCAACGCCTGCTGACTTAGCGTCTGGTCTAAGCGCTACCGGCGGCAGCTTGGGTGGCCTGGCGTCACTTTTAAATCCAGTCACTGGCGATGCCCCGGGGGAGCGCCTATTGATTGACGGTTATCAAGAGAGCATCAGCTCGGCGGTTTACGCCCAGGCAACATGGCATTTTAACGACAGTCTGAGCTTAACCGGCGGTATCCGGGTCTCAACGGAAACCAAGGACGTAGATCAAACTCTACAACTATTCACCGCCGGCACAGACCTTGATGGGCCAGTTTTCACCCAAGTAGTGACTGCTGAGGAATATCGCTTGGTCGACAAGCGCGTGGATCGCGACGTTAGCCCCAAAGTATCGCTGAACTGGCTGCCTAGCGATGATCTAACGTTTTATGCGAGCGCGGCCAAAGGTTTTAAAAGCGGTGGCTACAGTGGCTCTGCCGTGCGCGCCGAGATTGCCGAAGTGGAACCTGAGTCTTCTAGCACCTATGAGATCGGCGCCAAGACCCGCTTGCTTGACGGTGCCGCAACGCTCAATGCAGCCACATTTTACACCGAGTTTGAAGACCTGCAGCTGACGATATTTGAGGGCAATGTCAGCCGTATCTCCAATGCTGCCGGTGCCATCTCAAAAGGCGCCGAGGTCGAGGCAGCGTATGTGACGCCATGGGGCGTGTCGGGTAATGTTTCACTCGCCTATCTGGACGCGACGTTTACTGACTACGCCAACGGTCCCTGCCCTGCCGGCGAAGACACCCCCTGCGATTTGAGCGGCAAACCCCTGGCTTTTGCGCCGCTATGGAAGTCGACATTCAGCGTCAATTACTTTCACGATCTGTGGGCTTTACCGGTCAATATACTGCTAGGTTTTGACTTGCTCTATGAAGCTGACAAGCTACTGCAGTCCGATCAAGATCCCATCGACGTTCAGGGTGAATTTGCGACGGTGAATCTCCGCATGCGCTTGGCAGATGATAATGACCGCTGGTCACTACAGGCTTTCGTACGCAATGCTAGCGACGAATTTGTCTTAGACGGCGGCGGTGATATTCCCACCTTATCCGGTGCCCACTTCGGAAGATCTATCGCACCGCGTCAATTAGATATTGCGCTGCGATTTAAATTCTAAGACGACATTGCTGGAAATAATAATCGCCTTCATCGGGCGCCAGTAAGCCAAGGGGAGAGTAAAACTTTGCGCTATATTTTTGAAGCGCAAAGTTTTAACTCGTTTGATGACTTATACCCAGGTACTCTCGCCTTTTACGCACCACACTATTGAACACTCACATCGAGGCACAACACCGCGAGCCGAGAATCCACTATGCAAGTAATTAAGATTGCTCCGCGTCGATTGGCTTTCTGTTCCATATACCAATAATCGGTGTGCCTTGAGCGCGGAGTATTGGTTCTATCTCTCGGTGAAGCGCGTGATAGCGATAAAAAGGCACTCGTGGAAACAAATGGTGAATAGAGTGAAGATTTTGCCCCAGCCAAATCCATTCAAATGGCCGCATCCAGGTTGGCATAATTAGGCTACTGGTATTCTGATAGCGCTGAGTATTGTCATAGGGAAAATGCGGGCGGTAAGCAAACCAATAGGCCGTAAAGAAACCACCCATGAAATAACCGAGCAGTACAACGACGGCGATACCCGAGCGCTCCACAAGGGTAATGGTCAACACCCGCCAACCAATCGAAAACAATATCTCAAGGCAATAGGTAACACGCTCTTTTAACTGCGCGGTATGCCAGTTGTTCTTCGCGAAGAAGCTATTCTGAACATAGAAAAATTTGAATGTTGTTAGCAATACCCCGAGCAGGCCCGTACGCATACCGCTAATAATAAAATCTGGATCCTTGCCCTCGATGTTAGTAAAGCGATGATGGGTAAAGTGTTCATGTTTATGCGAGTTGTAGGGCACGCCAATTATTGGCGCAACTAGATAGCCGCAGAGATCGTTAATCCAGCGAAACTTTGGGTTATTACCGTGGATATTACCGTGCACTGCTTCGTGCAAGGTTGTATACGACATATAGGTAAGCAGGCCGACTAGCAGCGTTGCAATCCATACAGGCATCAAGCCATTGGCAAAGAGCACAATACACAACACAAAGAGATTACAGACCAGAAAAGTCAGTGCTATCGTTAACCAAGCGGTTTTTCCGATATAATTCTTTGCAGCACCTAGGGCTTGCTTGTTTAGTTCTGCTTGCATCATTTCTACCTTCTACAGCCATTGGCCGACCAAATTATTTGCCAATACTGTACTTTAGATATATTGCGTATAGCAGGGCATTTTTGTCCTATTACGCCGGAGAGATGGCCATACGCAACCACCACGACTCACATATAAGCAACTAGACTCCAGGAGATGGGCAATATAAAAACGACACTTAGGCCGGTGGCTATCAGCAAAGTAATGATTAATTTTGCGATTAACGAGGGGGTGGACCTAGAAACCTGCTTGCTCGGCACCGCTATTTCAGAGCAGCAGCTCAATGACGGCAGCGCCTTAATTGAGCCTGAACAGGAAATGCGGCTCATTGAAAATCTAATGTTGGCCTTACCAGACATACCGGTACTTGGCTTTAGAATTGGCCTTTGCTACAACATCGCTACCTTTGGTATCTGGGGATTTTCGCTTCGCACCTGCAGAACCTTGCGAGATGCATTGCAGGTCGCGCTGCGCTTCTTGCCACTAAGTACCGCCTATTGCGAGATTACCCCCTTTGAGCAAGGTGGCACTTTTAGTTTGCGAATGAACCCACAGGCTATTCCCTCCCACCTTCGCCAGTTTTTACTAGAGCGAGATATGGCGGCGGGTATCATCTTAGTCAAAGAGCTTAGCCTGAATGAGATTCAGTCAGTGGTGGCCGAGTTCATCGAGCCAACATCAGAAGATGCGCGCTTTATTGAAAGCGCCTGCGCGGCTAAACCGACATTTCAAAACACCCACAACGCCCTTACCATTCCCAGCAAACACCTCGATAAGCCTTTATCCACCTACGACGCCAGCCTAGCGAGCATGCTAACTGAACAATGCTCCAAGCAATTACGCGAGCGCCAAACTGGCGGCACCGCCGAGCAAGTTAGGCAGCACATATTGGGTGATTTAGGACTCACAGCATCACTCGAAGATGTGGCATCGGCACTAGCACTTTCAAGTCGCACCCTTAGACGCAAACTAGACCAAGAAAAAACCAGCTTTCGCGGCGTAGTTGAAGAGGAGCGCAAGCAAATGGCGTTTCAATTATTGACTGACAGCGACATGAAGATTGACGAACTCGCCGCTCATTTAGGGTATACCGACACCCGCAGCTTTACACGCGCATTTCAACGCTGGAGCGACTGCTCTCCTGGTCATTACCGGCAATCAAATAAGCAGCATTAGGGCCGTAAAGACCCTTTAGCAAAGGCAGACTTATAGCGGCACTACGGCATCAAGCGCCAAAAAGTTTAAGGTCGGGCCACCCTCTAGCAATAGATCAAATAATACCAACTCTCGATCTCCGATTACCGGCAAACCACCATTGAGATTAGGGTTGCCAGCAACAACCTGAACCAACCCAGAGACCAACATACTCCCGCCCCCCAAATCACCAATCACTGGAATACCACGACCATCAATTAATGGCAGTCCACCTATGACTGGTAGATCTACCAGAACTGGAATACCTGAATTGATTAATAAACCACTTCCGATACCGCCCACCGACAACGGCAGGGCATCTAAACCACCAGCCCCTAGATCAACACTCCCTATAATTGGTAGCTCGATCGCACTAACAGAACCCGCAATACCTAACATGACACTTAAAGCTATAGAGCGCGGAGTCAATTTTATTTTCATACATTCCTCTCCATTTTATTATTAAAAAAGTCGGGCTTGCAGTTTTAGTGAAAGCCCGACAAAGGTAGCCCCAGGGTTGAACAAAATAGTTTCGAAATCGCTATTCTTTATGTTTTCACAATTCAGCAATATTAATAAAGATACCAGTTACAACGCATCTACAAATAGTACTCAGCCCGATTGCATTTGAGCTGATATCTCACATTATTAAAACTTATAGGTCGCTTCTAAACCGTAGGTTCTTGGCGCTCCCTGTTGAAAGTAATCAAAGCCAAATCCCGCTTGCAGATTAATCGCGTAACCATCATATTTTGTTTCGGTAAGATTTTTACCCCACACCGCGATACTGTAATTGTCATCACTACCAAACCAAGTGAAACGCGCGTTATACAAGCCGTAGCCTTCTTGACGAATTTTGTCATAACCGATCTTGTCGTTATAAGCGCTATACCACTGATCAGCCTGGTAATTACCATTGAGGTTCATACTCAGATAGCCGTAATCATTGGTAAAAATATCGTAATCAATGGAGATATTGGCGCTTATATTTGGCGCAGAAATCAATTCGTTACCGGCCAAATCAACGACATCGTCATCATTATTTACAGTCTGAACATTAGAGAGTTCTAGCTCGGTATACTCGCTTTTTAAAATCCCCAGACCGATTTGTACTGTTAGCTTTTCAGTGAGAGCGAAATACATTTCCGATTCGAAACCGAAGATCTTAGATCCACCGGCATTTTCCAAAAAGTTCGAGACGCCGACAACATTAATGAATTGCTGATCGGTATAGTCGTAGTAAAAGAAGGCGCTGTTTATACGAGCACGGCGATCCCATAAGTCAGCTTTAAAGCCAAATTCGTAGGCATCCAGAAACTCCGGTGAGGCGTAGGCATTCTCAAATTCCCGCTCCTCATAGTAAACGCCGGCATTAAAGTTACCTGCCCTAAATCCACGGCTGTAACTGGTGTATATCATTAGCTCGTCATTAAAGCGGTAATCTAGACCGATTTTTCCCGTCCACTCTTTCTCATGTGCACTTAATGGTGTCGCAGAATCTGTCGTATATGGACCGTGGGTATAGCCGGTCTGGGCGGTTAACAGAAGCTCCTCCAGACCGATATTGCCACTGAGGAACTCTGCCAATAATAGCCCCGGCTCCAGAGGACTTTGACCGGCGACATTAGCGGGTATAAAGATATTATCGACGCCGGTGTTATTGCCGGGCACATAGGTTCCGCGCGGGCTACCGTCATAACCTAGTCGGGAGATATTTAAATAGGTCAAATCAATTTTATCATCGGTATAACGAAGACCAAAATCGATGCCCAAGTTGGCAGTGACATTCCAACGAAGCTGTGAATACAGCGCGGCACTAGTTTTTTCGGTATCCATTTTCTGATCAATGACGCCGAAATCTAGCAGGTAGGGATAGTAGCCTGTCACACCGGGGTAGGTTGCAGCCGCCCGTGTATCTGGCGGAGTCTCATACAAGCTGTACTGATTATCTAACTGCATGTCCTCAGTCGCATAATACGCACCGGCAATAAGATCAAAGTCCTCTAAGAAAGTGGTCGTAATTCGAAAATCCTGACTGAAGGCCTGTGTATCGACCCCCCAATTAATCTCCAACAACTGGTCTGGGCTGCCATCGACGTTTTGCGCTTGCGAGTAATCTGAGTCTGCCAAGGAGGTAATGGCAGTCAGGGTATAAGCGTCGGCAACATATTCGATCTTGTTAACTAGTAGATCAGAATTAACTACCAGCGCACCGGTAAAGTTGTCTTCGACCTCGTAGTAATCTAGGTTCTTCGCGGGGCGAGAATACCCCGTATTATCGATAAAGCCATTATTAGGCTTATCGTAAACACCCACCCCCGAGGTTTCTAGCGCTGTCACTAATTCTGGGTTTTTAGAGAGATCCCCTCGAGGCTCATTGCGGCTTGGGCTACCCAAAGCATCGTTGCGGGCGGTCGAGTACTTCAACACCATATTTGTAGAGTCTGTCAGCTGCCAATTAACCACCAATCGCGCCGCCTGGAAATCTTGCTCCGACAAGTCGGGGCCACCTAGAGCGTTCTCAAAATAGCCATCCCTGCGTGAATAAGAATAAGCCAATCTTGCCGCTAGGGTATCTTCTATCAGCGTGCTCTCCACACCGTAATCACCGGCGTGACCATTGTAATTCCGCACACCTTGTTTGAGATTAAATGCGGTAGGATCGCCAATTAGTGGTGTCTTGGTGACGATATTGATTGCACCACCTGTGGTATTTTTGCCGTATAAAGTGCCTTGTGGACCGCGTAACACCTCTAAACGTTCGACATCAAAAAAACTCATGCCATGGGTGTATACCGCGCCCAAATAGGCTTCATCGTTATATACCCCAATCGGGCTGGCTTGGTTAGAGCTGTAGTCAGACATGCTCACGCCACGAATCGAGAATATCGGCTGCACCTCGCCGTAGGGACCACTCACTTGCATATTGGGTACCTGCGCGGAGATGTCATTCGCATTAGAAAAGCCAAACTTTTCCAGCGCGCCCTCGGACATACCGGTTATTGCAATAGGCGTATCCTGGGTGCTAGCAGAACGCTTCTGCGCGGTGACAATAACCTCTTCTAGCTGAGGAGCCGCCATCGCCGGAATCGAAACAAGAAGTAGACCAGTGCAGATCGCTAAACGGGTCTTATTCGGGGGTTTTCTCATTATTATTAATCCTCAAAAAGCTCATTGGAATTATTATATGAAGCCACAATAGCGCAATATTTTTATTATTTTCGGTCAGAAACATTCAAAAACAGACAGCAGCAATTTTATGAGCACTGCCACACATATACATTTTCCTTGTAGATACCATGCCCGCGATACCAGCCAGTCAAGACTTAACTCGGCGGGCGCAGATTTGAGCGCCCTATAGCAGATTCATCACTGTTGGCCGAGGCATGCGTGGATACCGACCTAAAGCGGCTTCACTGGCGGCCACAAGCAAGTCATAGGCCGCAGATATCCAGTATCAGACCCTATTCCCTAAAACGACATTACGAACACTGAGCGTAAAACTCAATTTACCGTCCGAGCATTCGCCCGACGATCGCACCAAACCATTGAAATAATTAGCTATTTACCTGAATTTCGAATTATTATTGATCATTTCAAAAAGCCTGTAGACGAGATTCTACGCTCACGGTATATTATTTGTTACTAACTGCGGCAAAACCACAGAATAAAATATCGCGAGGGCCTTTAACTACTGCCTCAGCTGAAACCGCCGCGACGATTACCCAAAAGCCTTAACATTCACATAGATTGACAATAATGAGAAGTGAATCGGAAGAGAGCCCCTCCTTCCACGCGAAGGTATTCCCCATAGCCTTACTCGATTTGGCAGAGAATTTTTACGTCCGCAGAAAACTAAGCAAGACCGCGCTATATAGTCGCTGCCAGATATCTGCGGCTCAGGTTTTACGCGAAGAAAGTAATATTAGCGGGTGGCAGATACGCGAGATATTCAGATCTTGCAAGGATATCGCGCTCCCCGGTACGCCTCTCTCCGTGCAGCTAGCTGATTACATTCCCATCACGGCTCCCGGCGGGATGTTCGGTCTAGCATCCTTCACCGCAAAAGATATTCGGCAGGCACTGGAAGTCATGGTCGACTTCTCACACACTGTCATGCCCGCCTATCGCTTCGAGCGCCTTAGTGTGGGCGGCCAATGTCATATCATCCTCAAACCCATCATGGACTTCGGGGAAGTTCAATTTTTCTTAGATGAGGCGGTTTGTGGTTACTTTTTAAATCTTAGGCATTTTGCGCAGTTCAGCGACCCACCGATACAAGTTCACCTTAGCCACGCGCCATTGGGCGAAATTGCTGCCTATGAAGATTACTTTAAGGCCAAGCATCTATTCTCACAAAAAACTATTAAAGTCATTTTTGAAAAGCACCACCTTAACCAAGCCCTTTACACCCACAATAAAGCCACATTTAACGAGGTGTACTGCAATCTGAAGGGCACATCTAATTCAATCTCAAAATTATCGATAAGCGCTAAAGTTAAGAAAAATCTTCAACTGCGCCTAGCTGATGGTCTATCGACCAATATCTGCCAGATCGCAGAACAAATGAATATCTCTGAGCGCACCTTGGCGCGACGATTACACAATGAAAATAGCTCCTTTGCAGAGATCAAGCAGCAGGTCTCCTTCGATTACGCCAAGCTACTGCTCGAAAGCACTGAATATCCAATATGTAAAATTTCCCATATCTGCGGATATAATAGCGACTCCAATTTTTCACGCGCCTTTAAAACCTCAACAGGTCAAACCCCTAAGCAATTCCGCAGCAGATGCTAATTAGATAATATGCAATGCTGACTAATAATGACGCCGCCCTAATCTAGTTCTTTGACGCCCGCTCTTGCTGCACGCCCAGCACCCACTACTTAAGTAAAGCGCAGGCCTGAGCCTAGCCAAGAAATGCCCAGATGGTCTGCGCACAAAGCACAGACCTGTTTTTGCAAGACGCTAGGCTGAGATAGGGCTAAGCTTCACATGCATTGATGTATAACCAAACACAAAGTTTGAGTGCACTCGCTCAGGCTCTTCTACCACTTTAATATCATCAAAGCGCTTCAGTATTTCTTCCCAGGTTACTCGCAGCTGCATTTCACCCAGACGATTACCCATACAGCGGTGAATACCAAATCCGAAGGAAAGGTGATGTCGCGCATTAGCACGATCAATAATAACGTGGTCGGGATTTGCGATGACGCGCTCATCACGGTTCCCCGAGATATACCACATCACAACTTTGTCACCTTTTTTAATAAGCTTACCGCCAAGTTCAACGTCGCGGGTAGCAATCCGCCGCATATGAGATAGCGGTGTTTGCCAGCGGATAATCTCTGACACCATGCTGGGAATTAACTTGGGGTTCGCGCGCAGTTTTGCAAACTCTTCGGGAAACTTATTCATAGCCAGGACACTGCCGCTAATCGAGTTCCGAGTTGTGTCATTACCACCGACAATCAAGAGCGCCAGATTCCCCATGAACTCCTCAGGACGGCTCATCATGTCGCGGGTGTCTTCATTGGATTCCATAAGACTAATCAAATCGAAACCGACAGGGTTACCCGCCTTGCGCGACGCTGATTTTTGCTCCCACAAAGCGCCGAAGGTATTCACCATATCGTGCAATGCCGCAAAGCGCTCCTCCTGCGACGCAGTGCCACCGGACAGTTCCGGGGCGCCAGTCGCTATATCAGACCAATAAGCTAATTTGTGGCGATCCTCATACGGGAAGTCAAAAATAGTCGCAAGCATTTGCGAGGTCAGCTCCATTGAAACACTGGAAACCCAGTCAAAACTCTCATCCAGCGGCAGATTATCTAGAATGGTGCCAATGCGCTCGCGAATTAAGCCCTCCATAGCGGCAAGGTTTCTCGGCGCAACCACAGCTTGAACCGCGGCACGCTGCTGATCATGCTTGGGTGGATCCATGGAGATAAAGTTAGCAACGGGGATGGTGTCGTCTGGTTCACCGATCATAATGAACGGTTCCGAAGAAAAGTCCTGATGATTGGTATCAACCGCGACAATGTCTTCAAATCGGGTAATTGACCAAAACGGACCAAACGGACTGTTTTTTTGATAATGAACAGGATCCTCATCACGCACTCGACGGAAATAATCTTGCCAGCGATTTTGTGAATATAAACTGGGATCACTCAGATCTATACTCTCTAATGGCAGAGAATAAGGATCCGCTAAAATAGAATCTTTATGCGCGGCTTGGCTAGTCATAACAGTCACTCCAATTATTTTTTGTACTACATCTGGAACTCAGGGATCGCTACCACCATGCCGCTCATTTCCGGCTCAATGGTGATCTGGCATGCCAAACGAGAGCGTTCACTGTTTTCGGGCGTCATTTCCAACATTAATGCCTCGCTCTCACTGGGACTGCCTACTTTAGCCAACCACTCTGAATCAACGATAACGTGACAGGTACCGCAGGCGCAGGAGCCACCGCAGTCGGCGTCTATACCGGGAATTGAGTTGTCGATAGCTGCCTGCATTAGGCTGCCGCCGGGCTGAGCGCTTACCCGGTGACGCTCACCGCCGTGCTCAACAAAAATTAGGTCAATCACTACATCTCTCCTTATTGTTTTTAGTCACACTTCTAAGCCTCCTTAGGTTAGCTGTGATTGGCCTATCATTTTTGGACTAAAAATATTCATTACAGGACATGCCTGCACAACGCGGGAAATGGCTTGGAAACGGTTTACTAAGCGAAAAATTAAACACGTAAGAGCTGACCACGCTTAGAAGACGGCACACAAATATCGTCCGCTGACGACCACAAAACGCAGACATAAGACGATGGCTGTCGTTAAGTAATAGCAGAAGTATTGGGGCGTTCAATGATTTATCGTTAAACGGTGTTAGCAGCAAGCAGAACCATCATCGCTGTCATTTTCGGCGGACGCGTTAGCCCGCCAAAACAGAGTATCTCATTGGAAAAAGCGGGACGTAGGCAGGCTGATCCCTAGCCAGCCCCGCTTTCGCCATCTTACTTTGTGGTTTATGGCCAATATATTTCGGCCGTCAAAAACTCAAAGCCTTAGAACGCTAAACCAGATCGCTATGCCAGTCGGCAATGGCCTGGCCTATCTCATGGGGAGAGTCTTCTTGTATAAAGTGCAGACCGGCAACAGTGACCTCGCTTAAATTAGGCCACGATCTAACATAATCCCGCACAGCGCCGGTTATTAATACGCCCGGATCCGCGTTCACAAATAATTTTGGTATTTGGGTCTGCGACAACCAAGTACTGTAAGCAGAAACGGCTTTAACAACATCCTCAGGTTCGCCAGCAATAGGGAGCTGCCTAGGCCACGTTAGCGTTGGCCGGCGATCTTCGCCAGCTCGTGCAAATGGCCGACGATATTCGTCCATTTCACTGCCTGTCATCGTTCTCATGATCATGCCCGGCAACACGAACTCAATAAACAAGTTATCGTCTAGTATCATCGGCTCGCCGGCCTCGGACCTAAACCCCTTAAACAATTCGACGGCATCTTCTGGAAATGACGCCCAATCAGGCACCGGCGCCACTATGGCCTCCATAAACGCAATGCCCTTAAGCGCATGCGCATTCATCTTTGCCCAGTGAAAACCTAGCCCGGAGCCCCAATCATGAACCACCAAAGTGACATTCTCTTTCACGCCGAGCTCCTCTAACAGCGCATAGAGGTAGGTCTGATGCTCTGCATAGCTATAGCTATCAGCCCCAGTATTATCGAGTTTCTCTGAATCACCCATACCGATCAAATCAGGAGCAATAAGCCGTCCACGACCCTCGAGGTAGGGCATAATATTTCGCCAAAGATAGGATGACGTGGGATTACCGTGAAGAAATACAATAGGGTCGCCGCTACCCTGATCGATATAGGCCATACGCTTGCCGCGGATGGTTTTATATTGCTTCGGGTAGGGATATTGATCCGAAAAATCAGTCATTAAAACATTCCTATCTTATTAAGATTATGGGCACTACACCTGATAATGACCTCGTGATTTAAGCCATATCATCGCGTTCAAATGCCTTCCTAACAGCAACCATAGACGGTCGTCTAGATACAATCAAGACACCCGTCTTTAAAAGGAGTAGCACCGACCATTTTATAGACTCTAGATGGGTTATCATGGCGCTAGCGATATTTGCCAACTACAAAACCAAAGAGGACAAAATGGCTAGAGCAAGAAAAGTGGATATAGGTACGGCCCGCGCTCTGGCACTCAGCGCATTCTGGTCACACGGCTATCAGAGCCTAGGGGTTCGCAAGCTCGAGGAGCTGACGGGTATTAACCGATTTATGCTGCAAACCGAATTTGGCGGAAAACAGGGACTCTTTCTAGAGACAATAGATGCATATATCAGCCAATGGGACGAGACCTACCTGATACAAATTCGCGCCGGTAATATTGATCAAATAGTCCACTTCTTTAATCTCCGAGCAAGCAATGCCACCGCCCCTGAAGCCAATAATGGCTGCCTCATGATCAATACCCTCTGTGAAGGGCAGATCGAGGATAGTGATATAAAAGATCGCGTCTTCAAATTCATGAGCTTAATGCGCAGCTCCTTGCGACAGGCGCTTTGCAATGAACGCAGCCAAGGCGGCCTTAAAAAGAGCGTAGATATAGATGAAGCCAGCGAGATGCTCGCCAACGCCTTGATTGGCATGAACGTGACGATTAAGTTGCACGGTAAGAATGAGGCAGCGCAAGCCGCCGCCACGCAATTATGTAAAACCGTACTAAGCTGGAGAAAAAAGGGCTAACAGCCGCTAAGTACCAGTAGCATGACAATGAGCGACTCCTGTCACTCGATGGGAATCAGTTATCTCGCTGACGGCACATCGTGCTTTCAAATAGACACCAGGCACATCAAAATAAACACATCCTCACAAAACCAACTTATATTAAATTGATTTTTCGAGCATAGGCCGCCGCTGAGGTCCTATTGCGAACACCCAACTTGTCAAAGATATTGTGAACATGCCATTTGGCGGTCGACAAACTGATATGCAGCTCTTGGGCTAATTCTTTATTGCCTAAACCGGAACAGATCAAACGGAGAATTTCCAACTGGCGATCAGTCAGGGGGTCCGCAAGCGCTGAGGGCTTCAACCGCGGCTGCAATTGACCGACTCGAACTCTCATGTCCACCGAGGCATTAGCGCTAAGCAACTTAATGAGCTGCTGTTGAAATTGATATTTCGCATCCAGAGCGTCATCCTCAACATCACTGACACGTTCATCTTCTAGACGCTGGAGGATAACAAGAAGCCCGCTACCCACACGATATAAGGGATACATATGCAGCTCTGGCGCGGCCGAATTAACGACCTTATCAAGCTCTCGCATTGCCTCAGTTTCTTTTTCCAAGGCCCACAGCGCTAAAGATTTCATCGTACGCAACTGCTGTATCAAAGCCGTTCGCCGCTGGCTCTGGGCTTTTCGCAAAATCATATTTAACAGCTTGAGAGCCTCATCACCTCGACCTTCGGCGAGAAGCAGGCGCGCATCAGTCAACTCAATATATTCCATCACCGCAGATTGGTGGCGTGCTGTAATAAGGCTGTTTTTACGATTAAGAATATCCGTTCGGCTCGCGGTGTCTCTGGCGCCACGAATATCACCGTTATGCAATTGCAGCTCAATTTCTTCTGCGATAAACCCAAAGTAAAGCCTTGGCATATCCATAGTTAGCGCTAGGTCTTGGCCCTGCCGCAAGACCTCACGCGCCGCCTCAACATCACCCGCCCACAACCTAAATCGCGCCTCGTTGCGACGCGCAATAAATAATGGCTCCGGCGAGCTAGAAAGAATAGACATTACTCGGCTATCAACCATTACCTGCTGCAAACTGTCAAAATCACAGCGCTGACAGTCCACCTCGGCCTTCACAAGGGCAGCAAGGGCGGCGATCTGACTGTCGCCAGAAACCTCACTCAAGGTCTGTCCGGCCCGGCGCGCAAGCAGTTCCGCCGCGCCGATACGACCAAGCTCGATATTAGTCATGGCGGCAACAAAGTCCGCCCAAATCGCCGCGTAGGCACTTTCGCCTCTGCGGCCATAAACATAAGCCTCATGGGCTGACACAAGCGCTTGGCTTAAATCCTTCTGGAGGTAATAGCTGAAAGCACTGGCAACCGAGGCCGACGCTATTAATACATCGTCTTCCTTGGGAAGCTCCGTTAAAAGCGCCTTAGCGGCGAAAAGGCAATCATCTATCGCCTCCACGCAAGCGAATGTAATACAGCGAATGACATTGCAAAGATGCACCAGAGATTGCACCTCTGTCGCGGGTAAATCCCAGCGAGGCACCTCAGTGTCAGCTAGAAGTTTTTCAAACTCATCGCATATCGATACAGCAATCCCCACACCATCCCGCGTAAAGGCTCGGGACCAGGCATGGTGTAATAAAATCTCTGGCCGACGATATTGGTATTCAAGCGGCAGTTTGCGCATCCATTCGAAAATAATGGAATGATTGCCCTCGCCTATGGCAACGGTCTTCGCCTGCTCGGCAATCAGATCTGTAGCTTTCTCAAAATACGACGCATCCAGACAATACTGTATGGCCTCAAGCACGTAGCCCTCACCAACACACCAGTCCGCAGCATTGGCACATATCTGCGCCTTAAGCCCAGGATCTCCCCGCATCAACTGAGCAACAAGATATTCTGAAAACAGATGATGGTAGCGATACCAATGCCCCTCCCTATCTAAAGGCAGAATAAATAAATTGGCGGCTTCGAGTTGAGCAAGGCGATGGTAGCCGTCATTTTGACCCGTCACCACATCGCATAACTCCGCTGAAAAGCGATTGAGCGGCGCAGTACACAATAGAAAATGACGAGTTGCCTCATCCTGCAAACCGTAAACTGCCTCGAATAAGTATTCTTGTAGATTTCGATCGCGGGCAGAAAAGCCGCGAATAATTTCCTCCTTATTGCGGTCAGACTTGCTGATCGCCATCCCCGCTAGCTGAAGGCCTACCATCCAACCCTCAGTACGATCGTGTAGCAGCTGCACGGTAGGCATGGGCAGGGCTACATTATGCTGCTCCTTCATGAACCGCATGGTTTCTTGCACACTGAGATTAAGATCATTCTGTCCCAGCTCAAAAATACCTCCCGCAATTCGAAGCCGGCTCAAATCGAGGGGTAATTTAGATCGCGAGGCAATAACGGTCCGCACGCTGCTGGGAGCATAGCTAATAAACCGAGTCCAAAAGTCGAGAATATCTGGATCTTTCAAAACATGAAAATCATCTACAAACAGGGTGAAACGCCTGTCGATGGCCGCTATATATTCAATAATGTCATCAAAAAACCGCGTCAAGTCAGCCGATGCACTGGACTTTAAATATGCCAAATTGGTCTCAGCGAAGGGCTTATCTATCACCCGGAAAACCGAGCTAATGTAGCGAGCAAAGCGTGCCGGCTCATCATCTCCCGCCTCAAGGCTCAGCCAAGCACAAGCACTGTCTTCCAAACGACATTTTTCGTGCAGCTCCACTAGCAAGGTGGATTTTCCTGAGCCCGCCGGCGCCACCACGCTAACAAACCGCACAGAAGCCGCCTCTTCCGCCATCCTCTTTAGAATAGTGCTACGATTCATTCGCTGCTGGCGAATATAGGGTGGACTCAGTTTTGTCTCAATGACGTCTATCAATTCAAGCTACCTAACTGCATCTTTCTTCATATAAAGCGGCCCGCATTGGCACTCTCTCAAAAGAACCCTCGAGCACCACATAAAATTATGCCGCCATTACTCCTAGAACCGTACTAAAGGTCGGTTCGCAACCCAAGCTCCTCATCTAGTCTACTCCTACGATGATAGTATTCATTTAATAGATAAGCGGCTTCGCCACCGAAGCACAAGGTAGCACTAGCACCTTGCAAATAATAACAGAGGAAAACACATGCGAGCGCACTACTCCAACCTATTAATCAAACACGGCCTAGCCGCAATGCTTGTGGGGCTTTTTGGAGGATTCCTACTCGCCTTTTCCATGGTCGGAGGTGCATCCATCAGCCCGCTACCGGTGTTCTTTCAATTCGAACTTCCTGGCCCAGATTCCGGTTGGCGAATACTCCATGTTGGCACGCTAATGAACGGCATTATGGCCCTAGCATTAGGGCTAGTGATACGCACTGTCTACTTGTCCGACCGACAAGCCCGCTTAATATTCCTAGGGATCGCCATCGCCATCTGGGGTAACTTCTGCTTTTACCTATTTGGAATGTTCGCCCCGAATCACGGTTTAAGTATTGAAGCAAACCGTCTTGGCGATGCCAGTATGGCGGGCGCCCTTGCCTATATTCCCGCCATCTTAGGTGCGGTCACGTCAATCTGGGCAGTGTTTGTTTTGCTTTTTGCCGAGCCGATATACGACGCCCATAATAAATAATAACTCGCAATATTGACCTTCTGAACGAGCGCCAAGTTAGCTGATGATTCATTGAACAAATCACCTGCTAATAGGGCTGCTCCCACACTGTTCAAGAGATCGCAGGGATTAATATGAAACAGGCCGCAGCATCGCCAAGCAGTGCCCACCCCATGGATGACTTCCCGGTACGAAAGTTAGAGTTCAACTTCGATAATATTGAATTCAATGACCCACTATGGAGCCGATCGCACCGCGATTTTTCGATGCTTATAAACGCCCTCGGAGTCCACGTACCGCATTTCGAACGCTATCTCGTTAAAACCATGATCGAAGCCAGACCAAAAATTAAGGATGAGAATCTACAAGGCGATATGTCGGCGATAATCGGACAGGAAGCTCAACATGCCAAGAATTTCCTCCACTACAACAAATGGCTGGCGAAGCGCTATCCAAAAATAGCCGAGCTAGAAAATGGTGCTCAAGATTTTTTTAACCACCATAGCAAAACTGATTCGCTAAAGCGCAAAGTCGGTTACACGGCGGGCTATGAAACCTTTACGTTTTTAGCCGGACTGATCATTTTAGAAAACTATGACCGCTGGATGAAAGATAGCGATCCGGTCATGAAAGCACTATGGGTATGGCATCAGGTCGAGGAGGTCGAACATGGTGCAGTCGCCTTTGACGTGTACAAAGCACTATACGGCGATGCCGAGTGGTACCGAAAATGGATGGTGCTCGCTGCACTCGCTCACATCGCCAGCGAAACAATAAAGTGCTACACCGCCATGACCATTGTTGAAGGATACTGGCGAAACCCCTTTCGCGGCATTCGCAAAATGGGATTCTGCGCTTACATGTTATCTCGATTTTTAATAAATGCCTTGCCGGTTTTTAAACGTAGCTACCACCCCCGCAATCATAAGCTTGTAAGCGGCAAAAAAAACACCATCCAAATTGCATGGCGCCGCTATGAACACGACGGTGGCGACGTGCTATCAATAAACCGTGAAAAAATGGCAGAAATGCTCGGCATAGCAAATCCTGGCGCCTAAGCGTGAACATTAAAACGCTACGAAGGTGTGAAACTACATTTTGCAGTCGATACTTAATAGCGCTTAGAGCTTGGAGATAACCATGACAGGGAATAGAAATACACCGCGCACATTAGTTGTCAGGCGGATGCCGTTTACCTTTGAAGATGACATCAGTGTTCAGTGGAACGCCGCTAGACCTGAATGGAGCTATATGGTGAATGGCGCTTCATTAACCATGCCCTATCTGGAACCCTATTTGATTCGAACAATGAAAAAAGTTCTTCCTCAGCTTCAAGACCCGGCGCTCATCCAAGAAGTAAAAGACTATATCGGCCAGGAAGCACAGCACTATCAGCAACATAGGAAGTTCAACGACATTATCAAATCGAAAGGCTACGATCAAATTGAGGCCTTAGAAAAGCAAATGCTCGACGAGTTTTCTTATCTAGAACAAAATAAAAGTCTCAAGTTTAATTTGGCCTACGCGGCGGGCTTTGAATCTATGGCACTAACGCTAGGTCACTGGTTGATCAAACAACGGGCCTATTTGTTTGGCGGATCCGACTCTAGGGTCGCCTCATTAATCCTCTGGCATTTTGTTGAAGAAATAGAGCATAAATGCGCGGCCTTCGATGCTTACCAGGCAGCCTACGGTCAATACTGGCACAGGCTTTATGGTACGTTTTTCGCTGCCATTCACATCATGAAGTTTAGCCGCAGGGGCTACATCATCATGATGAAAAAAGACGGCGAATGGGGAAATATCCGCAGCCGCATAAACGTCATAAAGTACAACCTTCGTTTCTTAGCGGGGATAGCACCGAAACTACTACACTCTATGCTGCCCTCGCATCACCCGACTGATATTGACGATCCACAATGGAGCAAGGAGTGGCTTAAAGTTCATAAAAAACATGATGCCGAATTGGCCCATCTAGATACGAATAATTTAATGACACCTATAGGTACGAGGTTTTCCTAATGAACAATGACATATTAAAACACCAGCGCTTTCTGGTAATTCACGGCACACTATTACTACTGGCGGCTTTTATCATCGGATTCGGTTTTTTATTTTTCATCACCGGTGAAATCAGCCTCTGGCCGATTCCCGGCAAGATCGTCTACCAAATGCCTGGCACTTACGACGCATGGCGGATGGCGCATATGGAAGGCATCGTCAACGCTTTACTACTGTGGCTCATTGCCGCGCTCTTACCGGTATTTTCAAGCTTTATAAAAAACGTAAAGTGGCTGGTAATAATATCGCCAATCATCTCCTGGAGTATTGTTATTGGTGCTAGTTTTGACCCTTTATTCCCCGAAGCGCGCGGCTTAGTATTCGATGCCAGCACTAATATGATGAATGATATTTCGTTTTTTGTATTTTATCCCGGCGTTGTGCTGTGTTTTGTATTGGTGATCGGCATCCTTGTTGCCGCTTGGAAACACTCTAAGAAAACGTTTTAAGCTCACCCTTATTACTGAAATTTACTGGACTGGATTTCCTATATTAAAACCTGAGTTTTGAAATAGGCAAACAAAAGGGGTTCTCCATAAGAGAACCCCTTTTTTATGCGCTCAGTGCTTTAGCTTAATAGGGTACTAATTCACTATTGGTAGACCACAGACTTTTAGAAAGGCAGTGGACTGCCACCACCTCCTGCGCAGTCAGCGTTTTCATAGCTACCGTCTATGACGGTGTTTATCCACGCATCTACTACGCCAACCGCTTCGCCGTGCTTGACGCTCCGAGCAATCGGCGGCATCTGCACCGAAGGATCTACAGAGTGCAGGCGATAGGAAATAATCGAACCCTCGGAGCCAGTAGCACCGCCAGCTAAGCCAGGTAGAATATCGTAATCCCTACCACCACCAGAGCTACCAGCAGTGATGGGTTCCTTACAGATACCGTGGCTGAGATTGACCTTGCGGAACACGTCAAAATATAAACCGGTACTTTGTGCTTGCCCCTTGCGATTGTGGCAGTGAGCGCAGTTAGTTTCCAACCATGCACGAGCTCGATACTCAAGATTAGCATCACTACTTGCTGCCACGCGCTCGGCTTCTACAGAACTTATCTGGTAGCTGTCGCCGGGCACATTAAAGCGCGGCAAGCGGTTTGCATTGGTCGCGATCTGTTTACTGTCTAGCGCTAAGGTTGGCGCGCCACTGAGCTTGCCCATATCAATGAGATGCTGCAGCTGATTTTCCGGGCCGTTGCCATAGTCAAAGGCGCGGTTCATATTGCGCACTTTAGGACCGATTGGCGCATCGCCAGCTTGGCGGTCTTCGTTGTTGTGACAGTTGCCACACTGATTCGGCGTGGGAATGGCGTAGCGGTCGGTGCTGCCTTTGTAAGTGGCAGTGACATCCGGGTCGGTATCGTCGTAATCCCAGCTCACGGCTTTAGAGCCGCCAGCGAGGGCGATATCGGCGTCGCTGCCGTCTTCGCGCCAGACATAGGCCATACCCTCCCAAAAAGAGCTACCGCCTTGGCCATCGCGATGAATCAGCAATCGGGTTTCAACCAGGTTTTCATCTTCGGCATTACGGTCGCGGAAGGCGAAGGTCTTGGCGATAACGGTGCCAACTGGGAAATCCAGAGTCGCGTTTGGCTCATTAATATTACCCTCTGCCCACGTGGCGGACTCGCCAGGCGGCAGGAATAGTACCCGGTACTTTACTGAGTAGTCAGAGAACAGCGGCGTGACTAAGTCATAGATCACGCCATCTTCGTGGAAACCACTGCGGGGATCGGTTTGATCGGCAAACAAATTGTAGTGGGACAATTTACTGCAGTTGAAAGCCAGCGCTTCGCGATTGACTGCAGTGCCAGAGCCACTCTCACAAATGGCGGCAATTTCTGCGGCCGAGGGCGGTTGCTCCGCGCTGTTGCCAGGTATATACGGCTGCACAACGGCTGGATTTAAACGCGGCAATTGCTTGCCAAAACGCGTCGGACAGTCGTGAGCGGCGAGATCAGTTTGGGGGGCGGTGTCGAGTTCCATGCCATCAAAGTTCATGAAGGTGCGGCTATCTTGGGAGAAGGTGTTGCCGTACTCGTCACTTTGGTCAATACACAGCCAGTAATCGGGATGTCTGCGCTTTGGATCTGCCGCGTTGTCTGGCTCGTCAAATTTATAGCGGTTGTAGCGACAGCTTGGCTGGCTCTGGCCGCTGTAATCAGGTTTACCGTCGGCATCCAGGGGCGCGCCATCGACATCGGTACACTGCACACCGTCGTTACTATTAACGGTTTTGTCATAGTAACCATCCCAAATAATATGAGCGCCTTGAAGCAGATAGGGATCTTTCGCTTGTAAGCTACGAAGCTGCACTAACACCGGCAACAGCGAGTCATGCCCATCATCAATACCAGTGGGGATGCACGGAATAACGGTATCGCCCCCTGTGCCATCTGCGCAAATTAATACGCCTTCTTCAGGTAGCTGAGGCAGGGTGCCATTGGTGGTGAATATATTACTGTGGATATGGATGCCTTCTGGATAGAGGTCCATGCGCTTGTCAGAGTTGTTGGTGTTGCCATCCAGCAACTCGTGGCTCGCGCTGACAAATCCCAAGGTGCGGTTAAACTCGACCACATTATTAAAAAATTCAACTTTGTCGTAACCCAGTTGCAGCAAACCGGTGCCCTGCGGCACAGCGCTCACCACGCCACCGGGCGCGAAGTTGGCCAAATTATTGTAGCCGGCGTAGTTATTAAAAATACGAGTCTGCTCGCCGTATTGATTCAAACCGGGCAGATCGAAGACCAAGAAACCGGCGGTATTACAATGGGCGACATTGTCGTGCATATCAGCGCGGTCGCTGTTTTCGATCTCATAGCCAGCAACGTTGAACAGAGCTTCACTATTTTTGACGATAATGTCGTTGGACTGACCAACGTAAATACCAGCATCTGATGCGCCCAGCGATACCACATTGTCCAGCAGTACATTATTAGATAGTACCGGGTATATGGCGTAGCCACCGTTAGAGTTGTCGATGGTGTAGTTGCGCGGCAAGCCGTTGGCATCGGTATACAAACCTGTTGCCAGCGGGAATGCAATTGGCAAGCCATTGAGACGCGGCGCGGGAACATTCTCTGGACGCGCAAAACTGTCTGGCCACGGATGCTCACAGGTGACTTCTAAGGTTGATGGAATTTTGGGGTCCATGCCACCGCGATTAGCGCCGGCGCTTGACCACATGGCGCGCAAATTACGCAGCGTGACGAAATTCGAATGCGAGACCTTCACCGAGAAGCCAGGTGTATCGAGCACTGTCATCTCTTCAATCGTGATGCCCGTCATATGGCTCATCGAAATGCCTTCCGGCGATTTCGACTGGGCGAAGTCTAGAATAGTTTTCGCCATACCCTGACCTTTCAGGGTAATACCCTGTTTATGGGCCATGTCTAAGGTGGTGGTGAATTCAAAAACGCCCTCACTAAACTCTATGGTATCCCCCGCTTTTGCGGCGAAGAGTGCCGTTAATGTGTCGACTTGCTCCTGAGTCTGATCTTCATTGGGCGCAGATGCAGGGCTGTTATCGTCGGCGATATACCAAATATCACAGTCACCATCAAAACTACCGTCGCTGATATCTTGACTGCTACAAGCCAATTCAATTTCAGCGATGCGGCGAGCTATTAACGCGCGGGAATCGCCATTGGCACTGCGGGCAAAGTCGGCCATCGCAGAGCCGTCAAACTCACCGTCGGTCGCTTCAAACTCACTGGCACTAAAGCTTAGACCAGCGGCTGCATCGCGAACGGTTGAGGATATCTGAATGCCGTTGTCCGGATCTTTATCTTCATCTAAGGTAAGCAGAAAGCGCGATAAATTGATCGCCGCTTGTTCGCTAGACTGAATATTCGCCGGGGTAATGAATTCTGCCGCCAGGCTTTTGCCCAAGGCAATACCGCCAATGGCGAACTGGATGATATCGCCGCTAAAGTATTTAAAGCCGCCATCGCTAGCGGTGAGGAAAACACTATCAGAACCTTGGATTTGGTAGTGCGCGCCGCTAATTGGGCCGTCAATAAAATAACCACTTAACTCTGTACTATCTGCTGGCGGATTGGGAGAGGACCCGCCGCCAGAAGAGTTTGAAGAACTGCCGCCGCAGGCACTTAGCGCAGTGATCAAAATGGCAGCCAATATACGAGTAGAGTTTAGATAGATCACGTAAGAGTTTCCTAGTTAAGGGCCGGAACTACCGGTCATTAAATCTGAGCATTTGACTCTAAATGCAAAGTTTCACGGAACTAAATCCATACATTTACGTTTGAGCCGTCACCTAAATGCAGGTGTGCTGCAGACACTTAAATTAATTATTCTTATATGCTTATAACGTGCCACTTTAACCGCATTGCATTAATTGTGTTACGTGAAAATTCACAACAAAGACAAGTTAATCCAAACCAATTGGCAGTATGGCGCTCGTAATAGTCTTATCAGCTAGTATCCTCCACCGTTTTCTCAACGTCAGATACCCGCCCCCGCGAGTCATGGGCCAGACCTCTGCAACTTTACTGAAAATGGTCAGATCGAACAATAAGCGCACCTTTTTGGGACTCTCGTTTAGTACACGCGAGTAACGGCGGACTCAGGCCACCATTTGTACACTAATCCATTCGGCAACCAAAGCAGGCTTGGCCTCACCTTCAATTTCAATAGTGACCTCTGTGTTCATACGAAAGTTACCGGGCTTTATTTCATCAATCGCTAGGACTTTCGCTTTGGCTCTAATACGACTACCCACCTTTACAGGAGCAAGAAAGCGCACTTTGTCAAAACCATAGTTAATACCCATATAGACGCCATTAATAACAACACTGTACTGCTCTGAAAAATACGACAGCATCGACAAGCTCAAAAAACCATGCGCTATCGTGGTTCCAAAAGGGGTCTCTTTTGCGCGCACCGGGTCAACATGAATAAACTGATGATCCATGGTGCAATCGGCAAACTGATTTATTCTATCTTGGTCCATCGCCAGCCACTCTGTGGCCTCAGGTTCAAATCCAATATAGTCGGATATATTCTGCTTATCGATTAACGTCGTCACCGGTATCCCCTTCATTATTGGTAATAATCCCAGCCCAGCAATATCATATAAGTTGGCGTCGGGATCAATTAAACTCATCGAACAGGCATCAATACAGGCCACGGCACAACTTAGACAATAGGCTGCGACCTGCCGCTTATCTCGCTAGAAACCACGCTTAAACTAGTGAAGATATGCCAATAATATAGCGATATGCGCAATAGAAATTAATGTATATCGTCTACTCTATTCATTATTTAGACAGCACCACTATAATCACCGCACGCCGCAATAGCGACTACCAAGGCTCAACTCGAATATTTTAAGGACAGCGCATGAACGATAAGATCATTCAGTATCATTTGAGCGACAAGGGCGTCGCCACCGTTACCTTGAACCAAGCACATATCCACAACGCCTTTGACGACAACGTCATTGCTGCGCTAACCGCCGCCTTTAAACACGTTGGCGAAGATCCAGCGGTGCGCCTTATGATTCTAGCTGCAAACGGTAAAAGTTTTTGCGCGGGTGGAGATTTAAATTGGATGCGCCGGATGGCGACCTATACCTTTGACGAGAATTTGCGTGACTCGAGCTTGCTCGCGGAAATGCTACGCACTCTTAATTACCTACCCAAACCCACTATAGCTAGAGTACAAGGTGCGGCTTACGGCGGTGGCGTGGGCTTGGTCGCCTGCTGCGATATGGCCGTGGCGTCACCCGATGCGGTGTTTTGCCTGAGCGAAGTGAAAGTCGGCCTGATTCCCGCGACCATTGGCCCCTATGTCGTTCGCGCTATTGGCCAACGCGCATCGCGACGCTACTTCACAACCGCTGAGTTAATCACTGCTGAAAAAGCACTCGCTTTGGGTTTGATATCAGAACTGGTCGCCAGCGATGAGTTGGACAGCTGCATTTCCGCTATCACCAAGCAAATACTTCGCAATGGCCCGCGCAGCATAGGCGAAGCCAAGCGCTTGGTCTTGGATGTTGCCGACCGTGAAATAGATGCCGATATGATTGCCGACACCAGCCAGCGCATTGCTGAAACCCGCGGTTCCGGAGAAGGCCGCGAAGGCTTATCTGCGTTTTTAGAAAAACGTAAGCCTAACTGGATTCAGTAGTAAAAAAAAATGGCGCACTCTATTGAGCACGCCATTTTTAACAGCTGAGCTTACATGATATCGCTAGGTCCCCAGCTTTTAAATAAACTTGCCTTAGCGCAGCAATAGCAAAGGTCGCTTAGTTTTGTGAAGCATTTTTGCAGTGAAACTACCCAGCAACATATCTCGCAAAGGGTGATGGCTATAAGCGCCCATGACAGTCAGACCAATATCGTTCTCAGCTTGATACTGACATAGCTGCTCATCACTTTTACCTTTTGGCAAATTAACAAGTTCATAACTAACATCCGCCGCCTGCAACACGGTCGCCGCCTCATTCAATACCGTGGTCGCTGCTGACTCATCACCAACATAGACCAAATGGCAGGGAATGTCTTTAAATACCGAACTTGAAGCCACCATATCTAAAGCTTTTCGAGACGCATCGTGACCATCGTAAGCCAGCATAATTTTCTTAGGTTCTGAAAACTCAGTATTCACAACTAAAACGGGTTTATGCAAAGCGCGAATGACGGTTTCCAAATGCGCACCCAGCTTTCCTTCTCTATGCTCTTCACCGCGAACGCCCATCACCAATACGCGGATATCTTCCTCACGCTCTACCAGTGACTCTTGCAGGCTACCATGCTGTTGCAAGGCTTCCGCCTCAGCCACGCCCGCTTCCGCTACCCGCCGGGAGGCAGCATCGAGCATCAACTTACCTTTCTGCATCAATAACCGATTGCGCTGCTGCTCTACTTGGATCAGCTCCTCTAGCAACTCTTCCTGACTACCAAGCCCAATACTGCCGCTTAAATCTGCAACAGCGGCCTGTGGGCGATGCTCAATATTATGCAGCAACTTCAAAGGCGCTCCGCTTCTAAGCGAAATCCAAGCAGCATAGTCACAGACTGCAGTAGTCAAACTTGCTCCATCAATACATGCCAATACATAATTATTATTCATTAGTGGCCTCCCAAGACTTTTTCAATTTCTTCTGGTTTGTCGTGAATACCGAAACGATCAACTATGGTTTCACTGGCCTCATTCAAATCAATCAACTCGACCTCAGCACCTTCGCGCCGAAATTTCATAACGACTTTATCTAAAGCACCAACAGCAGAGATATCCCAAAAATGCGCTCGGCTTAAATCAATAACCACCTTCTCTACGACTTCTTTAAAATCGAAGCCGGCGTTAAATCGCTCCGCAGAGTTGAAAAACACCTGTCCGACCACACGATAGGTCCGAGTATTGCCATCGTCACTGAGATCTTTAGCGATATACATAAAGTGGCTGACTTTGTTGGCAAAAAATAGAGCACCTAGCAATACACCAACAAACACGCCATAGGCTAGGTTATGCGTCCACACCACCACCGCCACGGTAGCCAACATAATGATGTTAGCCGACAGTGGGTTGGTTTTTAGTCCGGTAACAGAGGCCCAATTAAAGGTTCCTATAGAGACCATAATCATGACTGCCACCAATGCCGCCATGGGGATCAACGACACCCAGTCACTGAGAAACACCACCATAGTCAACAACATCACACCGGCAAACAGTGTGGATAAGCGGCCACGACCACCGGATTTAATATTGATAACCGACTGGCCAATCATCGCACAACCAGCCATACCGCCCAGTAAACCAGAAAAAATATTGGCTATACCCTGCCCTTTGCACTCACGATTTTTATCACTGCCTGTATCAGTTAGGTCGTCGACGATAGTGGCCGTCATCAATGACTCCAACAAACCTACTACGGCTAAAGCGGCAGCATAGGGGAAAATAATGCTCAGGGTTTCAAAATTTAAGGGCACGTCTGGCCACAGGAATATCGGCAGGGTATCGGGTAGTGCGCCCATATCTCCGACAGTGCGAATATCCAAACCCATCATCAAACTAAAAGCGGTTAGGCTAAGGATACAAACCAATGGTGAGGGAATAACTTTTCCGACTACAGGTAATAATGGAAACAGATAGATAACACCCAAGCCCGCTGCGGTCATGGCGTAAACATGCCAGGTCACATTCGTTAATTCAGGCAGTTGGGCCATAAAAATCAGGATAGCCAGGGCATTCACAAAACCAGTGACAACAGAGCGAGAGACAAAGCTCATTAACTGCCCCAGCTTGAGATAACCGGCAATAATCTGCAAAAACCCGGTTAACAGCGTGGCCGCTAACAAATACTGCAAGCCATGCTCCTTCACCAGCAACACCATCAATAGCGCCATGGCGCCGGTTGCCGCTGAGATCATACCGGGCCGTCCGCCCACCACCGCCGTCACTACCGCTATACAAAATGAGGCGTAGAGACCAACTTTGGGATCGACCCCAGCGATAATAGAGAAGGCGATAGCCTCGGGAATCAATGCCAAGGCGACAACTAGGCCGGCTAAAATATCGCCGCGGACATTACCGAACCAATCTTCTTTTTTCGAAACTAATAACATACCGAGATTTACCATATTAAAAGAGCGAGGCCGCTAAGGAATTACAGCGGATTTAACCACAGTGATCACCGCAGCTAAGTTGAACGCAAAAGCGAGATTATACCCTGTTTAACAATCTCTCGCTTTCAGCAATACCAAGAACACCTGTAAGCTATGTAAGAGAGATACTGGATGACACCGACTTAACTAGTGCTATATGTGTTCTCAAAAACTGACAGATCCTATGGTAAATCAGCCACCTACGGCTAGCTGACACAGACAATCACGTCTGCCCTACCCTCTGATCGAGCCGGCTAACATCGCAGTGCTCAGGCATTAGTTGTCAGAACGCGCGTGCGTATAGAAGGTAATATTTACATAAAACATCACCATGAAATTCCAGCTCGCCAGAAGACCATTGCTTTATGGGCAAGCCGAGCATCGCCAGCTAGTGGTTTAGATCATCGTCCAGAGGCGCAATAACATCCTCTAAATACGCCCAGCTAGATTCAGGTAATGCTCGCTTTAAAATATCAGAGACTTTATTAATCTGTTGCGATTTATAATGATTGTCGCGAGGAATTTCAGATTTGAGAAAGGGGTAGTTCAAATATTCAATGAGCTCATACCAACAATAGCGAGTGGTATTTACTGTTTTCTTCTTAAATATTTCAGGATACTGAAAGGCACTGCCAAGACGCTTACAACAGTCAAGCGTCGCACCTATCGGAAATAATACCGCGTGGGATAATCCCGCCCGAATCATTCGTCTCGAAAAGCCCACCTCATACTGCGCTATGATTTCCTTCTTGTCGTCCAATATCTCCAAATCCATCCAGAAACGCAGAAAGGCCTTGGACTCCAACACCGGTGCTTTGCAATACAGGAAAAAAGACTGAAAATGATATTTACCTTGGTAGTTATCATTCAAGCCCCAAAACACCTCGGGCCGATTATCCATTTCCGCAAATAGCGGCGACAATGAACACAGTGGCCCAAGAATACTGTCATTGGTAAAGAGTATGGCCGTGGCCTGCTGCCAATCATCGACCACATCGAAACATGTACGGAAAGACGCAAAATCGTAGCCAATGTTTTCACGGTGAATAATTTTATGACAAAGGCTTAAAGCAGATTCTAAGGTTCCGGCATCTAAAACCGGACTAGTCTTACACAGGACGATATCGAATCCGTTTTCTCGCAGCGCGCGAAGATAAGCCAACACAAACGGCGAAATGAGACCTTGCGGATGAAAACTTGCGAAAAAACAAAGCTTAGTTTGGTCTCGTTCGAGACCCATGTGACAAGTAATAATGCTGTTGCGAAACTCATCACGCCACTCTGGGTCTGGCTTTGCAATATTTACGCGCGCTAGCAAGGAAGATATAAATCCCATTAGATCACCGACTTAACGCCTGCAATTTTTGCTTGAGCGCGACGATAGCGTCGTCCCCCAAAAGTGAATAGCGCAATCAAGCGACGTTTCGCATTCTTCTTTAAATATGCCTGAATATGCTTTTCACCCAAGCCGTGTTTTCGCGCATAAAGCACATAAGACCTGCCTTTATGAAAATGAATAAACTGGTTCACCGTTTTCGTTCTTAGCGTCGACCCACCACCAACATGGGGAATACTAACGTTGCGACAGTGGATTACCTTTAGACCGGCATCATTGGCGCATTTACAAATATCCTTATCTTCTTCATATAAAAAGAACTGCTCATCAAAATAGCCCACGGGATTCATAAGCTGGGTATCAAACAACAAAACTGCGCCAACCAGCCAAGGTGCCGATATCACCGACTGGTCTTTTTCAGGCTCTAAGGCCGGTCCAGCTATCGCTGCACAACGGTTTTTCAACTCAGTTAGGAGTTGATCAATCGCCGACTCAGACAGCTCGGTATCTGGATTCAAGACCATCACATAGCGGGTATTACTTGCTTGAATGCCAAGGTTACAGGCACTACCAAAACCGACATTTTTGCTGCTCTTTAGCATCTCAACGCAATCGCTATTAGCTTCAACGATCGCATCTGTCGCGTCAGTGCTGGCGTTATCGACCACTATCCAGCGCGGCAGAGCAGCACTGGCGCTATTACGCAGCGACGCAATGTGAGCTGGCAACACCTCTGCGCTATTATATGTAATCGTGACCAAGGTCAATTCGTTCAACAAATCCTGCATTAGTACAACTTACTCCAAACTATTATTCATTCAGCGAGCACTTTGCTATCGAGGATCGCTGGCGCTCAAAACTGCACAGGCCTTTCGCCACTCACTAGGCTGCACACCATAATCACCCTGAATCTTAGCCGTACTTAAGACCGAGTACGCCGGGCGCTTAGCCGGCGTCGGGTAGGCCTCAGTCGCTATCGCATTGACTGTGGGTATGTTTTTAAGCACACCTTGCTGGTGGGCTTCTTCAAAAATGGCCATTGCGAAGCCATGCCAGCTTACCGCCTCATCACCTGCATAGTGGTAAACCCCATAGCGGGCTTGCGCCCCGCTTTTGTCTTGCTCTGCCGCGTGTATTTGCTGGGCGATACTAATCAGCGCTTTCGCGATATCACCGGCATAGGTCGGGCAACCAAACTGGTCTGCCACAACGCCCAAGGTGTCGCGCTCTTTTGCAAGGCGCAGCATAGTCTTAAGGAAGTTATTACCGTACTCACTAAAGACCCAGGCCGTGCGTAATATAATGTGTTTCGGGCAGTGGCGCTGCACGGCGATTTCGCCATTGAGCTTGGTGTGTCCGTACACACCGCTAGGATTCGTTTGGTCGGTTTCGACGTAGGGTGTTTGACTGTTGCCGTCAAACACATAGTCCGTTGAAACATGCAGCAAGGGAATATCAAAGCGGCTGCACAACTTGGCCAGCGCCGCAGGGCCGTCTTCGTTAATGCGTTTCGCCAACTCCGGTTCGGATTCAGCTTTGTCTACGGCGGTATAAGCTGCCGCGTTAACAATGGCGGTGACGCCTTTATCGGCAACGATTTTTTCCAAAACCACTGTGTCGTTAATGTCTGCGTCTTGTCGGCTTAGCAGCGTATGGGCTATGCCCTGGGCTTTAAGCTGATCAGCCAAGCATTGACCCAATTGGCCGTTGGCGCCGGTAACAAGTAGATGCATATCATTACTGGCTTGGCTCATGCTTCAAATAACTCGGCAAAGGTCGGGGCCTTGCTGTCTTTGTCTGACAGGGTGGGCTTATCCAAGGGCCAAGTAATAGCCATCGCGGGGTCATTCCAAACCAGACTACCTTCATCGCTGGGATCGTAATAGTCCGTACACTTATATTCAAAATCAGCGGTATCGCTGAGCACCAAAAAGCCATGGGCAAAACCCGGCGGCACCCAGAACTGGCGCTTGTTTTCTTCAGAGAGAATCACACCTTCCCACAGCCCAAAGCTGGGTGAGCCCTGACGAATGTCTACTGCAACATCATAGACTTCGCCACTCACCACCCGCACTAATTTGCCCTGCGGCTTGGTCTTTTGGAAGTGTAGTCCGCGCAGCACGCCTTTGGCCGAGCGGGAGTGGTTATCTTGCACAAAGGGCAGCGTTATTCCCGCCTGCTCGCGGTAGCGATCAGCCTGAAAGGTCTCTAAGAAGAAACCGCGATGATCACCAAACACCTTGGGTTCGATAATCACACAGTCTTTGAGCTTGGTTTGGATAACGTTCATTCTTTGCCTTTATATTATTTGTAGCCAGCGGCAACACGCAGCAGGTATTGACCGTAACCGGTTTTCTTTAGAAGCTCGCCCTGTTGTATCAATTCATCGGCGCTTACCCAGCCCTGACGATAAGCAATTTCTTCTAAACACGCCACTTTAAGCCCCTGACGATGCTCAACGGTTTGTACAAATTGCCCTGCATCGATAAGGGAATCGTGGGTCCCCGTGTCTAACCATGCAAAGCCTCGACCGAGCACTTCCACGTTTAGGTCGCCACGATGGAGGTAGGCGAGATTGACATCAGTGATTTCTAGCTCGCCACGGGGACTGGGTTTAATGCTGCGAGCGATCTCAATCACGTCATTATCGTAAAAATACAGACCCGTTACCGCGTAGGCGGACTTTGGCTTGGCCGGCTTTTCTTCGATGCTGATCGCTTTACCGTCATCACCAAACTCAACCACTCCAAAGCGCTCAGGGTCGGTAACGTGGTAACCAAACACGGTGGCACCCGTGTCTTTGGAAACGGCGCTTTTGAGATTATCTGAGAAGTGCTGGCCGTAAAATATATTATCACCCAGCACCAAGCTGACATTGTCATTGCCAATAAAGTCGGCGCCAATGGTGAAGGCCTGTGCCAGCCCATCGGGGCTAGGCTGCTCTTCGTAGCAGATATTAATACCGAACCTACTACCGTCGCCTAATAGGCGCTGAAAGCCAGGCAAATCAGTTGGCGTAGAAATAACCAAAATATCCCGAATACCTGACAACATCAGCACTGACAAGGGATAGTAAATCATCGGCTTATCGTAGATAGGCAGCAACTGCTTAGAGCAACCCATAGTAATCGGGTGCAGCCGAGTGCCGGAGCCGCCCGCGAGAATAATGCCTTTGTATTTCTTGCTCATTGCCTATCCCTAAAACTCTTTTAGCGTGCCTAGTGTTCTTGTTCTACAAACGCATTCGCTGCGCTCACCTGGATACCCGATCGGGGTCGGGTATGACGTACTTTAGATCACTCAATCTTTATTCATCCGCACCACCAATCCGGTCCAACTTGTAATCCCCAGATAATACCCGCTGCCACCATTGTGGATTATCGAGATACCATTGCACGGTTTTACGAATGCCCGACTCAAAGGTTTCCTGCGGCGTCCAGCCCAGCTCGCGCTGTATCTTGCTAGCGTCGATGGCATAGCGAGCGTCGTGGCCGGGACGGTCTTTCACAAAGGTGATTAAGTCTTTGAAGCCTTTACCACTGGCGCGGGAATTTTCATTGCTCGGCGCCAGCTCTTCTAATAACTCGCAGATGGTGTGTACCACCTCAATATTGCGCTTCTCATTGTGGCCGCCGATATTGTAGGTCTCGCCCAACTTGCCTTCGGTAACGACTTTATAGAGCGCGCGAGCATGGTCCTCCACATACAACCAATCACGAATCTGACTGCCATCGCCATACACCGGCAGGGGTTTGCCGTGCAGGGCATTCAAAATAATGTGGGGGACAAGCTTTTCGGGGAAATGGTAGGGGCCATAATTGTTTGAACAATTAGTGACAACAATCGGCAAGCCGAAGGTGCGACCCCATGCCCGAACTAAATGATCTGACCCTGCCTTACTGGCCGAATAGGGTGAGCTAGGTTCGTAGGACGTGGTTTCGGTAAACAGGTCAGTGGTGCCGTGCAGATCGCCGTAAACTTCATCGGTGGAGATATGATGAAAACGAAAATTTGCTTTCTTGTCTCCGCTCAAACTATGACAATAGCTGCGAGCAACTTCGAGCATATTGTATGTGCCGACAATATTGGTTTGGATAAAAGCGCCAGGCCCATCAATTGAACGATCAACGTGGCTCTCTGCCGCGAGGTGCATGACTAAGTCAGGCTGATATTCAGTAAAGACGGCACTTAAAGCAGCAAAATCGCAGATATCGACTTGGGCAAACGCGTAACGACCACTGCCTTCCGCGCCGGGTATGGACTCTAAATTACCCGCGTAGGTCAGGGCATCAACATTGATCACCGACGCATCAGTATCTTCGAGAATATGTCGGACGACCGCACTACCTATAAAGCCGGCACCGCCGGTGACTAATACCTTCATAACAAACCTAATGTTAACAGCCGGCGATTTTAAATCTAATGATCGCCGTCAAATGTGTCGAAAACACGTGAACAATATCCTAACGCAAGCGCCCAGTCTTACCGATATGCTTATCCGGCATGAACGCACCTGCAAATTCGGCTCGATGACGAAGTCGGTAAACATGCCTGCGCAAACTAAACCACAACTTGACCGGGTGGTACGCCAAGCGATGCCAGAGCTTCATATCACTTGCTGGCTCCGACCAAAGTTTGGCAACACTACTCTCATGCACCAACTCCTGAGCGACATGCGGCTCAACTGAAAAAACGCGCAAATCAAACAGGAAAAAGTGATCAAATACTTTATCAATGGGCTCGTAAATTCCCTCGGCATGATCAATAAACTTCTTCATGCCAAGCCGATTTAGCAAATAAGACTGCGTACCAAGCCCACCTCGGTCCGGTCGCACCAAATAATGCCCCTCAGCGAGGGGCTCGAGCACTCTACGCCGACGCAGGCGCAAGGACATCAGCCTGACCATGTCCAACTGCTTGCTTAATAATGAGTGGAGTACCTCTGCAAATTTCGGCTCTATAATCACATCATCTTCAAGCAAACATACATACTCACTGCCCTGAGCATAGGCCTTTTTAACTGCTCGCAAGTGGGATAAATAGCAACCTAGCTCGCTACCCGTTAGGCATTTTCCATGCCGAACCATTGCCAAGCTATTTCTAAGACGCTCACCACCCTCTAAAACAGGTGCATTGCCTCGGCCGTCAATCGCAGGAAAGACCTCTGCATTAATCCCCTGAGCATGCAGGTCCTTAATGAGTTTTTCGGTATTTTCCGCCTTGGGGTTTAGGCTTATCACCCAGCACAAGCAATTATTTGGCATACGCCCTCTTTAACATTACGCAATATCTAGCAGGCACATCAACGTCTTGTAAGTACCCAGCGGGACCTTTATATTCTGTCCCCTCAAGAAACATCGGCACAAGGCTAGCCCCAAGGGGCCGCTATCTTAACACTCAAACCCCTTATCGCAGAATTTAAGGAGCTGAGCAATCAACTGCTGCAAGGTCCTGACAATGACATGCGGGCACCGGAATAATACCAATGCACAGTAATAACATTATTATCAGTACTCAGAACTTTCCACCTGCGGCGGGTGGCATTCAAAACTATATGTATGAATTGGCCCTCGCACTTCACAATATTGGCCAAACTGTTCGAGTTATTTGCGACGCGCCTACAGAGAAAGACCAAGCCCAATTCGACACTACATTGCCCTTTGCGATAGAGCGAATTGGCGGACCAAAAATACTCCGCCGCTACCTGAAAGCGAAGCGAGTCCAAAAGGTGCTCAAGGGGCCCAGCGATTCCCTGCTAATTTGTGACAGCTGGAAAAGCCTGGAGCTCGTCGCTGCCGGCAAAAACACCATTACCGCGTGCATCGCTCACGGCATGGAGTTCCCAGAGCAAAGCAGTACAAAGAAACGCCAGCGCATCGCTAAGACCCTGTCCCGCGCACAGCTTGTATTAGCCAACTCACAATTCACAGCCGACAGACTAAAACCCTATTTGACGCAGACTGATACGCTGCAAATACTGCATCCCGGGGTGAATCTACCATGCCAAGCCACGGCTAAAGATATTGAAACTGTTGCCGCATGGACCGGCGGCCACCACCCAGTACTGGTCACTGTAGGGCGCTTAGAAGAACGCAAGGGACAAGATAAGATAATCAATATCCTGCCACGCCTACTAGCTGACTTTCCTAATCTAATTTACATGGTCGCTGGCTCTGGCCCGCTCCAAGAACAGTTAAGCCAGCAGGCTATTGATCTAGGAGTCGAAGACAAGCTGAAATTCTGCGGGCGGGTTAGCAACGGGGAGCGCGCGGCACTTCTAAGCAAAGCCACCTTATTCGCTATGCCCTGCCGCATTGAAGGTAAATCTGTTGAGGGCTTCGGTATTGTGTACTTGGAAGCAGCGATGTTTGGCGTGCCAAGTCTTGCTGGCCGAGCTGGAGGAGCAGGTGACGCAGTTGTTGACGGTGAGACCGGCTTACTTTGCAACGGTGACGATGAAAATGACGTCTATCTCAGCATAAAAAAAATGCTGAACGACCCAAGTAGCCTACAAAACATGGGCAAAAAAGCACAGAGCCGGGCGGAAAATGAATTTCAGTGGGGACAAATAGCCCTGCAACTGCTCGCTTACACCGCGGCGAAATAAGAAGACCGAAAGAAGGTCGTTTGGCCTTATGACTGTCCACGGTGAAACAAGAAGCCGTGCATTCCGCGTCCTCTTCCCGCCGCTTTATCACCTAACAGATCATCAATCCGTTCGTGTAAGTTGTTCACCTTGCGCTGGGCTTTTTTCAATTGCACAAAGTCAGGCATACGGTGACCGGGTATAAGCCCAGCACTGCCCAAACCGTCAATGACTACCAGGCGCTTTATTCTGGGCTCATCTAAATCACAGAGCTCGCGCTGCACCACAAGATTGTGCAAAATCAAATCTCTGGAAGGCACCCGAAACTTCAACCAGTGCGCGCATAACGCCATTACCGCCTCGCGACAATCATCGCTGTATTCATACTCCCAAAGATATTGCTTTAAAGAGATCGACACAGCACCGCTATCATCTCTGATCAACTCAGAACTTAATCCCCGCCCCATATCGGTCTCGAAAAAGCCATAGCAGCGGCTAACATGGTCAAAAACCTCGTCAGGGTAATAACGTTCCAAGGCAGCCATCACCTTAAATTCATCCAAGCTATCGTCAAAGCTCGATAGCGGCTTAAGGTTTTTAGGGAAACCTTTACTGCGACGACGCTCTTCTATACTAAAGTCAGGCCGCCGAACCTTGATGCAGCGACTGTCATCTTCGGGGTCGACATAGCACCAGCGGTTGCCACCCGCAGCAAATGGCTCAAGACCCTTAAGTGCAATCACAACTTATCACTGCCGTCAGGATTAATATTGCGAGCCCAAACATAATCGTAACTAAAGGGCTGGGCCAATGTGGCTTCAATAATATAGCGAGAATACAAACTGGAGTTTAGTTCGCTATGAAAAAACGCGCGCGCGCGTGCAGCCCAATGCTGACGCTTAGCATCATCGTGATGGAAGTCACGAATATTAGCGATCAGATCCTGCTCATCATCAAAGTAAACCAAGGTTTCCGGCGGGACATATTCATCAAAGCCACCACTGCTATGAGCAAACTGCAGCACACCATTACCGCCGAGCTGCGACATTCGATCTGAGGTATACCAGTGATCACCTTCCTGCCGATTCAGGTTCAAGGCCATTCGAGTTTTTGACAGCACCAGATCATAATCAGGACCCCACACCGGAGCCTCACCAAAACTGCCGTAGGTTTTAAAGTTCATTTCATCGTCAACGGCGTCCTTGATACTTTTGACCATCTCCAGCCGTTTAGTAAATTTGGTCGCATTGCTGCAAAACAGTAAATCTATAGGTAAGTCCGTTTTAACAGAATTATCCAAAACCTCAACTGTCGGTTCGACAGGGTTGGGAATGTAATACAGCCGCGCGCCTAAACCGTCAAAACGGCGTAAATCACGCAGTCCGGTGGTGACAAATACCGCGTCGACAACACTCGCAAATGCAGCGATGCGCTTGCTGTTATCCGGCACAAACAAGGGGTCACAGTTGCAATGGATAAGTAGGCAGTCAGGGCGGCGTTGACGAATTAACTTTAGGGTATCTACCGTAATGATATCGGTGTGGCCAATCACAATCAGATCCGGCTCATTACCTTCTACAACTTCAAGTAGACGCTTATTAGCCGCTTTTTCACCTAAGGCCCTAAGCCCAAACGGCGCTTCAAATGCCGCAACATCGCGATCCGAAAAACTGCGCACATAATGATTATTACGGATAAAACCAAAGCGCATTTTCTCGGCCCAACTGCTGCGAATTGCTCCGTAGCTGCGCAGTCGATCGTAATCCACATGAAGTATTTTCATTACGCTTTCTCGTTTTAAACTCGGCCAAGCAATCGCCGGTACACATCGAGGGTACTGGCCAGCTGACTACTTAAATAATAATTTTCCGGCAATTTAATAACCGCATCGGCGTCGATCAAATCATGGACCCGCGCGGCGAAACCCACCACGTCGTCCGGCGCCACTAAGCCCTGAGGATAACCCGCATTGAGCGACTCACTCGCGCCGCCGCGATCATAAGCCACAACCGGTGTACCGCTAGCCAAGGACTCAGGCACGGTGCGACCAAACGGCTCCGCTTTGTTTGACATATGGCAGGTCACTGCGGCCAAACCATAGAATGGTGCGATGTCGCTGCGATGGCCAACAAAAGTTACAACTTCATCTAAGCCTAACGCTGAGCGCATAGCCAATAACTCATCAAAATAATGCTGTTTGCCTGGCTCTGCGTCACCCACAACAACACCGTGACAATCCTGACGAAGCTGAATTAAGCGAGACATCATTTGCAAGTATGCTTCCTGCCCCTTCCAGCGGGTTAAGCGCCCGGGCATTAAAATAATGTGCTTATTTTTTAACTGCGGATATTGCTGGAATAGCGTTTTTTTCCATGCCGGCGTGCAAGCATCATGATTAAATGCCGCCGGATCTAAACCCCGGGGAATTAAGGTGATACGACTCTCATCGACTTTGTAGTTAGTTGTAATATAACTTTTTACGCAGTTAGAAATAGCAATAAGATGCTCTGCCCGCGCCATCACAGCGCTGTAAAAGTTCACCGAATACATTCCGTGAAACGTGCTGACCAAGCGCGGTCGCGTCGCCGGATTCATGCGCCGCCACGCCAGCCACACTATCCACGCTGGTGCCCGCGAGCGCACGTGGACCACATCGGCAGCCAGAGACTCAAGCAATCTTCGCATGGGTCGCACTTGCAATAATGACCACAGCGATTTGCGATGCACCGGAAAAGTAATGTGCTCACTGCCCTCGGCAATAAGACCATCCACCATGCGACCACCAAAAGAAATCACCACGGAAGTATGACCGCCACGCACCAACTCGCGCGCTAGCTCTACCGTACCGCGCTCTACCCCACCAGAATTCAAGGCAGGTAGCACTTGAACTATCTTAAGCGGTCTTGCCATATCGGCTTTTACGCTCTCTACATCGGCCATATATTTTCCAAATACAAATAATTAAAGATGACTGCCATCAAGCATACAACCATCAATTTTCAGCCACCAATCCGCCACTCTATCAGCCTCCCAAAGGGGGCGCTCGGCAGGTGCTAGCGGCCTTGTTAAATCAGCGCTAACAAATGCAGTCGCAAGCCCGCTAGTCGCCAGTTGCGCCATACTTTTTGTCACCCGAGACTCACGCAGCGGCTCCAAATCCAGCAAGCCCGTCGGTGCACCCGAACTCACGCTTTCATAAACCATAGACACACTGTCACAGCTCACCCAAACTTGGCCGACCGCAGATAAAATTTTCGGCAACCACCCAGATCCAGTCTCTGCGTAAGGTAGTATTTTTACATTCCCTAACGCTAAATTCGCCAACTCTTGCAGCAAGCCCACCGGCGTTCGCGGTGAGTCCGACACCAGCCACTCCGTATTAGGCGATGACGCCGCGATTTGTCTTAACTGTTCGATAATCACGGCATTATCCCAACAAAAATGAGTATTTATGCCGCCCAATAAGATCAGGCCTTGATGCTGATTTCGTCCCTGATAACTGGGGATAATATGATTAATAACGCCATAAGTACCGAGCACGGTATGACGCTTGGGTGGCGAGTCGTGATACGGCATACACACTGCATCAAACAGCCACAGAGGCAAAGACGGCCGCATCAGCAAAAACGCTTTGGCGCCCACTAGCCACTTACACCACAGCATTGGCAAATGGGTTTTACTGCCTGCGGCAATCACCCAATCGGGCTTTTCCTGGGCATCAAACTGCCGCAGTAAACCCCGGCGCCCCGCATAAGAAAAAGGCCGCAAAGATAGGTCAAGCCAATGTAGTTCTACGTCGGCTTTGTCCTGGACTCGGCCGATCAGCCCCCGCAATTGATTTAGATGCCCCAAGCGACCATCGGTAATAATCCAAATGCGGCGAGCAGTCATTCGTAAAACCCAGCGTCGCCATCCGGCCTAGTCTTAAAGCGGCGATGCACCCACATGTATTGCTCCGGCACCGCGCGAATATTTTCTTCAAGAATCGCATTAACAGCACGCGCATCCGCGACCGGGTCACCGCTGGGAAAATTAGCCATAGGTATTATTTCAACTCGGTAGCGACGACCACTATCTAAGCGTCGCTGATTGGCATAAACCACCTTTGCCCGGCCGCCTTTGGCTAAGGTGCTAGTACCGATGGTCGTCGCCGTGGGTATTCCAAAAAACGACACAAATTCCGCCGACTTGCGGCCATAGTCCTGATCTGGCAAATAGTATAGGCGCCGCCCTTCCCGAAGACGTTTCAGCGCACGCTTTATATCGCGCCGGTGTATCGGCTCGCCATAGCGACCGCGGGAGCGACTGAGAATATATTCGAAGACGGGATTTTTATGTTTGCGATAAAATGAATCCGCGGGATACTGCCGTCCAATCAAGGCGCCAGAGACATCGAGCGTAGTAAAATGAGTGCCAATGATAATGATGCCAGGATCGCCATTAGCGACCTCAAGGTGCTCCTTACCCAAGAGCTCAAATTCCACACCTAGCTTGTCAGGTGCAATAAACCATACTCGCAGCGTTTCCATCAGCCCCACACCTTGATTGCGCATGGTCTTTTTGACTAATATTTTGTGTTCAATATCACTCAGTTCAGGAAAGCATAGCCGTAAATTTGTCTCACAGATATGGCGGCGATCTTTAGCAAGAAAGTAAAATACATTACCTATTCCGGCGCCCAGGGCATAGCTAAGCCGCTGCGGCAAATGCGCAAGCAACCAAAGCAAGCCCACGCTGCACCAGGCAGGCCAATGACGGGGGTGAAGGAGCTGTCTCTCAATTGTCATTAGATTGGATTACACTATCGCTACAATTTAAATGCTGGTGCCGTGCCGACTTTGCACGGCGGGACGTGCAGCATTGTACACTGTTTGCCACATGCGGTTAGCTGGGTGTTTGGCGTTTTTTACATCACCCTCGCTCAATAACGATAGCTACTAGCTGCAGGCGCGGAGATGGATAACCCCATGAAGATGAACAAACCTGGCCGCACCGGCCCCGCGCGCATTCTGGACGCTTACAAATACTCGCTCAAGGGCTTGCGCGCCGCATGGCGCCACGAAGAAGCCTTTCGCCAAGAAAGCATGCTTGCACTCATCATGCTACCGGTCGCCATCTGGCTGGGAACCAACGCCAGCCAGCGCTCAATTTTAATTATCACTGTGGTCTTGGTCGTTATCGTAGAACTTATCAATTCGGCAATTGAGGCGGTAGTCGACCGTATTAGCACCTCCCATCACCCATTATCCGGCCAAGCTAAGGACATCGGCTCTGCCGCCGTTATGCTAAGCCTACTGCTTTGCGCCAGCTGCTGGACAATGATTGCGGTCGAGCGCTTTCTATAAATTGGCTATCGCCGAATAATTATCACAATGAGCGGGCTGCCCGCTTGACAATGGCGCGCCAAACGGGAATAATTCCCGGCCTAAATTTTCAGTGCTAGGTTTCAAGGAGTTATAAGGGTGGCGAATTCTCCACAAGCTAAAAAACGCGCGCGCCAGGCGGAAAAACGTCGTACGCACAACGCCAGTCTGCGCTCCATGGTTCGCACATACTTGAAGAAAGTTGTGACTGCCATTGATTCAGGCGATCAACAAGCAGCAAACGCTGCATTCGTTGCTGCCGTACCCGTTCTTGATCGCATGGCCGATAAAGGCATCGTGACAAAGAACAAAGCTGCTCGACATAAGAGCCGCCTAAACAGCAAAATCAAAGCAATGGGCGTAGCCGCTTAATTTAGTGCTTTAATTTTGCCGTAATAAAAAAACCCGCTCACGGCGGGTTTTTTTATTACTAGAACTTTTTGCCCGCCACTCAGCCACTCAGCACTAAATTATCGCGATGGATCAACTCCGGCTCGCCAACAAAGCCAAGCAGCTCTGCAATCTTACCACTGGCCATGCCCTGTAAACGCCTTGCGTCATCCGCGCAGTAATTAACCAGACCCCGCGCCACCTCATTGCCCTGCCCATCTATACACTTAACAAGGTCGCCACGCGAAAACTGACCCGTAACCGCCACCACCCCCACAGGTAATAGACTGCGACCCTGCTGCCGCAATACACGCGCCGCGCCATCATCTATTTGTACCGTACCCCGAAGCTGCAGCTGCCCGGCCAGCCACTTTTTCCGTGCAGCAATAGGCGGCTCTTTTGAAAGCAAGAGCGTACCCAAGTCTTCAGCCGCAAAGATTCGATCCAAAACTCGCTCTTCTCGGCCGCCAACAATAACGGTATTGGCACCGGAGCGAGACGCCAATCGCGCAGCACGCAACTTAGTCAGCATGCCCCCACGACCAAGAAGCCCAGCAGCACCAGCCACCATGACATCAAGAGAGCGATCCTCTACTGAGGCCTCAGAAATTAATTTTGCAGCGGGATTTGAACGGGGATCCTCTTCAAACAAACCGCGCTGATCAGTCAAAATAACCAAAGTGTCAGCATCAATTAAATTAGCAACTAGCGCGGCAAGCGTATCGTTATCACCAAAGCGGATCTCGTCAGTAACTACGGTGTCATTTTCGTTCACCACCGGCACCACACCCAACTCAAGCAAGGTGAGCAAAGTACCGCGCGCGTTTAGATAGCGATCTCGCGCCGAAATATCATCATGCCCCAACAGTATCTGAGCGGTCTGCAAGCCATGGGTACGGAACCGAGTCTCATAGGCATGCACCAAACCCATTTGACCTACCGCCGCCGCCGCCTGCAACTTATGCAAATCATCGGGGCGCTCACGCCAACCGAGTCGATTCATACCTTCAGCAACCGCACCAGATGAGACCAGCACAACCTCACGACCCGACGCCCTAAGCGCGGCCAATTGCGCCACCCACGCATCCAGACCCTCAGCGTAAAGACCGCGCCCGTCATTGGTTAGCAGGGCCGAGCCAATCTTTACCACTATTCGCTTACTGGCTTTTAGCCCCCGCCTATTCTCAGACAAGATCAATTCACCTCAAGGTCGATAGACCACTTCAACATCATGATCATCATCTTCATCGTCATCGTCATCGTAGTCATCAGCATCATCGGCTGCGCGACGCTCAGAGCGGCGCTGATCTGCCAAGGCCTGAATACGGTCGCGGGCCTCACTCTGCATCGCGTCTTGAATATCGCGCTCGCGATCAGCCGCGTCGCTATCGGTGGCAAGCAGAACCTGCTGCTCCTCAACAAACTGCAAGACATCTCGGCATAAGGCCTTGGTATTCTCACCCGTTAAGGCTGACACCCTATAAACCGGCCCAGTCCAACCCAAAGCATCGACCACCTCCTGGCAGCGCGCCGCACGCTCGTCCTTTGGCAGCATATCCAATTTATTTAACACCAACCAGCGCTCACGGCCCGCCAATGTTGGACTAAAACGAGACAACTCCTTAGAGATAATGGCAACCGATTCCTGGGGCGTTACGCCGTCATAAGGCACCATATCAACCAAGTGCAACAATAAGCGAGTACGCGTTAAATGCTTGAGAAAGCGAATCCCCAAGCCCGCGCCGTCTGACGCCCCCTCCACCAAACCAGGAATGTCAGCCAATACAAAGCTTCGATGCTGCTCCACTCGCACCACACCCAAATTGGGCACCAAGGTAGTGAACGGATAGTCCGCAACTTTTGGCTTGGCCGCGGACACCGCGCGAATGAAAGTGGACTTACCAGCATTGGGCATACCCAATAAACCGACATCAGCCAAGACTTTCAACTCTAAACGCAAGTTGCGGACTTCGCCGTCACTGCCACGGGTAAACTGCCGCGGAGACCGGTTGGTGCTGGACTTAAAGCGGGTATTCCCCAGACCATGGAAACCACCCTGAACAACCTTGAGGGTGTCGTCCGCAGCAACCAAATCCCCAAGCACTTCCTGGGTGTCTTCATCAATAACGGTGGTACCCACCGGCACATCCAATATTAAGTCTTCCGCACTTTTACCACGGCAATTTGCGCCCCGACCAGCCTCACCGACACGGGCGTTGTAGGCCTTAACAAAGCGGAAATCAACCAAAGTGTTCATCGATGCTTCGGCCCGCAAAATGACGCTGCCGCCGTCACCACCGTCACCACCATCCGGACCACCCCAGGGTATAAATTTTTCGCGACGGAAACTCATGCAGCCATTGCCGCCTCGCCCCGCCTCAACCCGGATTACCGCCTCATCAACAAACTTCATGATTATGCCAACCTAAAAAGGAATATGCTTAAAACTTATCTACAGAAACAAAAAAGCCCCGTCAACAGACGAGGCTTTAAACGTCACGAAAAAGGCTTAGGCCGCAACAATACGAATGTATTTGCGACTCTTTGGACCTTTAACTTCGAACTTTACCACACCGTCTGCCTTAGCAAACAAAGTGTGATCGGTGCCACAACCTACGTTTTCACCAGCGTGAAAGCGTGTGCCGCGCTGACGAACAATAATACTGCCCGCGCTAACAGTTTGACCACCAAAACGTTTTACACCTAGACGCTTACTCTGCGAGTCGCGTCCGTTACGAGTACTACCACCAGCTTTCTTGTGAGCCATGAGTCTCTCCTAAATTCCTTAAGCACTGATACCAGTGATTTTCACTTCGGTGAACCACTGACGGTGACCAGCCTGCTTCATGCTGTGCTTCCGACGGCGAAACTTAACAATTTTTACCTTGGCGTGACGACCCTGCGAAATTACTTCCGCGGTCACTTTGCCACCCTCAACAAAAGGTGCGCCAATTTTCAGTTCTTCACCAGTTTTAACCATCAACACTTTGTCAAAAGTTATACTTTCACCAGTGGCAACTTCAATTTTTTCGAGCTTGAGGGTTTCGCCCTCGATAACACGGTGCTGCTTACCACCACTTTCAATAACTGCGTACATGAGCATAATCTCCAAGAGCCTGCTTGCAATAATTTGTTTCGGCCGAGTGTTTTGTGCTGTCGCACAACACACCGGGACAAGTCCAGGCACCGTCACTGCCACTTAACCATTAAGGGGCTGCACGGTTTTGCTTTCAGGGGCGCGAATTGTACGCAGTTTTAGAAAATATAACAACACCCCCAAAACGGACTGTTGCAGAAACCTTGACAGCCCGCGGCTTCGCTCATACGATGCCAACCGACTCCGCCATACGTATTGTCGTAACCATGCAACAGATCCGCAAGATCGTTGACAGCGAATTTGCCGCGGTCAACGACTTCATCATCGAACAATTGCACTCCAAAGTGCCACTCGTAGAGAACATCGGCCACTATATCGTCGATGCGGGAGGCAAACGCCTGCGCCCCTTGCTCACGCTTCTTTGCGCCGGCGCAATTGGCAAGATTGACCAGCAACACGTTCGTTTAGCGGCGGTCATCGAGTTCATCCATACCGCAACATTGCTTCACGATGACGTTGTCGACATTTCCGCTCTGCGTCGCGGGCGGCCAACGGCGAACGCCAACTGGGGCAACGCGCCCAGCGTATTAGTCGGTGACTTCCTGTACTCGCGAGCGTTTGAAATCCTAGTCGAGATTGGCAGCCTACCCCTAATGGGGCTGCTCTCCAGTACCACTAATACCGTTGCCGAAGGCGAGGTATTGCAGCTGAGCCGGGCAGGCAACGCCGACACCAGTGAAGCGACCTATTTCGACGTTATTCGCAGCAAAACGGCCGTCCTTTTTGGCGCTGCCTGCGGCGGCGCGGCGATTATTAGCAACGCAAGCCAGCACCAAGATGCGCTGTATGAGTACGGCCTAAACCTCGGCATCGCATTCCAACTCATTGACGACATTCTCGACTACGAGGGCGACCCGGAAGAAACCGGCAAGAATGTGGGCGATGATCTTGCCGAAGGCAAACCAACCCTACCGCTCATTTACGTTCTGCAACATGGCAATGAATACCAGCAGCAGTTGGTGCGTAACGCCATCAGCAACAAAACCGCCGAACAACTTGACGACATCGTAGCCGCCGTTAGCACTAGCGGCGCTTTAGCCTACTGCCATAGCGCAGCGCAGCGCTATACTAAAGCCGCCTTAGCCGCACTGGCACCATTTGCAGATTCACCCTATCGCGACGCACTAGAAAAACTCACCGCAATAGCGCTTTCTAGGCGCAGTTAAGCCCCCAGCGCATTACAATCCACCCCCGAAGCCGCTACAATTTGTACGATATTACGGGGAGGGTGAGACTAGCCCTGCGTAAACAGATCTTTCAGAGGGAACACTGTGAGTAGCACGTCAGACCAAGGAGCCAAACTGGCTTACAACGCCAACATCAGATCAACGCTACAGACTCTTGCCCAGCACAGCATCAGCACCCCCTTAGCGCAGCGCTTTCAAGACGACCCCAATCGCGCCGCAAACTACAGCGCTGACCTTGGACCTCTATTTGTCGATTACTCCAAACATCATATCGACAGCGATATACTCGCAACCCTCTGCAAATTGGCTAGCGACCGAGGAATACCCGAGCAATTTACTGCCTTAAGAGCGGGCGCTCATCTCAATAATACCGAAAACCGCGCAACAAATTATCCAAGTCTGCGCCGCTGGGCGGTCACGGGCCAAAGCGATGACGAGGCTATCGACTCAATGTATGCCGGCATGGCAGATTTAGTCGCCGCCGTGCACGGCGGCAAGCTGACCGGGGCAAGTGGCAAAGCCTTTACCGATGTTGTTAATATCGGCATAGGCGGCTCCGACTTTGGCCCACGCCTAGTCTGCGACGCACTCTCGAACCAAACTGCGCCATTGTTAAAAACCCATTTCGCCGCCAATATTGACCCCAGCGTCATTACTGAAATCCTAGCAGCCGTGCCCGCAGAAACCACGCTCTTTATTGTGGCATCCAAATCCTTCGGCACCCAAGAAACCCGCAGCAACGCCAATAGCGCACGCGCATGGCTGCGCAGCGAACTAGAGCTCAATAATGTCGACTCGCACTTTGTGGCCGTCACCTCAAAACCGGAATCTGCCAAGGCCTTCGGTATTCGAGATGACTTAATTCTCAAAGTACCGGAATGGGTCGGCGGCCGGTTTTCAGTATGGTCGGCCTTTGGCGTCGCGGTTGCTTTATCTTCAGGCATGGACAGTTTCAGAGCGCTGCTAGCAGGTGGCCACGACGTCGATCAACACGTTGAACAAGCGCCGCTAGAACAAAATGTACCCGTGATCCTAGGACTATTGGATGTCTGGTACCGAAATGCATGGGGCATCAGCTCACAGGCCGTTTTACCCTACGAACATCACCTGAAATTATTGCCAATCTATCTCCAGCAGTTATTTATGGAGAGCGCAGGTAAATCTGTTAGCTGCGATGGCGAGGTACTTGAATACACTACCGGTGGCGTTATTTGGGGAACCGAGGGCACCAATGGCCAGCATTCCTTCCACCAGCTTTTACACCAAGGCAGCGACACCATTCCCTGCGATTTTATCGCCAGCCTGCAATCCCACAATCCTATTGGCGAGCAGCACCAAACCCTCGTGGCCAATTGCTTCAGCCAAAGCCTAGTGTTAATGCAAGGCCAAAGCGCCGCCGAGATTGAAGACGCACTTGTCAGTGGCGGCATGGCAACGGACGAAGCCAAGCCGTTAGCCCAACACAAAGCGATGCTGGGCAATAGACCCAGCACCACTATCCTAATGGATCAGCTGGACGCCGGCGCACTTGGCGCCCTGCTTGCCCTTTACGAGTATCGTTTATTTACCGCCAGTTTTGTGTGGGGCATAAATCCCTTTGATCAATGGGGCGTTGAGCTAGGCAAGCAAATCAGTCAAACCCTGATGGGCGCACTATCGGGCGATGACACCAGCTCACTAGACAGCTCTACAGCGCAACTGATTGCCCGCTATAAAAAAGCCCAAGCCACCTAGATACGGCTAACAACACAAAAATGTCTCGAAAAAAAAGCGCCCGAAGGCGCTTTTTTTATCGCTAATAAAAAATTACAACATAGCCAAAAGCTCAGCCGTCTTAGCTTCCATCAGCGCAAAGTCGCCATCACTTTCAACGTTCAAGCGCACTACCGGCTCAGTATTTGACATGCGCACATTAAAGCGCCAGCCCTCAAAGCTCATGCTCAAGCCATCAGTAAAATCAACGGCCGCCGCAGCGGGCTTATACTTCTCTTCAATCAATGCGATTACTGCCTTGGCATCCTCAACCTCACGGTTAATTTCACCACTGCAGGGAAATAGCGCAACGCGCTCTTCAACCAGTGACGACAAACTCGCTGACTTAATCGACATCAGCTGTGTTACCAGCAACCAGGGAATCATGCCGCTATCGCAAAAAGCGAAGTCGCGAAAATAGTGATGGGCGCTCATCTCGCCACCATACACCGCATTTTCAATGCGCATACGCTCTTTGATAAAGGCATGACCAGTTTTGCACTGCACGGCCTTGCCGCCGGCCTCTTCAACAATAGCGATGGTATTCCAGGTTAGCCGCGGGTCGTGAACGATATTCGCTCCGGGATTTTTCAGCAGAAATGCTTCGGCCAATAAACCGACAACATAATAACCCTCAATAAAATCACCTGTTTCATCAAAGAAGAAGCAGCGATCAAAATCACCATCCCAAGCCACACCTAAATCAGCGCCATGGGCTTTAATCGCATCGATGCTCGGCTGGCGATTTTCCACCAGCAAGGGGTTGGGAACGCCATTGGGGAAATTACCATCTGCTTCGTGGTGCACCCGAATAAATTCAAATGGCAGACGCTGCTCTAATAAATCGACAACCCGACCAGCGCCGCCGTTACCCGCATTAACCACGATTTTTAGCGGCTTCAGCGCAGCCACATCGACATAGCTCAGCAAATGTTCGACATAGGCCGTAGAGGTATCCAATGCCTGCAAACTACCGCGCACGCCAGATACTGCAAAATCATTTTTCTCAGCCAGCTTTTTAATATCAAACAGACCGGTATCACCACTGATCGGCTTAGACTCTTCACGCACAAATTTCATGCCGTTATAGTCTTTGGGATTATGACTAGCCGTTACCGCAATACCACCATCCATGCCGGCGTGAGAAGTCGCAAAATAGATCTCCTCGGTGCCACACAAACCGATGTCATAAACGTCCACACCAGCATCGAGCAAGCCATTTGTCAGCGCCGCTTTAATCGATTCACTGCTAAGACGAATATCGTGACCTACTACCACTTTTTTAGGCTGAATGACCTCAGCGAAAGCGCGGCCTATACGGTAGGCGATATCTTCATTTAGTTGATCCGGAATTCGACCGCGAACGTCGTAGGCCTTAAAGCATGTTATTTCACTACTGCTCACGCTGAACCCTCTGAGTAAATGTTTTCGTAAACATAGTTTGTGGCCTCGATAAAGCCAGGCACACTGCCACAGTCAAACCGCTTTCCACGGAATTTATAGGCTAAGACACAGCCATTTTTTGCCTGTGTCATCAGCGCATCGGTCAATTGCACTTCACCATTTTTACCGGGTGGGGTATCACGCAAAATATCAAAAATATCCGGTGTTAAAATATACCGCCCAATGACGGCCATATTAGTCGGCGCATCTTCTGGCTTGGGTTTTTCAACCATAGAACTCACGCGATATAAGCCATCGCCCATTTCCTCACCAGCGATCACACCGTATTTTTCTATGTCTTCCAAAGGTACTTCTTGGATGGCGACAATACTGCAGCGGAACTGATTATAGAGTTTAACCATTTGCGCCATCACGCCTTCATCGTCGTGGTTAAGACACAAATCATCGGACAAAATAACGCCAAATGCTTCGTTACCAATCAGGCATTCACCGGTTAAAATCGCATGACCCAAGCCCTTCATTTGGCGCTGGCGGGTCATCATAAATGTGCCCTTATCAAGCACATTGCGAATACAATCCAGATACCGCTCTTTACTAGTGCCGGCAATCTGACTTTCCAGCTCGTAACTGATATCGAAATGATCGGCAATGGCACGTTTACCGCGGCCGGTTACCAGAGCAATTTCTTTTAAGCCGGCATCGATCGCCTCTTCAACACCATATTGCACCAAGGGCTTATTTACGATGGGCAGCATTTCTTTGGGCATTGATTTGGTTGCTGGTAAAAAGCGAGTACCGTAACCCGCCACGGGGAAAAGACATTTTCTAATCATAATATTTCCTTTAATACATTCCGGACACCGCCCGGATCCTTGAGGCTGTAGATAGACTACCTGTCATTCTCCATACAGCCACTTCACTAAGCAAGAATCATTCTTTTACTTATAAATAATGACATAGGTATGACAGCAATGTTCACGCCAATGTTGACATTTTAATGTGCCATCTAAATCCTTCGTGCTAAGATAAGCGCAACATTTTTTAAGGTGATAATTCGACCTCATGTCTTTAATTCATCAAAACAGCTTTACCAAACAAGAACTCATCGATTGCGGGAACGGCAAGCTTTTTGGCCCCGGCAATCCGAAACTCCCAGTTGACAAGATGCTAATGGTGGATCGTATCACACATATTAGCACCGAGGGCGGCACCTACGACAAGGGTGTGCTGGTTGCCGAATTAGATATAAATCCTGATTTATGGTTTTTCGACTGCCACTTTATCGGCGATCCGGTCATGCCCGGCTGCCTCGGTCTTGATGCCATGTGGCAGTTAGTCGGCTTCTACTTAGGCTGGCGCGGCAATAGCGGTAAAGGCCGCGCGCTAGGAGCTGGAGAAGTAAAATTCACCGGCCAAATACTACCTGACGCTAAACTCGTTACCTACACTCTCAATTACAAACGCCTGATTGAGCGCAAACTGGTACTGGGTATTGCCGATGGCGAAGTCGCTGTCGATGGCAAAGTCATTTACACAGCAAAAGATCTACGCGTGGGCTTGTTCAAAGACGACGCTAGCTTCTAACTATTTAATTTAATCTAATAAATTTATCACAAGCTAATAAGACGAGGTATTCGATGAGACGTGTTGTCGTAACCGGCATGGGTATTGTTTCCAGCATCGGCAATAATCTAGCCGAAGTATTAAGCTCACTACAGGAAGGCAAATCGGGTATAGCCTTCAACGAAACCTATAAAGAAATGGGCTTTCGCAGCCAAGTTTCCGGCTCTATAAAAAACCTCAACCTAAAAGAACTCATCGACCGCAAGCAATTTCGGTTTATGGGTGATGCCGCGGCCTATTCCTTCCTTGCCATGCAAGAAGCGATAGCTGACTCAGGCTTAGAAGAAGACCAAGTAAGCAATGTGCGCACTGGCATTATCGCCGGCTCAGGCGGCGCGTCTTCAGCTAACCTGATTGACTCAGCAGATATCCTGCGCACCCGCGGCGTAAAGCGTATTGGGCCCTATCGTGTCACCCAGACCATGGGCAGCACTGTATCTGCCTGTCTTGCCACACCATTCAAAATCAAAGGTGTGAACTACTCAATATCGTCCGCCTGCGCAACGAGCGCGCACTGCATCGGCAACGCCGCAGAGCTAATCCAACTCGGCAAGCAAGACATCGTCTTTGCTGGGGGCGGCGAAGAAGAGCATTGGTCTCTGAGCTGCTTATTTGATGCAATGGGTGCGCTGTCTACAAAGTATAACGACACCCCTGAATGCGCCTCGCGCCCCTATGATGCCAACCGTGATGGCTTTGTTATTGCCGGCGGTGCGGGCATGGTGGTCCTTGAAGAACTCGAGCACGCCAAAGCACGCGGCGCAACAATATACGGCGAGCTGGTTGGCTACGGCGCCACCTCAGACGGCTATGACATGGTTGCTCCCAGCGGTGAAGGCGCTGCGCGCTGCATGCACCAAGCACTACTGGGCGTGGACACTGAAATTGACTATATCAACTCTCACGGCACGTCCACCCCCGCCGGTGACATGCAAGAACTCAAAGCCGTTAAGCAGGCCTATGAAGGCAAAAAGATCCCCGCCATCGGCTCGACTAAATCCCTAGCCGGCCACTCGCTTGGCGCAACAGGGGTTCAAGAGGCGATATTCTCATTGCTGATGATGAAGCATAACTTTATCGCGGCATCTGCCAATATCGACACGCTAGACGATGAAGCCGCAGGTGTGCCAATTGTGACAAGCAAACAAGAAAACGTCACACTCAATACCATTATGTCTAATAGCTTTGGTTTTGGCGGCACCAACGCCAGCCTAGTATTTAAGCGCTACACCGCTTAAATACGCTGAGCTTGCCGTGAACCTGCTCATGGCAAGCTCAAACAAATCTTTTATTTTCTAGCTTAAATCCCGCAAAAATATTATCTCGACGCAATCACCGCGCTGCAAAGTCTTACCTATCGGAATAACAGCCAAAGCATTACACCAAGACACCGACGTTAAAGCGCCGGAGCTTTGCTGCGGATGAATATCAACCAGCAAACCCGTCGCACTCGGTGTGACTCGCGCTCGCAAATATTCTTGGCGACTGCCCGCTTTAGGCCAGTCAAAATTGGCACACGCCGGCCATTGCGGCGCTACCGGATCAACGAGCCCCTGCATTGCCAGTAAGTAGGGCCGAACCAACAAACAGAATGTAACAAAGCCCGACACCGGATTCCCAGGCAAGCCAAAGAAAGGCACACTACCCAAGCGCCCATACGCCAGTGGCTTACCGGGCTTTATAGCTAGCTTCCAAAGCTGTAACTCGCCCAAGGCCTCGACCTGTGCCTTCACATGATCCTCTTCACCCACCGACACGCCGCCACTACTGACAACCACATCAGCACTATCACGCGCCTGTAATAATACCGCTTTTGTCACGCCCGGATCATCAGCCACAATTCCGAGATCAATCACCTCACAACCCAGGGCGCGAATCATTGCGGCGAGCATTGGACGATTAGAATTATATATCTGACCCGGCTCCAGCGAGTCACCAGGCTCGCGCAATTCATCGCCAGTCGACATCAGTGCGACCTTAATGGGCGCAGAAACTGCGACATGGGAAAGACCTAGAGAGGCCAACAGACCTAAGTCGGCAGCCTGAAGACGATGCCCCGCCCTCAACAACAACTGCCCGGATGATATATCTTGTCCGCGAGGGCGAATATGCTGCCCTTTCCTTGCAGGGATATTTACCGTTACCACACCGTCGCCTTGCTCACAGTCCTCCTGAGCCACAACCGTATCAGCGCCCGCTGGAATAAATGCACCGGTGAAAATCCGCGCAGCGGTGCCCGGGAGCAAGGGCTCACCAACCATACCTGCGGGAATACGCTGACTCACCGGCATGGCGACACCTTGCACCAAATCTTGAAAACGAAGCACGTAGCCGTCCATCGCACTATTATCAGCCGGCGGAACATTACTTTCGGCCAGCACATCCGCCGCCAACACTGCGCCCAAGCACTGTGCTAAATCTCGCGACTCGCCGCCCCTTTTTTGGGCGTCCGCCAAAAGATAGTGCAGAGTCTCATCAACAGAACGTAGGGCCACGCTTAAGCCTCCATATCTTGGCGGGTTTTTAGAACACCTACGAAGTTACATGGACGGTGCCTGCTATCTAACTGCTCACAAATAACGCCATGCCAAGCCGTTTTACACGCACCAGTGGAGCCCGGCACACAAAATATAACGGTATTATTTGCCAGACCAGCTAAGGCGCGGGACTGAATCGTAGAAGATCCAATTTCCTGTAAAGACCTAGCACGGAACACTTCGCCAAAGCCGTCAATCTGCTTGTCAAATAACACCGAAACCGCCTCTGGTGTCGAATCCCGACCGGAGAAGCCCGTGCCACCCGTCACCAATACTACTTGAACATCTTCACGGTAGATCCACGCAGACATCACCGCTCGAATTTGATAAATATCGTCTTTTACTATCTGTTTGTCAGCAAGTGAATGACCTGCACCCGTCAGCGCCTCAAGTAAAAACTTACCTGAGCTATCACTGTTTTCATCGCGGGTATCTGAAACCGTTAATACCGCAATATTCAGCGGCACAAACTCGCTATCACTACTCATTTACTCACCCCTTCACATACTGCTCGCACCATACGCGGCAGGTAGGCCCGCCAAGGCAACTGCTTTATACCAAAATGTTGCAAGACCTTACCGCAAGACAGCACCGGTACACTAGGCGTCCAAGTGACACCCGCATCGTCCACCGCAATATCGGCGACAGGCGCCACAAACTGAGAAGCAAACGCGCAAACGACCTCGGCAAACTCGTAAGCACTGGCCACACCACTGCTATTGTAATGATAAACCCCACAACAGGGCGCACCGCAACTCAACTGATCAACCATGCCCGACACAACTCGCGCTATATCAGCCACCGGTGTAGGACAACTCATTAAAGAATCATTTAGCGCTAGCACCTTACCTTCTCGCATTGTGACCAGGCAGTCGCCGAGAAAATTACCTTCTTCTTCAGCAATTAAAGGACCGGTGCGCAGTATTACCCCCTGCCCAGCAACACTCATCACCAAATCCTCAATCTCCGCAAATTGCTTTCCCGCCGAGCTTGCCGGCACAAGGTCGTCGGCCTCCAAGTAATCATGGGACTGCTCAATACCATCGAACACCCTGCCGTCACTGAGAAAGAGATAGGGAGCTTCCAACGCCCGGCACGATTGCAGCACACTTTCACGCGCAGTCAGCCTTCGGGTATGACAATCATCAGACACCCCATCAATAAGCTGGCAGCGCGCAAGAACATCCGCGTCAATCACTATCGCGTCGCGCAGCAACGCCGTATCAAAGGTATGTAAATCATCTATATCAATAACCACGAGAGACCTCTCCCGCAGGGCTAGTTGACTGCGGATGGCTTCACTCAATGGACCCGGAGGGGAAATTAAAACTACATTCACAGAAACATTCACACGTTATAAGAAAAATCGCACCAAGTGCGCCAGATACTGCATATACCTCCACAGCATCAAATAGACTGGGAGCCAACAACATTACTCAAAGCCCTCAAAGTCCGCAAGGCATTCAAGCCAGCAAGACATAAACCCCAACAAAAAAATGCCCCGACTAGCGGGGCTTTTAACTACATTCTTTACATTATGATCTACGGTGTTTTTTTAGAACGGAATATCATCATCAAAATCATCAAAGCCACCGGCTGGTGGCGCGCTTGGTGCCGGCGCCTGATTTTGCTGTGGCGCAGGCGCCGCCCGACGCGGAGCCTGAGACGGTGCTGCCTTTGCCTGCGCAGGAGCCTGAGAGGGATAGCCACCACCCTCATTATAGTTATCGCCACCGCCAGAGCCGCCGCGACCATCGAGCATCTGCATTTCTGCAGCAACAATCTCAGTGGTATAACGATCTTGTCCACCCTGATCCTGCCATTTCCGGGTGCGCAATGAGCCCTCAATATAAACCTTTGAGCCTTTTTTTAGAAACTCACCAGCAATCTCGGCGATGCGGTTAAAAAATACCACTCGGTGCCACTCAGTGCGCTCTTGGGGCTGACCGCTTTGCTTATCTTTCCACGTTTCACTGGTCGCAACAGTAATATTAGTTACCGCGCCGCCAGATGGCATATAACGGGTTTCAGGATCCTGGCCTAAGTTCCCAACCAGAATAACTTTATTCACTCCACGCGCCATGCGCCACCTCCTATTATTTCTATAAATGCGGACATCTACCGCTAAACATTTACTATACCGGATTCTGCCGCTTTTAGCTGCCGAGCCGTATGCCCGCAGGCAGTGACGCAGGGTCAAAGTCCTGGCTAACACGCAAGTAGGCTAACTGTTCACTTTCTAGCACGGTTATATCAAGGGCGCCCGGCATAAGTAATACCTCTTGACGCAATGCCGCCGCATCCCATGTCCCAAACTTCCAAGCCAAAACTAAATTATCTGCTTTGGCAGGAACCGCCATACCCCAAGCCACCAGCAACCAAACTCCGGCTAAAATCGCGGCGCCTATAAATAGGGCCGAACCACCCCAAAGACCCAACAAACCACCACCCAAGGCACCACCAAAAAAAGCGCCTAAAAACTGAAAGGTAGAATACACCCCCATAGCGGTGCCCTTGCCGCCGGGATAAACCGTTTTACTTACTAGAGATGGCAGCGACGCTTCAAGCAGGTTGAAGGCGACAAAAAATATCGTAATCATGACAATTAAATACCAATAGTCATGGGCAAACCATATCGCCGCAGATAGCACTACAATAATTGCCGTAATCGCTGACAGGAATATCTGCTTCATACGATTGTATTTTTCGGCAAGAATAATAAGTGGGACCATCGCGATAAAGGCCACCAACATAACCGGCAAATACATCTTCCAATGGTCATCCCGAATCAGGCCTTGCTCCTCAAGCAGCCCTGGCACTGCCACAAATATCGCCATCAACATCGCATGCAAAGAAAAAATACCAAGATTCAGGCGCATTAAATCACTATCATGCAAGCAGCGACCCAGTAAGCCACGCAATGATTGGCTATCGGCATTCAAACCACCGACGTCCGGGGTTGGCACCAACCACAGGGTAATAAACACACCAATCACAGCTAACAATGAAGTGAGTAAAAATAAACCCGACACTCCAACCGCTGCCGCAGCTAATGGCCCTATGACCATCGCTAGCGCAAAAGACACCCCAATGCTAACCCCAATCGCCGCCATTGCCTTGGTTCGGTGCTGCTCACGGGTTAAGTCGGCAAGTAATGCGGTCAAGGTACTAGCAATTGCCCCAGTGCCCTGCAGCAAGCGGCCAAGAATAACGGTAATAATATTGTCAGCACTCGCGGCCACAATACCACCGGCGGCGAAAAGTAGTAGGCCGGCAATAATGACCGGCTTGCGACCAATCCGGTCCGACAGCATGCCCAAGGGTACTTGCAGCGCCGCTTGCCCCAAGCCATAAATCCCCAGTGCCAAACCGACTAGCACCGGCGTACTATGGTCATATTCACCTGCGTACAAGCTCAATACCGGCAACAGCATAAATAAGCCGAGCATTCTAAACGCATACAATGTCGCCAGAGAAGCGACAGAACGACGCTCAGCTGCGCTCATCGTGTGATGATTCAAGGGAGGGATCCTACAACAAGAATAAATATCCTCCGATTCTACCAGCTTAACCGCACATGAAAAACCGCTATAAAATATCACCAGCTTATTTTGCGCCCCACTCCGCCCCCGCAGTATAATGTCTGGTTTACCACGCTGGGGAATACTATGGATCGGATTATCGTTCGCGGTGCCCGCACCCACAATTTAAAAAATATTGATATCGATATTCCCCGCGACAAACTGGTGGTTATTACCGGCTTGTCCGGGTCAGGGAAATCTTCCCTCGCCTTCGACACCCTTTACGCGGAAGGCCAGCGGCGCTACGTAGAATCGCTATCTACCTATGCACGGCAATTTTTGTCGATGATGGAAAAGCCCGACGTCGATCACATTGAAGGCTTATCTCCCGCGATATCCATAGAACAGAAATCGACCTCGCACAACCCGCGCTCTACTGTTGGCACAATCACGGAAATATACGACTACCTGCGCTTATTGTTTGCCCGCGCAGGCGAGCCACGCTGCCCAGACCACAACACCGCACTGTCGGCGCAAACCGTTAGCCAAATGGTCGATACGGTGCTGGCCCTGCCGGAAGGCAGCAAGATGATGCTACTCGCCCCCGTTGTGCAAAATCGCAAGGGAGAGCACTTACATACCTTTGAAAAACTTAGGAGCCAAGGATTTGTTCGAGCGCGCATTAATGGCATCGTCACAGATCTGGATGATCTACCTACCTTAGACAAGAACAAAAAACATTCCATTGAAGTGGTCGTAGATCGATTTAAAGTTCGTGACGATATTGGCCAACGCCTCGCTGAGTCATTTGAAACCGCACTCGAACTGACCGATGGCGTGGCAGGTGTTGCCGATATGGACGACACCAAAGCCCCGGAATTAGTTTTCTCTTCTAAATTTGCCTGCCCACAATGTGGCTATAGCTTGGCAGAATTAGAACCACGACTATTTTCGTTTAACAGCCCTCTCGGCGCATGCAGCAGCTGCGATGGCCTGGGTGTGAAGCAGTTTTTTGACGCCAGCAGAATTATCCAACACCCGGAGGCCAGTCTTTCCACTGGCGCGATTCGCGGCTGGGATCGTCGCAGCGTATATTATTTTCACATGCTAACCTCGCTCGCAGATCACTACGGCTTCGACGTGGACGCCCCATTTGAATCACTAAGCGAAGAACACCGCAGTCGAATTCTATTTGGCAGCGACGCCGAAGAAATTAGCTTTACCTATATCAACGACCGCGGCGATAACTTTCAACGCAAACACCCTTTTGAAGGCGTCATCCCCAATATGGATAGACGCTATAAAGATACTGAATCTCAAACGGTGCGCGAGGAACTAAGTAAATTCCTAAACACCCAGTCTTGCCCAGATTGCTCCGGCACACGCTTAAGAAAGGAAGCGCGCAACGTATTTATTCTCGACCACACCCTTCCTGAAATCGCCGCTATGCCTGTCGGCGCAGCACGCGAGTATTTCACCACGCTAAGGCTAGAGGGCCGACAAGCTCAAATTGCCGAGAAAATACTAAAAGAAATTAACGACCGCCTGCGCTTCTTGGTCGATGTGGGGCTGAACTATCTCACCCTAGACCGCAGCGCTGACACTCTATCGGGCGGCGAAGCCCAAAGAATCAGGCTAGCAAGCCAAATTGGCGCAGGGCTGGTGGGCGTAATGTATATCCTAGACGAACCGTCAATTGGGCTACATCAACGCGACAACGAAAGACTGTTGAAAACCCTCCGGCATCTTCGTGATATTGGCAATACCGTTATTGTGGTTGAACACGACGAAGACGCCATCCGCACTGCTGACCACATTATCGACATCGGTCCCGGCGCGGGCGTGCATGGCGGTAGAGTCATCGCGCAGGGTAAAATCGACGATATCTTGAATAGCCCCGAGTCGCTGACAGGCCAATACCTATCAGGTAAAAAGGCCATTGCCATTCCAGAAAAACGTAATCCGTTTAATCCAGAAAAAACGCTGCACATAAAAGGTGCCACCGGAAACAACCTCCAAAATGTTGACCTTACTCTGCCGCTTGGACTAATGACTTGCATCACCGGGGTCTCGGGGTCAGGGAAGTCGACACTGATCAATCACACCCTATACCCTGTTGCCGCAACCGAGCTCAACGGCGCAACAACATTAACGCCAGCGGCCCACGAGTCCGTCACCGGGCTTAACAACGTCGACAAATGTATCGACATCGACCAGAGCCCCATCGGTCGTACGCCAAGATCAAATCCCGCCACCTACACTGGCATTTTCACACCAATCCGCGAATTATTTGCCGGAACCCAAGAAGCACGCTCACGCGGATACAAAGTCGGCCGCTTTAGCTTTAACGTAAAAGGCGGCCGCTGCGAAGCCTGCCAAGGCGACGGCGTTACCAAAGTGGAAATGCACTTCCTACCTGATATTTATGTCGCCTGCGAGGTATGTAGTAGCCAACGCTACAATCGCGAAACACTGGAAATATTATACAAAGCAAAGAACATCCATGAAGTCCTAGATATGACCGTGGAGGATGCCAACCAGTTCTTCGAGAACGTGCCCTCGATCAGTAAAAAGCTCCAGACCCTTATGGACGTTGGCTTAAGCTATATACGCCTAGGACAAGCCGCAACCACCTTATCCGGCGGTGAAGCGCAGCGTGTCAAACTGGCCCGCGAGCTCTCGAAACGCGACACCGGTAAAACCCTTTATATTCTCGACGAGCCCACCACGGGTTTGCACTTTGAAGACATTCAATTACTCCTCACCGTGCTACATCGCTTACGCGACCATGGCAATACGGTCGTCGTTATCGAGCATAATCTGGATGTTATTAAAACTGCCGACTGGATCGTCGACTTGGGCCCGGAAGGCGGCAGCGGTGGCGGCTTAATTATTGCCGAAGGCACGCCGGAGGATGTCGCCTCAATGCCGCAATCTCACACCGGACACTTTCTCGCAGACGTTCTTAATCTTGCGGCCGCACGCAAGGTCGCAGCGGGGGGCTGATAGCCCCGCAACACTTTTTTCACTAAAATGCAGACAAAAAAAAGCCGGCTTAAAAGCCGGCTTTTTTAGATCTATCTACTTACTCGTCGTCAGCTTCTTCTACCACTGGACGATCAACCAACTCTACGTAAGCCATTGGTGCCTTGTCGCCAGTACGCAGACCGCATTTCATAATACGGATATAGCCGCCGGGACGACCTTCGTAACGAGGACCAAGATCAGTAAATAATTTACCTACCGCAGCATTGCAACGTAAACGCGCGAACGCAAGACGGCGATTAGCTACACTATCTACCTTAGAAAGTGTAATCAAAGGTTCTGCATAACCACGCAGTTCCTTTGCTTTTGGCAGGGTTGTTTTAATCATTTCGTGCTCAACCAACGACGCCGTCATGTTGCGGAACATCGCTTTACGATGAGAGCTATTACGGTTTAATTGACGGCCACTATGACGATGACGCATGGCTTTTTCCTTTAATAAACGTTGCTATCTCAGCAAAAATATTCGAAAGATCCGGCGAAATTACGCAAGAACTCGGTCGTCGTTTCTAAGACTTGCTGGCGGCCAGTTATCTAGGCGTAAACCCAAAGACAACCCGCGTGACGCCAATACATCTTTAATTTCTGTCAGTGATTTCTTACCAAGGTTTGGCGTCTTGAGAAGTTCAACTTCTGTACGCTGCACCAAGTCACCGATGTAGTAGATATTTTCTGCTTTCAAGCAGTTAGCTGAACGCACAGTCAATTCAAGATCATCAACCGGACGCAGCAGAATAGGATCTACCTCGTTCTCTTCGCGTGAAGGCTCGTTCTCACCTTCGCTTTCCAGATCAACAAACACTGCGAGCTGCTGCTGCAGAATTGTTGCTGCACGACGAATTGCTTCTTCAGGATCGATAGTGCCATTGGTCTCAAGATCCAAGACCAATTTATCAAGGTCGGTACGCTGTTCAACACGCGCGCTCTCTACTACGTAGCTAACACGGCTGATCGGGCTGTAACTAGCATCTAGCTGCAGGCGACCAATTGAACGAGACTCTTCTTCAGCGTTATCCCGAGCATCAGCTGGCACATAACCGCGACCGCGAGCGATGGTAAGGCGCATATTAATCTCGCCATCATCGTTCAGATTCGCTATAACGTGGTCAGTATTAACGATTTCAATCTCATGATCAGTTTGAATATCGCCGGCAGTGACTACGCCAGGGCCTTTTTTGTTAAGAACTAAGGTAGCTTGATCTTTACCGTGCATGATCACAGCAACTTCTTTCAGGTTAAGCAGGATTTCGATAACGTCTTCCTGTACACCTTCCATAGCACTGTATTCGTGCAACACACCGTCGATCTCTACTTCAGTTACCGCACATCCCGGCATAGAAGAAAGCAAAATACGGCGCAAAGCATTACCCAAGGTGTGACCAAATCCACGCTCTAGTGGCTCAAGGGTCACCTTCGCACGAGTTTGTCCAAATTCTTCAACTTGGATAACACGTGGAGTTAGAAATTCATTGACAGCACTTTGCATAGGTCACCTATCGTGATTTGTCCGGAGTTTAACTTACTTCGAGTAAAGCTCAACGATCAGTTGCTCGTTGATCTCAGAAGACAAGTCGCTACGATCTGGAGCATTCTTGAAAACACCTTCCATTTTGGTGGCATTTATATCAATCCAAGAAACATCGCCACGCTGCGCAGCAAGAGCAATTGCAGATTGAATCCGCAACTGGACTTTGGATTTCTCACGAACACTAACAACATCACCAGCCTGCACTTGGTAAGACGGTACGTTAACTGTCTTGCCATTTACCAATACTGATTTATGTGACACTAACTGACGTGACTCGGCACGTGTAGAGCCAAAACCGATACGATAAACCACGTTATCTAAACGGCCTTCCAAAAGTTGCAGCAGGTTCTCACCTGTCGCGCCTTTACGACGAGCAGCTTTTGTATAGTAAGCACGGAATTGCTTTTCTAACACGCCGTACATACGACGAACTTTTTGTTTTTCACGCAACTGAACACCGTAGTCAGAAAGACGACCACGACGTGCACCGTGCATACCGGGTGCAGTTTCAGCTTTACACTTAGAATCCAGCGGACGAACACCACTCTTCAAGAAAAGGTCAGTACCTTCCCGTCTGGATAATTTACAGCTTGGGCCCAAATATCTAGCCATTTTCTGTATTCCTCAACTGTTAATTAAACGCGACGTTTCTTAGGAGGACGGCAACCATTATGTGGAATAGGCGTCACGTCAGTGATGTTTGTAATCTTGTAGCCACAGTTATTTAAGGCACGCACAGCAGACTCACGTCCTGGACCGGGACCCTTAACTTGAACATCTAGATTTTTCAAACCGTAATCCTTCGCAGCGTTACCGGCGCGTTCTGCAGCAACCTGTGCGGCGAAAGGAGTACTTTTACGAGAGCCACGGAAACCACTGCCACCGGCTGTTGCCCAGCTCAGCGTGTTACCTTGACGATCTGTAATAGTGATGATGGTGTTATTAAACGACGCATGTACATGCGCAACACCGTCCACGACGGTCTTTTTGACCTTTTTCCGTGGAGCTTGCTTGCCTGGTTTGGCCATATTCTATATCCAACTCTAATATCAACACTACACAAGTGGTGTAGCTACACTAAAGGATTACTGCCTTTAAATTACTTACGAATCGGCTTACGTGGACCTTTACGCGTACGCGCATTAGTCTTAGTACGCTGACCGCGAAGCGGCAGACCTTTACGATGACGCATGCCGCGGTAGCAGCCCAAATCTAGTAAACGCTTAATGTTCATAGAAACTGTACGACGCAAGTCGCCTTCTACAGACAGTTTTGCGACTTCGCCACGAAGTGCATCGAGCTGCTCTTCAGACAAAGAACTGATTTTCGCGTCTTCAGCTATTGTTGTTTTAGCGCACAGTGCTTTAGCACGTGTGAGGCCAACGCCATATATATACGTCAACGAAATAACAGCATGCTTGTTATCTGGTATGTTGACACCTGCAATACGAGCCATTCAGGTTACTCCAATTAAGCCCAATTCTTTTAACGCTTAGCAATGACCGGGAAGCGGTTTAACGGCTGCACGAAAGGCGCAGTAGTCTACCCGCACCGAGATTGAAAAACAACCCCGATCCCGAATTCCTTAGCCCTGTCGCTGTTTATGACGTGGTTCAACGCTACAAATAACCCGAACCACACCTTTACGACGAACGATTTTACAGTTGCGGCAAATTGTCTTTACCGATGCACGTACTTTCATTTTGATACTCCAAACAAGCCATCAGGTTAGTGAGCTTTAACGCGCACCACCGCCGTAATTCTTCAAATTAGCCTTTTTCAAGACTGAGTCGTATTGCTGGGACATCAGGTGAGACTGAACCTGAGCCATAAAATCCATCACTACAACCACAACGATCAACAGTGACGTGCCACCGAGATAAAATGGCACATTCCACATAACAACCAAAAACTGCGGTAACAAACACACGCCGGCAATATATAAAGAGCCAAACATGGTCAAACGGGTTAATACGCCGTCTATATAGTTCGCCGTTTGCTTACCGGGACGAATCCCTGGTAAAAACGCGCCCGAACGCTTCAAGTTATCTGCCACTTCGTCCGGATTAAACATCAATGCGGTATAGAAGAAACAGAAAAATACGATCAATGCGGTAAACAATAATATGTTAAGAGGCTGACCGGGCCCAATCGCCAAGGCAACATCTTGCAACCACTCCATACCTTCTCCACTTTGCCCAACCCACTGCGCAATAGACGCGGGGAATAACAAAATAGAACTCGCGAATATTGCTGGTATAACACCGGCCATATTCACTTTCATCGGTAAATGGCTAGACTGCGCTTGGTACATCTTATTTCCGCGCTGCTGCTTGGCATAATTGACTGTAATACGCCGCTGCCCACGCTCGATGAACACTACCAAATACACAACTGCTATCGCTAGAACCAACACCGCCAGCAGAACCAAAATATTTAATTCGCCCTGGCGTGCCTGCTCTAAAGATTGGCCAACTGCCGACGGCAGCCCTGCAACAATCCCTGCAAATATCAGCATTGATATGCCGTTACCTACACCACGCTCCGTTAACTGCTCACCCAACCACATCATAAAGATGGCGCCGGTGACCAATGACACTACCGAAACAAAATAAAACGTAAAATCTGGGCTATAAGCCAAGCCTTGGTTTGCGAGGCCTACTGTCATCCCGGTTCCCTGAAGCAGCGCAAGCACCACCGTCAAGTAACGGGTGTATTGACTAATCTGCCGCCTTCCAGCTTCGCCTTCTTTTTTCAAAGCTTCTAATGTTGGGCTAACCGCCGACATCAACTGCATAATAATCGATGCAGAGATATAGGGCATGATACCCAGCGCCAGAATACTCATACGCTCTAAGGCACCGCCGGAGAACATATTAAACAAACCAAGAACCGTACCTTGGTTTTGATTGAACAATGCGGCGAGCTGATCCGGATTAATACCTGGCACCGGTATATGCGTACCGATACGATAAACAATTATCGCTAGCAGTAAAAAACGGAGGCGAGCCATAAGCTCGCCCATTCCGGATTGTTTACCAGCTACTTGTGGATTGGGCTTCGCCATTTAAGTTCGCCTTATTCCTCGACTTTGCCGCCAGCTTTTTCAATAGCTTCGCGAGCGCCTTTAGTTACCGCTAAACCTTTCACAGTAACTGCTTTGTTCAGATCACCTGACAAAAAGATCTTGGCACGCTCAATATTGCTGTTAATTAAATCAGCACGCTTAAGCGCATCCAAATCGATCACATCGTCAGCGACTGCCATCAATTCCGCCGTGCGGATTTGCGCAGTAACGCGAGACAAACGCGAGGTGAAGCCGTACTTAGGCAAACGCTTTTGCAACGGCATTTGGCCGCCTTCAAAACCTGGACGCACGCTGCCACCTGAACGAGACTTCAGACCTTTGTGACCACGACCTGCGGTTTTACCCAAGCCACTACCGATACCACGACCTACCCGTTTGCCATCTTTAACTCGGCCGGGTGCCGGGCTCAGCGTGTTTAAACGCATATCGCTCATCACTTATCCCTCAACACGTACTAAATAGTTGACCTTATTGATCATGCCGCGGACTGATGGAGTATCTTCTACTTCAACAGTGTGGCGGATACGGCGCAAGCCAAGACCAGCAACACAGGCCTTGTGCGACTTAAGTCGTCCTGTAACAGAACGAACTAGTGTGACTTTAATCTTGTTCATAGCAAATCCTGCCTGTGTCTTAGCCCAAGATCTCTTCTACAGTTTTGCCGCGCTTTGTTGCGACTTCTTCTGGAGAGGAAACACTTTCCAGTGCTTTAATAGTTGCACGAACCACGTTTACCGGGTTTGTAGAACCGTAGCACTTGGCTAATACGTTATGAATACCAGCAATTTCTAGCACCGATCGCATCGCACCACCGGCGATAACGCCCGTACCTTCAGATGCTGGCTGCATGTAGACCTTAGACGCACCATGACGACCTTTTACGGCGTACTGGATGGTGTCACCCTTGATATCTACTTGAACCATATTGCGGCGAGCTGCTTCCATCGCTTTCTGGATAGCAACAGGTACTTCGCGCGCTTTACCGCGACCGAAGCCAACTTTACCACTTCCATCACCCACTACCGTAAGGGCAGTGAAGCTGAAAATGCGGCCACCTTTGACCACTTTTGCAACACGGTTTACCTGGACAAGCTTCTCTTGCAGGCCTTCTGTGTTTGCTTTGTCTTTCTGATCGTTATACGCCATCGCCTAAAACCTTAGAATTCCAAACCACCTTCACGGGCAGCATCTGCCAGCGCTTTGACACGGCCGTGGAATTTAAATCCACTGCGGTCAAAAGCGACCTTTGTCACGCCTGCGGCTTTCGCACGGTCAGCGATCAACTTGCCCACACTAGCGGCTGCCGCGACATTACCGGTCGCTCCAGCACGCAAATCTTTATCTAGTGTAGATGCACTCGCCAACACAACGTCACCGGATGCTGCAATAAGCTGCGCATACATGTGGCGTGGTGTGCGGTGAATGCTCAAACGTACGGCGCGTAGCTCACGCATTTTAAAGCGAGCGCGGCGAGCACGACGTAATCTTGAAACTTTCTTATCGCTCATAACCTTGCCTTTACTTTTTCTTCGCTTCTTTACGACGGACGTTTTCTTCCGCGTAACGAACACCCTTGCCTTTATAAGGCTCTGGCGGACGGAACGCGCGGATTTCGGCCGCTACCTTACCCAAAATCTGTTTGTCTGTACCGTTCAACACAATTTCAGTCTGTGTTGGGGTTTCGACGGTAACACCTTCTGGTAAGTCATAGTCGATCGGATGCGAAAAACCCAGCACCAAATTTATAGACTTGCCATTTGACTTGGCACGGTAACCAACACCGTTAAGGACCAGCTTACGCTGAAAACCTTGACTCACGCCAACAACCATATTGTTAGTCAGTGAGCGAGTGGTACCCGCCATTGCCCAACCATCTTTCGCGCCTTCACGCGCTGAAAATATTAACAACTCGCCTTCCTGCTTGATCTCTACAGACTTGTGCAACGGCATAACCAACGTGCCGTTCTTGCCCTTTACAGAGATGTTGCTGGTGTCGAGTTTGACTTCAACCCCTGAGGGGATAGTCACCGGACTTTTCGCTACTCTTGACATGTTAAGAACTCTTTAAACTGTCGCTTTAGAAAACAGTGCAAAGCACTTCGCCGCCAACACCGGCAGCTCTTGCTGCGCGATCAGTCATTACACCATGACTGGTTGACACTATAGCGATACCCAGCCCTGCACGTACTGATGGCAATTCATCTTTACCTGCGTAAGCGCGGAGACCAGGGCGACTTACGCGACTGATTTCAGCGATAACTGGCTTACCCTGATGGTATTTTAAATCTACCGTCAGCTCTGCCTTGCCACCTTGCTCTTCAACCCGTGAACCGGCGACATAACCTTCATCTTCAAGCACCTTAGCAACAGATACTTTCAATTTAGATGACGGCATTTTAACAGCAGTTTTACCTGCCATCTGAGCGTTGCGGATGCGTGTCAGCATATCCGCTAAAGGGTCTTGCATGCTCATGTTTTGCTCCCGTTAAACGCCGCGGCTAATGCCAGCGACAGCAAAATTCTCAATTTTACCAGCTAGCCTTAACTAAGCCGGGGACATCACCGCGCATTGCGGCTTGACGGAGCTGGTTACGGCAAAGACCAAACTTGCGGTAAACACCGTGTGGACGGCCAGTAATCTGGCAGCGACGACGCTGGCGAGAAGGACTCGCGTCACGTGGCAGCTTCTGCAGTTTAACCTGCGCATCCCACTTTTCTTCATCGCTAGCAGACACGCTGACAATAATAGCTTTTAGCTCAGCGCGCTTTGCAGCGAATTTTTTTACAGTTTGGGTGCGTTTTAATTCACGCGCCTTCATAGACTGCTTTGCCATATTCCCCTACCCCTTAACCTTTAAACGGAAAGTTAAACGCTTTTAACAGCGCGCGACCTTCATCGTCATTGCGAGCGGTAGTGGTTATGGTGATATCCAGACCGCGCAGTGTATCAACTTTATCGTAATCAATTTCTGGAAATATGATCTGCTCGGTCACACCCATTGCAAAGTTACCACGACCGTCGAACGATTTTGGGCTTACGCCGCGAAAATCTCGAACACGCGGAATTGCAACACTGACCAAGCGATCCAAAAATTCGTACATCTGGGCGCCACGAAGGGTCACCTTACAACCAATCGGCCAACCGTCACGAATTTTAAAGCCCGCAATTGACTTGCGCGCCAACGTAACCACCGGCTTTTGGCCTGCAATCTTTGACAGGTCCGTAAGCGCTGCTTCCAGAACTTTCTTATCACCAGCTGCCTCACCAACACCCATATTTAGAGTGATCTTGGTGATGCGCGGAACTTCCATAGGGTTAGCTAAAGAAAGCTCCTCTATCAGCTTAGCCCGCAACTCGTTTTGGTATAGTTCACCTAATCGTGCCATTTTCCACTAACCCCTACGCGTCAACCGCTTCGCCGCTGGATTTAAAGATACGGGTCTTGCTGCCGTCTTCGGCCACCTTAAAGCCCACGCGATCCGCCTTTTTACTGGTCGGATTATAAATCGCTACATTTGAAACTTGAATCGGCGCTTCTTTCTCGACGATACCACCGGCCACACCCAACTGCGGGTTTGGACGCTGGTGTTTCTTAATCATATTAATACCGGCAACCATCAGCTTATTGTTATCCATTACTTTTTGGACAACGCCGCGCTTACCTTTGTCTTTACCGGTTAAGACGATAATTTCGTCTTCACGCTTAATCTTACGCATAACCTTGACCTCAGCCTTCTCTTTACACCCAGTTACTAAAGTACTTCCGGTGCCAAAGAGATAATCTTCATGAACTTCTCGCCACGCAATTCACGCGTCACCGGCCCAAAAATACGGGTGCCGATAGGTGCGTTGTTATTGTTTAGCAACACTGCAGCGTTATCGTCAAACTTGATCAGCGAACCGTCACCACGACGAACACCTTTCCTAGTACGAACTACAACAGCTGTCATTACCTGACCTTTTTTCACTTTGCCACGAGGAATAGCCTCTTTGACAGTGACTTTGATCAGATCGCCGACTCGTGCATAGCGACGATGTGAGCCGCCAAGCACCTTGATGCACATAACGCGGCGTGCGCCACTATTATCTGCAACTTCTAAATAGCTTTCTGTTTGAATCATTTCTTACTCCAAACCAGTCAACAGTGCATCAAGCGATTGCACAAGGGCCGCCGGTGAAATTAAACCTGGGTAGCCGTTACATCTACACTAATCAATGCCCAAGTTTTCAACTTGGATACTGGACGTGTTTCGCAAACTGTCACTACGTCACCAATTTTGCACTCATTCTTTTCATCATGAGCGTGAACTTTCGACGAGCGCGTAATGTACTTACCATAAATAGGGTGCTTAACCCGACGCTCAATCAGTACAGTGATGGTTTTATCCATCTTGTCACTGACGACCTTACCAGTGGCTGTACGAGCACTTTTCGCTACTTCTGACATTTTAATTACCTGCCTTTTCCTGGAGCACAGTTTTAACGCGTGCAATTTCCTGACGAGTTTTCTTCAGCAAATGCGTCTGCGATAACTGGCCCGTACTCTTTTGCATACGCAACTTGAATTGCTCTTCAAGTAACTGCAACAGTTGGGCATTCAGATCGTCAACTGACTTTTCGCGTAACTCTATAGCATTCATCACATCACCACCCTCTTAACAAATGTGGTTGCCAGCGGAATTTTTGCTGCCGCCAAGGCGAATGCTTCACGCGCCAACTCTTCAGTAACGCCTTCTACTTCGTACAAGACCTTACCTGGCTGAATCTGCGCAACCCAGTACTCAACATTACCCTTACCTTTACCCTGACGAACTTCCAGAGGCTTTTCGGTAATTGGCTTGTCTGGGAAAACTCGAATCCAGATCTTTCCACCCCGTTTGATATGGCGAGTCATAGCACGACGTGCCGCCTCTATCTGACGAGCTGTAATACGTCCGCGACCAACTGCCTTCAGGCCGAAATCACCAAAGCTGACCCGGCTACCGCGCTCTGCCAGACCACGGTTGCGACCTTTGTGTTGCTTGCGAAACTTTGTGCGCTTCGGCTGTAACATTTGCGTAACCCTTACTCTGAACCTTTCTTAGCCTTAGCTTCGACCGCCTCTTTTCTGGTTCCCAAGATTTCACCCTTGAAGATCCAGACCTTGACACCAATGATGCCGTAAGTCGTAGCTGCTTCGTGCGCTGCATAATCGATATCAGCACGTAGTGTGTGTAAAGGCACACGTCCTTCGCGATACCACTCGGTACGAGCTATTTCAGCTCCGCCGACACGACCGCTTACTTGTACTTTGATACCTTCCGCGCCCTGACGAATTGCGTTTTGAACAACACGCTTCATCGCACGACGGAACATAACGCGACGCTCTAATTGCTGAGCGACATTCATGGCTACCAACTTCGCCTCAAGATCCGGCTTGCGGATTTCCTCGATGTTGATATGAACCGGCACACCCATTTTGACAGACAACTCTTTACGAAGCTTGTCGACGTCTTCGCCCTTTTTACCGATAACGATACCAGGACGCGCAGTGTGAATTGTGATACGTGCGGTTTGCGCCGGACGCTCAATAACAATTCGACTTACCGATGCATGCGCGAGTTTCTTTTCAAGCAACTCGCGAACCTCTAGATCCGTAATTAAGTTCGCAGCGTAGTTCTTACCACTAGCGTACCAAACGGAATTATGTTCTTTAACGATCCCCAGCCGGATGCCGGTCGGGTGTACTTTCTGACCCATGTGGTCTCTCCTAGCTAGCCTTCGCTGTCAGCAACTTTAATCGTAATATGACAAGATCTTTTCAGAATCCGATCCGCACGACCTTTTGCACGTGGACGAAGGCGCTTCATAGTCGAGCCCTCATCTACAAAAATCGTTGTAACCTTTAACTCATCAACATCCGCGCCTTCATTGTGCTCAGCGTTGGCGATCGCGGAGTTGAGCACTTTCTTAATAATGCTCGCCGCTTTCTTAGAGCTGAACGTCAACAGATCCAGCGATTCCTCAACACCCTTTCCGCGAATTTGGTCAGCAACCAAACGAGCTTTCTGAGCAGAAATTCTTGCGCCTTTTAAACGTGCCGCTACTTCCATCTTCAAAGCCTCTCCCGGCGCAAGCTTAACGCTTGGCCTTTTTATCGGCCACGTGACCCTTGTAGGTCCTAGTCGCGGCAAATTCACCCAATTTGTGCCCTACCATATCCTCAGAAATAATAACTGGGACATGTTGACGACCGTTATGAACAGCGATGGTCAGAGCTACCATTTCAGGCAGAATCATGGAGCGACGCGACCACGTTTTAATGGGGCGACGATCGTTTTTTTCTACCGCTACTTCAACCTTCTTCAACAAATGAAGATCGACAAACGGACCTTTTTTTAATGAACGTGGCACAAGCTTATCCTCTTTACTCTAATGATCATCTAAGCAGCTTATTTGCCGCGACGACGAACGATTAGTTTGTCTGTACGCTTATTTTTACGAGTCTTATACCCTTTAGTCGGCATACCCCAAGGAGATACGGGATGACGACCACCAGAAGTACGACCTTCACCACCACCATGTGGGTGATCAACCGGGTTCATTGCCACACCGCGAACGGTAGGACGAACACCACGCCAGCGCGATGCACCAGCTTTACCCAACTTACGCAAGCTGTGCTCGCTGTTGGATACTTCACCCAATGTTGCTTTGCACTCAGATAATACCTTACGGGTCTCACCGCTACGCAAACGAATTGTTACGTATTGACCGTCACGTGCAACCAGCTGAGCCGAAGTACCTGCACTACGCGCCAACTGCGCGCCTTTACCGGGCTTCATTTCAACACAGTGGATAGTACTACCCACTGGAATGTTGCGCAGAGGCAGAGCATTACCTGGCTTGATCGGCGACGCATCACCGGAAACAATCTCGTCACCTGCTGACACACCCTTAGGCGCTATCACATAACGACGCTCACCGTCTGCATACATCACCAAGGCGATGAACGCTGTGCGGTTTGGATCATACTCCAAACGCTCTACGCGCGCCGGAATACCATCTTTATTACGCTTAAAATCGATTAAACGATAATGCTGCTTATGGCCACCACCAATATGACGGGTAGTGATACGACCGTTATTATTACGGCCACCATTGCGCGACTGACTCTCAAGCAGCGGCTTGTGCGGCGCACCTTTGTGCAAATCAGGATTTACAACCCTGACGACAAAGCGACGGCCGGGAGAAGTCGGTTTACTTTTAACAATTGCCATTTGACTAAACTCCAGACTTATTCAGCGACCGCAAAGTCGATATCTTGACCCTGCGCAAGGCTAACATACGCCTTTTTCCAGTTCGATTTTTTGCTCAAACCAAAACGATTACGCTTTACTTTACCCTTAACGTTGACGGTGCGAACATTCAACACATCAACTTTAAAAAGCTTTTCAACCGCTTTTTTGATTTCAAGCTTGCTGGCCGTCGGCAATACTTTAAATACCACCTGATTGCTCAGCTCAGCACTGGCTGCACTTTTTTCAGAAACGTGCGGGCCGAGCAGTACCTTATAGATGCGCTCTGTATTCATCCCAACAGCTCCTCAAACTTTTTCAATGCAGCCACAGTCACAACCACCTTCTCGTAGCCAATTAGGCTAACGGGGTCTACGCCGCTTACATCGCGAACGTCGACATCATGGAGATTGCGTGCCGCCAGATACAAATTACCGTTTACTTCTTCGGTCACTACAAGAGCGCCCTTAAGACCGTACTCACCGAGCGACTTCACTAGCAACTTGGTTTTTGGCTCTTCCAAAGTAAACTCTTCAACCACAATCAGACGCTCTTGACGAGCCAGTTCTGACAGGATCGTGCAAATTGCTGCACGATACATTTTGCGGTTAACTTTTTGACTATGATCTTGTGGTCTCGCTGCAAACGTAACACCACCACCGCGCCATATTGGCGAACGAATAGTACCTGCACGAGCACGACCAGTACCCTTCTGACGCCATGGCTTCTTACCACCACCGCGAACATCAGAGCGCGTTTTCTGAGCACGAGTTCCCTGACGCGCACCGGCCATAAAGGCTACAACAACTTGGTGCACTAGATCTTCGTTAAACTCACGAGCAAAAGTAACGTCAGATACCTGAACCGTTCCCGCCGCAGCCCCGTTACCGGGTTTCGCAATACTTAATTCCACTGCATCGCCCCCTAGGATTTTTTAGCTTTCACAGCGGGACGCACAAACACGTCACCACCTGGAGCACCTGGAACAGCACCCTTGACCAAGATCAAGTTGCGTTCAGCGTCCACTCGAACAACTTCAAGAGTCTGAACAGTAACCTGCTCTGCACCCATGTGACCGGCCATCTTCTTGCCTTTCCAAACGCGACCTGGCGTTTGACATTGACCGATAGAACCAAGTACACGATGCGATAAGGAGTTACCGTGAGTAGCGTCTTGCATATGGAAATTCCAGCGCTTAATACCGCCCTGAAAACCCTTACCCTTAGACTGCCCAGTCACGTCAACCTTCTGACCAGCTTCGAATATAGCAACCGTTAGCTCAGCACCGATTTCCGGGCTCGCCTCACCTTGCTCCAAACGAAATTCCCACAGGCCACGACCAGCTTCTACACCAGTTTTAGCAAAATGCCCTGCTTCTGCTTTAGAGATACGTGACGCTTTACGTGCACCAGTTGTTACCTGGATCGCGCTATAGCCATCAGCATCATCTGCCTTGACACGAGTAACGCGATTAGGATTAACCTCAATCACCGTCACCGGAATAGATATGCCGTCTTCTGTAAAAACGCGCGTCATGCCGCTTTTACGACCGACTAAACCAATAGTCATTGCTCCAACCTCTCAGTGTACGGGGCTAACACCCTCTATGGCCGCGCGGTAAAGCGCGTTACACAACCCAGGGCCAGCCCCCGAGCGGGTCTGAATATAATTCAGTATTAATAAATGTTTTAATTAGCCAAGACTAATTTGAACTTCTACACCAGCCGCCAAATCTAACTTCATCAATGCATCTACAGTTTTTTCTGTAGGCTCTACGATGTCCAGCATGCGCTTATGGGTGCGGATCTCATATTGATCACGCGCATCCTTATTTACATGCGGAGAGACCAGTATTGTAAAGCGCTCTTTGCGAGTAGGAAGAGGAATCGGACCTCTTACCTGCGCACCAGTACGCTTTGCAGTATCCACAATCTCTTGCGTAGACGCATCAATGAGACGGTGATCAAAAGCCTTTAAACGAATTCGAATCCGCTGATTTTGCACTTGATCAAACTCCCATCCCAAATAAATCCGAGCCCAGCGCGACGAATCCGCGTGAAGTAACCCGAAAAAAGGAAGCGGAATGTTAATGATATCCCGAGACGTTGTCAACCAATAATCTCGGATATTTCATTACTTAGACAGCAACCACGAACAAAAACCAAAAACACATTCTGCAATTAAGAAAGGGGAGACCAAGGCCTCCCCTTTTACAAACCTAATCACACCTATGGCGTGACGGTTTATTCTACGATTTTAGCAACAACGCCGGCGCCAACAGTACGGCCACCTTCACGAATTGCAAAACGCAAACCTTCTTCCATCGCGATGGGCGCAATCAAGGTCACGTCCATTTTTACGTTGTCGCCAGGCATAACCATCTCAGTGCCTTCAGGCAGCTCACAAGCGCCCGTAACATCTGTGGTACGGAAGTAGAACTGTGGACGGTAGCCTTTAAAGAACGGCGTGTGACGACCACCCTCTTCTTTCGACAACACATACACTTCTGCTTCAAAACGAGTGTGTGGCGTAATTGAGCCCGGCTTAGCCAGTACTTGACCACGCTCTACGTCGTCGCGCTTAGTACCACGCAGCAACACACCAACGTTCTCGCCAGCGCGACCTT